>JANPFX010000135.1:0-20332 GCA_031423635.1 Acidimicrobiia bacterium | reverse complement strand
CACTTCAACGTGCTGCGCGGATACGTCGGCCCGCTGCGTCTCGCCGGCGTGAAGGTGGTGAGCGACTACGTCGACAACTACAAGCTCGGCCTTCCCTCGGAGATGGCCCTGCTCAACCTGTTCGATCCGCACACCGGCATGCCCCGGGCGATCATCGATGCAACCGCCATCACCGACATGCGGACGGGCGCGCTCACCGCGCTCGGTGCGCGCCATCTCGCCCGGGCCGACTCGAAGATCCTCGGACACATCGGCGCACGCGGAACGTCGTACTGGAACGTGCGATTGCTCGACCGGTTGTTCGACTTCGACGAGATTCGTGTGCATTCACGTCGGCCCGAGAGTCGCGGCGCGTTCGCCGCCAAGCTCTCGCACGACCTGGGGAAAGAAGTGACGGTCACGACGGACTGGCAGTCGTGCCTGGAAGGTGCCGACATCATGGTGGAGGCGTCGCGGCTCGAGACACGCGAGGAGCTCTTTCACACGGCGTGGGCGCGCCCGGGGGTGTTGGTCATCCCCTACGGCACGGTGAGCGCGCTGGAGCTGAGCATGACCGCAGTGATGGACAAGATCGTGGTCGACGATCTCGGCCAGTTCCGAGCCGGTGAGTTCGGAGCACTACGTCCGCATATCAACGCCGGGCTTCTCTCCGAGGACGGCGTCCACGCAGAGCTGGGCCAGATCGTTGCCGGCAGCCGAACCGGACGCGAAAGCGACGACGAACGGATTCTGTTCTGGCATCGCGGCCTCTCGCTCTCCGACATCGCACTCGGCGCGGCGATGCTGGACAAGGCCACCGCGATGGGGATCGGCCAATCGCTGCGCTACGCCTAGCTCTCTGACTCGGGGCTCGCCAGACCGACGGCTTCAATGAGCCGGCCGCTCGCCACCAGTTCCGCCGCGATCGATTCGATCTCGCGCCCGATCGGCCGATCCTCATCAATGAACCGGCAGCGCTCCCTCACTGCGGTGTAGACGGGCAGGAGCGATGGGGCGATCGCCGCCTCCACGTCAGTCCGGCCTCCGGAGCGAAGGTCGATTGCCTGACACGCGGCCACCAGCTCAAACGCCACGAGCAGGTCGAGCTGCCCGGCAAGGTCGGCGAGCTTCGACGCCGCCAATGCGGCGAATGTCGCCGAGTCCTCGACACCGTCGGCATTGTGTGACGAAAGAACCGGCACGGGGGTGGAGAGGTGCACGATCTCGGCGCGTAGCGCCTCCATCGGCTTGAGTAGTGGGCCGAACCCGGCGGTGTCGGGCCGATCCGACGAGAGCAAGGGCGGAAGTCCGCTGTGTGGTCGATGCATGAGGCGCTGCACCCTCGACACGGAGTCGGTGGCGCACCACGCCAGCGCTCGTGCCAACCCATCGAGGGTCTGCGTCAGCCGGGGTACATGGAAGTTGCCCGTGCTCACGCACACGTCCTCGCTGATGATCACGACGGGGTTGTCGGGGGACGAGTTCAGGTCCACGTCGAGTTCCTCGTCGAGGTCAGCGAGCGCGGCGAACGCCGCGCCGTGCACCTGGGCCATGCACCGAAACGAGAGCGGGTCCTGGAGCCGTCGGGCCGCGCCCGCACGACCGAGGGGACCGTCCCCGAGGAGCCGACGCAGCTGATCTCCCGCTTCGACCTGTCCGGGCTGCGGACGGGCGCGAAGTGAGGCAGACCTGAACGGCGAGAGGTTGCTGACGAATCCTTCGAGCGAGAGCGCGCCGGCGATCTGCACCGAGAGCAACGTCGTGCGTGCCGCCACTGACGCCAACGCGGCCAGCGCCGTGGAGAAGGCGGTGTTGTTGCAGAGCACGGTGCCGTCTTTGGGCAGCAGCTTCACCGGAACGATGCCAGCGGAGGCAAGCCCTTCGGATGCGGTGACGCGCCGACCGCCGACGATCGCCTCTCCTTCGCCGATCAAGGCGTGGGCGAGCGCAGCCATGGCCACGAGATCTCCGGTTCCGATGGAGCCGATCCGGGGCATGGCGGCGACGAACCCGTTGTTGAGCGCGGTGACGAGGGCAGGGGCGATCTCGGCGCTGGCCCCGGCCGCGCCGTTCAACATGGTGTTGAGCCGCACCGCCATCACCGCCCGCACCTGCTCCGGGGTCAACAGCGGACCGATGGCCTGCGCCCGACCGCGAACCGTCCGATACGAGAACTCGGCAGCCTCCTCGGCGGTGAGCATCTGATCAGCGCGCATACCGAGACCGGTGGTGAGGCCGTAGGCGGGGATCGACTCGCTGAGGTAACGATCGACGATCCGCCGTCCAGCCGCCATTCGCTCGACCGATCCAGTCGCCAGCGAGACCGACGCCCCGGCGGCGATGCTTCGCAGACCACGCGGGGTCAGGGTGGCGCCGTCGAGGACCACGTGGTCAGTCATGGCCTCAGTTCAGCACGAACGTCGTGCTCCGGAGACGACCTCGTCGTCCTCTCCCTCCCGCTCGGCAACGAGATGACCTTGCTCTGCGTCGGCTCAATGCCCCAAGATCTCGCCATGTGCAATATCGACCTGTCCAGGCCCGACCAGATGGAGCAGCACCTCGGTGCTCTTGCGGGCGCGGCCACCTTCGTTTCCTGTCTTTCGCCTGTCTGATCTTCCGATGGACTTCACGGAGAACGAGGATCAGGCCCTGATCGCGCAAGGCGTGCGACACGTCTGCAAGGGCTTCCCCGACGAGTACTGGTCGGCGTGCGATCAGGAACACCGCTTTCCGTGGGAGTTCTATCGGGCGATGGCCGAAGGCGGCTGGGTCGGCATGGCCATCCCCCACGAGTACGGCGGCGGTGGCCGGGGAATCAGCGACGCTGCCGTCATGATGCGCGAGGTCGCCGCGTCCGGAGCGGCGATGAACGGCTGCACGGCTCTGCATCTCACCGTGTTCGGGCTTGAGCCGGTCGTGAAGTTCGGCAACGAACGGCTCAAGGAGACCTATCTCACCCGCGCCGCCGCAGGTGATCTCCACGTCGCCTTCGGTGTCACCGAGCCCAACGCCGGTACGGATACATCTCGGATCACCACCAAAGCCGTCCGCGACGGCGACAACTGGCGGATCTCGGGACAGAAGATCTGGACCTCGAAGGCATTGGAGTCCGAGGTCGTTCTCATCCTCGTCCGAACAGCCGAGGCACCCGGCCACGACCGCTTCGGCGGTCTGACCCTGTTCCTCGCCGATCTCGACCCCGCCTACGTGACCATTCGGCCGATCGCCAAGACCGGCCGTAATGCCGTTGCGACGTGCGAGACCTTCTATGACGACCTGCCGGTCGAGGCCTGGCGTATGGTCGGCGAGGAGGGGAACGGCTTCCACCACATCCTTTCGGGCCTCAATCCCGAGCGTGTGCTCATCGCCGCCGAGGCCATCGGTATCGGCGAGGCAGCGCTTCGACGAGCAGTCGACTACGCGAAGCAACGCGAGGTGTTCGGACGTCCCATCGGCGCCAACCAGGCCATCAGCCATCCACTCGCCGATGCCTATGCGCGTTTACGGGCTGCTTGGCAGATGACCCTGGTCGCGGGGTGGCGCTACGACAACGGACTCCCCTGCGGCGAAGAAGCGAACCTCGCCAAGTACCTCGCCGCGGAAGCTGGCTACGAGGCGGCCGACCGTGCCATGCAAGCCCACGGCGGACTGGGGTATGCAGTGGAGTACCACGTCGAGCGTTACTGGCGCGAGGCCCGCATCATGCGCATCGCGCCCGTGAGCCAGGAGATGACGCTCAACTATCTCGCCCAGACCGTCCTGGGCCTTCCACGCAGTTACTAGCGCGGAGCGCAAGGGATCGCACGTGCCCGGCAGGAACGGCAACACTGGGGTGTGGTCCAGACCGGAAGTCCCCGCACCATCATCGAAAGGACCCGAGCCCTGGCCGACGATGTGCTGTTCCCGGGCGCCCTCGACACCGACGCCTCGGCCCTCCTCCCGCTGAGCAACCTCGACGCACTCGCGTCACTCGGGCTTTACGGGGCGGCGATGCCTGCGCAAGTCGGCGGCCTCGGTCTCACCCCGGCCGAGCTGCTGGAGATCGTCGAGATTCTGAGCGGCGGGTGCCTCACCACGGCATTCGTCTGGCTGCAGCACCTCGGTGCGAGCAACGTCATAGCTCACGCCGATCACCTCGTCGCCGACGGGACTGCGGCGGCAGCGGCCTCGGGCGAACTCCGGCTGGGTGTTGCCTTCGCCCATCTGCGCCGACCCGGTCCTCCTGTGCTCTCGGCTTCGCGAACAACCGGCGGCTGGCTGCTGAGCGGCTCCGCGCCGTGGGTCACGGGATGGGAGCGGATCCACCGGGTCCACACCGCCTCGCTTCAACACGACGATGCGCAGACCATCGTCTGGGGGCTCGTCGACGCCGTGGCCGGGCCGACCCTTCGCGCTCAGCGACTGGAGCTTGCCGCCGTGAATGCTTCGTCGACGGTGACCGTGCACTTCGAGGATCACTTCGTCCCCGATGACCGAGTGACGGTCATCGAACCGATCCGGGAGTGGATGGTGCGTGACGCCGCCGGCCTCCGCACCAACGGATCGCTCGCGATCGGCGTTGCTGATCGATGCCGGACCCTGCTCGGCGATTCCGGGGACGGTCTCGCGGACGAGCTGGGCCGCCGCCGGGCGAGCCTCGACGCCGCTGCACCCGGCGCCGAGATGGCCGTGGCCCGAGCCGAGGCATCAGCGTTCGCGCTCCGGTGCAGCGCAGCTGCGCTGGCCGAGGGCGGCGGGCGAGCCATCGTCCGGGACCATCAGGCGCAGCGGCTCGCCCGCGAGGCGCTGTTCCTGCTCGTCCAGGGTCAGACCGCGGCGATCAAGTCGGCCCAGCTCGAGGTCTTCACGAGTCATTGAATCAGTCGGTCGTGTCCCGAGCCTCGCCGCACCGCTGACGGCGGAGGAATTCCCGGAGAACGTGGCCGTTCAGACAGTCTTCGCTCGACTCTGCGGCCGGAGAGGTCCACACTGAGCGGCGGAGGCATCGCCGCCCCACGTCACAAGGAGCCCTCTGATGAGTGCAACCATCGCCGTCCGTCATCCCGTCGCCGACTTCGCCGCGTGGCATGTGGTCTACAACGAGCTCGAGCCGCTGCGAGTCCAGCACGGGTGCTCGGCGAAGAAGGTGATGCAGGCACCGGGCGATGCCAATGATGTCTTCGTCCTCCACGACTTCCCGACGGTGGCGCAGGCGGAAGCGTTCGCCAACGACCCCGCGCTGAAGGCGGGCATGGAGAAGGCCGGTGTTGCCGGTCCCCCGCGCATCGAGATCTTCGAAAGCATCTGACCGGGCATACATCGCTGCCCCGGCCTACGATCCTGCGTCGTGCACCCAGGACAACACGCCGCAGCCACGCCGGACAAACCCGCCTATGTGATGGCGACGTCGGGCGAGACGATCACCTATCGCCAGCTCGAGGACGACTCCAACCGGATCGCTCACCTCTTGCGATCGGCAGGTATCGAGCAAGGTGACTCGATCGCGCTGCTGATGGAGAACAACGCGTGGTACTTCCGGATCTGCTGGGCGGCGCAGCGCGCCGGCCTTCGATACACCGCGATCTCCAGTCGGCTCACGCTCGGCGAGGCCGAGTACATCGTGAACGACTGTGGGGCGAAGGCGTTCTTTACGTCGAAGGAGAAGGCGGAGCTCGCGGCGGAACTGCGGCCTCTGGCAGCGAAGGTCACGCTGTTCACGATGGTCGACGGCACGATCGACGGCTACGAGTCCCTCGAAGCATCGATCGCCGAACTCCCGTCGACCCCGATCGCCGACGAGGCCGAAGGCTTCACCATGCTCTACAGCTCGGGGACGACCGGCCGCCCGAAAGGGGTGAAGGTGAACCTGAGCCTTGCCCCCTTGGGTGAGGGTCCGAGCCTCGAGGCAACGCTGCGCGGCTTCTACGGCATGACCGAGAACAGTGTGTACCTCTCCCCCGCTCCGCTTTATCACGCCGCCCCGCTGCGTCACTGCATGGACTGCTTCCGGGTCGGCGTCACGGTGGTCGTGATGGAGCACTTCGATGCGGAACAGGCGCTCGCGCTGATCGACCGCTACCAGGTGACCCACAGCCAGTGGGTGCCCACGATGTTCGTCCGCATGCTCAAGCTCGACCCCGCGGTCCGGGCGAAGTACGACGTGTCGAGCATGGAGGTGGCGATTCATGCCGCGGCGCCATGCCCGGTGCCGGTGAAGCAGCAGATGATCGAGTGGTGGGGCCCGGTGCTCTTCGAGTACTACGCCGGCACCGAGGGCAACGGCTCCACCATGATCAAGAGCGACGAATGGCTGAAGAAGCCGGGCAGCGTCGGCCGTGCTCTCGCCAACGAGCTGCACATCTGCGACGAGGAGGGCAACGAGCTCCCGGTCGGCGAGCCGGGCACGATCTACTTCGGCGGCGGCGGCACGTTCGAGTACCACAACGACCCGGACAAGACGGCGTCGAGCCGTCACCCGAAGGGCTGGTCCACCCTCGGCGACATCGGCTACGTCGACGCCGACGGCTACCTGTTCCTCACCGACCGCAAAGCGAACATGATCATTTCGGGAGGCGTGAATATCTATCCGCAGGAGGCGGAAAACGTGCTCACGATGCACCCGAAGGTGGCCGACGTCGCCGTGTTCGGCGTCCCCAACGAGGACTTCGGCGAAGAGGTGAAAGCGGTCGTGCAACCGGTGGACATGGCCGACGCCGGGCCGGAACTTGCTCGGGAACTCATGGCGTTCTGCCGATCACAACTGTCGGACATCAAGTGCCCGCGTTCGGTGGACTTCCAGGCCGAGCTCCCACGGCACCCCACCGGAAAGCTCTACAAGCGACTGCTGCGCGACAAGTACTGGGAAGGCCACCAGTCCAAGCTCGTGTAGCGCGACTCGGCAGCGCTGAACCGCAAACCGCAACGAGCCGCGCTCGCACTTCGCTCAGGCGATCGTTGTAGTGGGCACGCGGGTGGTGGGTGCAACGGTCGTGGGCGCCCGGGTCGTAGGAGCGACGGTCGTAGGTGCCACCGTGGGCGTCGGCGCTGCAGTGGTTGCCGGGACGGTGTTCGGCGTCACTGCAGGCGCACTAGTGGTGACCGGCGCGGCGGTCGGTGCCGCGGTCGGCGGGCTCGTGGGCGCGACGGTCGTCACGCGTGCCGGCGCCGCGGTCGGTGGCGCCGCCCTCGGGACAAGGGCGTTGAGGTCAACCGACGCCGGGACAAGGAGCCGATCCACGGCGTGCAGTACACCGTTCACGACCTTGACATCTGGGCCGGTCACGGTGGCGTCGTTGATTCTCACAGTGCCGTTCAGAAGCTTCACGTTCACTGCCGAACCCTCGACCGTGGTGTAGTCGCCTGGCTTCAACTGCGCAGCCGCGCGACTCTGGGTGAGCACTCCGTAGCGGACGATGCGGGCCAGTACGTCACGGTTCGACGGTGACCGGAGGGCGACCTGCACGTCTGTCGGCAACGCCGCGAATGCGCTCTCGGTCGGGACGAGGAACGTCACATTCTTCATCGTCCGCAGTTCGTTCGTGAGCCCGGCGGCGTCGACCATGGCGAGATAGGGCCCGAAGGTCGCTGAACGTGACGCCGTGCTCACGGCATCCTGCAACGGCACCGTGACTACCGGCGCCGGAGCAACAACCTTCGGCGGGGCAACGGTTGCGACGACGGTGGCGGCGGCGCTCGGCGGCACCGTCGTAGGGACAGTAAGCGTGGTGATCGCGCCGGTGGTCAGCGGCGCCTCCGAAACGATCGGCGCCGGCGTGAGCAGTGTGGTGACCACGACAGTGTCAGGAGCGACCGTCTCCGTTGCGATGGATGTGTCCGCCGCCTTGTCGTCATTGTTGCGCAGCAAGAGGAAGGCGACGACTCCGACAGCGAGCAGCGTGAGGACGATGGCCGTGACGACGAGCGTGTTCCGCTCACGTCGAACGGCAGCCGCCGGAAGGACAGCGCCGTGACGTGAAACGATGAGCGTCGGATCATCCAGATCACCCGTCAACGGGTCACCGACGACTTTCGTACCCATGGTCGATGGAACGATTGCCGGCCGGACCGTCGTCACGGCGGCGACCGGCTCGTCGAGCACCGTGGTGGCGTCGCCCAAGACTGCGAGGTGGCGGCCCACGAGGTCGAGGTCGCCGGCCCCGATGGCGGAACCGAGCGCGCTGTACCCGGTCGGTCCCAGATGCGGTGCCAGCCAGGCGAGTGAACCCGCAGCGTGCTGCTGGCGTAGCCAAACGATGTCGCGGGCTTGGACGTGCCGGTCCAACTCGGCGACGCGCACGGCGAGCGGAGCCGGGGGCGGGACCATCTCGGTGGTCATCGCTCTGTCCGTGCCATCGGGTGACCGCACGCGCTGCCAACGGCGCTCCGGTCGCAGTGCGTATCCAGGTTCGTTCGGGGGCG
The DNA here is from genome assembly GCA_031423635.1 of Acidimicrobiia bacterium. Taxonomy (GTDB): domain Bacteria; phylum Actinomycetota; class Acidimicrobiia; order Acidimicrobiales; family JANYDT01; genus JANLQX01. The sequence continues at coordinate 11,956 of JANPFX010000135.1, read as the reverse complement.
GTAAACCATTGTCGTGTCCTTTGCTCATGAAACGATGCGTCTGTTTCATGAGCAGTACCCGTGGAACCGCTAGTCAAACCACGGAGTTGATTGGTCGCGTTTGCGTGGGGGCCGCTCCGCCGGCTCGCCGGCCGGCCATCACGCTCCGGTTGCGACGCCGGCGACTCGGACGACCACGATCGCGAGGTCATCGTTGCGCTCGTGGATCGGGAGCACTTTCTCGATCTCTGCGATCAAGTTCGACGCCGTCGCGTCGGCATCGGTGGCACCATCGCAGGACTTTCCGACGAGCTCCAGAAGCTCGGCCTCGTCAAGCGCGAAAGGCGGTCGTACGTCGGTGATCCCGTCGGTGTAGAGGACGAGGGTGTCACCGTCCCCGAGGATCGTCTCCGTCGGTGTCACCTCGATCTCCGGGAGAACGCCGAGGAGCGTTCCCGGGTGCCCGACGTGATCCACGGCCCCTCCCGCAGTGCGAAGCACGGGGAGCGGATGGCCGGCGCTGATGGTCGTCAGGCGCCAGCGTCCTCCATCGAGCCGATCGAGCGTCCCATACACGGCCGTGCAGAACAGGCCTCGTTCCCCGGCGATGATCGCGTCGTTCAGCCATTCCAGGACGTCTGGCGCCGCGACACCGTGCGTGGCGGCGGCCCGGATGGTGTGACGGGCCTTCCCCGTGACGGCGGCAGCGTCAGGTCCGGTGCCGCACACGTCGCCAATCGCCAGCGCCCATCGGTTCTGATCAAGCTGGAACAGGTCGTAAAAGTCGCCTCCCACGTCCATGCTTGCTCCAGCCCGGTAGCGGACCGCGACTTCGAGGCCCTCGATCGATGGGAGCGTCGCCGGCAAGAGCGCCGCCTGCAGCTTCGCGGAAACGTCGTGCTGGTGGTCGCTCATCCACGCGTTGTTGATCGCATCGGCAATTCGACCGGCGGCAGCCTCCACGAGCGCGACGTCGTCAGCGCCATATCGACGACGCGACTCCGCAGTGACGAACTGGATGGCACCGACCACACCGTGGCGGGTCACCAGAGGCACGGTGATCGAACTGGTGATTCCCAGCTCGGTGATCACTCTGCGGAGTTCGTCGATGTCCGAATAGGAAGAGCCTTCGAGCGCGCGATCAATCAGCTCGGAAGTCAAGAGCTCGACGTGCTCAGTGATGCCGGTACGCATGACCGCAGCCACGCCGGACTTCGCGTCGGGGTCGTACGGGTAGCGCAACTGCAACTCGCGCGCCCAATCGACTCGTCCGGGGTCGGAATGCGCGATCTCGATCTCCGGCGGCATGCCGGGGTGCGTGAGGTAGGAGACAGAGCACCAGTCGCCAAGCCGCGGCACCGCTGCGGCTGCTGTCGCACGCATCAGCTCGCGGTGATCGGTGGCCGTCAGCGCGGCGTCATTGAGCGCGCTGAGGAATTCGATGCGCTCACGTTGAACCTTTTCCGATGCCGCCCGTTGCTCAGCCTCGATCACCCGCCGCTCAGCATCGAGCTCGACTGTCCTCCTCAGAGTGTCGTCACCGACGCAGCCCACGGTGCCGGTGACCCGACCATCGAGGTCAACCATCGCCTGTCCGCGTCCCCGCAGCCAGTGCACACTGCCGTCCGGCCAAACGACCCGGTGTGAGACCTCGTAGCTGGCCTTGTTGGCGATTGCGTCGGCGACGATCGCGAGCGTCGACTCGCGATCCTCAGGATGCAGGAGCGATACCCATGTGTCGTACGTGCCGTCGAAACCTCCCGGTGCAAACCCGAACAAGGCCTCGGCGACGTGATCCCACGTCGTTTCCCCGGTATGCAGGTCCCATCTCCAGGTTCCGAGCCGTCCTGCGGCGAGAGCGAGCACGAGGTGGTCAGCAAGGTCAGTCGTCTGCTTCTTGAGCGCTCGGTGCTCTCTCAGATCATCGGCGGCGCTCACCACGCCGATCACCCGACCGGCGCTATCGCGCAGCGGTGCGAGAAACGAGAACAGGTGTCTCGTGGTTCCGTCGGCCAACTGCACGACAGACTCTCCGCTCCAGCTCTCGCCGCTGAGCACCAGCGCCCTCAGCGCCTTTGCCCTCGCCCGATGCTCTGTCGAGACGATCGTGTCGTAGACCGTCCCGAGCACTTCGGACCGACTTCGACCGAACGTGATTTCCGCGCGGCTGTTCCAACCGACGATCCGGCCACTGAGGTCCGCCACGATCACGGCACGTGGAAGCGCGTCAAGCACCCACGAACCAACGTGATCGAGGTCAAACGTATCGACTTCCTCGTCCTGTGGGCTCTGCTTGCGCATCAATGGGTCTGCCGATCACTCTGCTGAACGCCGGCGAACGGAGTATCGACGTACGTGAGAAGACAACGCCGACCGCAACGACGTCATCGAATCCTTCGACGAATCGCTCCGCTCCTGCGAACTTCTTTCTACACACGTATACAGAAGATCACCAGTCCAAACGCCACTTTGATGTCGGCGCCGTGGTCATCGAGAGTTGAGCGATCAGCGAAGAAGCGCAGCGCAACAGGAAGCCGACGCCGCCAGTACGGCCACTCGTGACCGCCCTCGGACTCGCCGTAGCTGTGGGCCACGCCACCGGCCGTGAGCTCATCGGGCAGGCGGCGGTTGTCGTCGATCAGGAAATCGTCGACACCGCAGTCGAGTGCGAGAGGTGGAAGCCCTTTCGTTTCGCACAACAGTGTTGCGAGGTCGCGGTCATCGATCGATTAGTCGAGCGGGGCGCGACCGAATTGTTGGAGTCCGTCGAGCGAGGTCACCGACGAGTGGGCGGCCACCGTGTTAAAGGTTGACGGATGGCGGGCGGCGAGCCGAAGCGCTCCGAAGCCACCCATCGAAAGACCGCCGACGAACAGCGGCAGAAGCCCGTGGAGTTCGTGCATGGCGGAGACGACATCAGGTACCTCGTCGACGACCCACGACTCGTGGTCGGTTCCGCCGAAGTTCGCGTAGGCACTGCCGTCCCCCCAACCACCGTCGCTCGGCATCGCGAGCAGCAACGGAGGAATGACGCCCGCCGCGGAGTTGATGCAGTACGAGGTCCGCGCCTCCCTGTGCAGCCAGCTCCAGTGACTGCCATAGACGCCGTGAAGGAGAAGGACCATCGCCGCGGGGACGGTGCCCGGAACGAGCACGGTCGATAGGTCAGCTCGATGTCCGAGCGCTTGGCTGCGCACCGTGGCGTGACGAACGCCGGGAAGCAGTTCGCGACCGGCGCTCGCCTCGAACAGCAGCGACGTCACAGCTCGAGCCGGATCCCTCCGTGGCCGTCGGTGACCACTGCCTGATGTTCGGTGGACGCAGTCGTCGTCATCGGATGCGGTCCTCGGTCGGGTCAGTCGAAGCGGGCAGGATCGCTCGCCGGTAGAACTTCATTCAGAACAGGCAGGCGTTTCCAGTCGGGGATCGGCGTCACGTGTCCCTGGCGGGGCACGAAGGGCGAGATCTCGCCCTCCTGATGGATGTAGCGGCCGCAGTTCGGGAACACGCGGGCAACTCGGATCACGAGCACGGCTTCGGCTTCGGTGAACCCTGCGACGGAGTCGTGATCCGTGAGGACGGTCCCGGTGCCGTGCACGCGCATCCGCCATGGCCGTTGTTGGTCGACGAAGAGCAGAGCGACCCGCCCGTTGTCGCGGATGTTGCCCAACGTCCGCCACATCCCGTTCCCGTTGAAGATCGGTATGCGCAGTTCGCCCGGATTCACGACCCGAACGAATCCGGGCTCGCCACCTTTGTAGGAAACGTCGGGCCAACCGTCGGCGTCGACGGTCGACACCCAGACCGCAGCCTGGTCCGCGACGAGCGCCATGTCGCCGGCGTCGAGTTCGTCGTGGAGTGTCACCTCCGCCAGACGATCGGCCAGACGGCGGGAGTCGAACTCGTCCTGCAAAGCCCGCGCTCCTGTGCCGTACAGCGTGCCGGGTCGGTCCTCATCGAGCGCCATGTGCGTACTGTACGGCCACTCTCACGACGGTGCTGCGCTCGACGGGCGGAGCCACGCGGTTCACGACGACTAGTCCCCATCCCGAGATCACCTCCACCGGTACGCTCGCTTGTGTCATGAACCCGACACGACCGGAGACGCGATGACCGATCATCTCGAACCGCGGCGCATCGACCTGACCGGAAGAAACGGTCTTCGACTCGCCGCTGACGTGGCCGGGGACCCGGCGAGTCCGCCGGTCGTTCTCCTGCACGGCGGAGGACAGACCCGCCACGCCTGGGGAACCACGCTCGATGTGCTCGCCCGTCGAGGATGGTTCGCTCATACGGTCGATCTCCGCGGCCATGGCGAGAGTGACTGGGCCGCCGACGGCGATTACACGATGGATGCGTTCGCTGCTGATGTGCTCGCCATCGCCGAGACCTTGACAGAGCCGCCCGTTCTCGTCGGCGCGTCGCTCGGCGGCCTCTCCTCACTGACTGCCGTGGGCGAGGCCGAAGACGGAGGTCGCGTCGCCCGGGCGCTTGTGCTGGTCGATGTGGCCCCGAGACTCGAGGAGCAGGGGCGCAATCGCATCGGTTCTTTCATGATGGCGAACATGGACCACGGCTTCGCGTCGCTCGACGACGTGGCCGACGCCATCGCCGCGTACAACCCGCATCGACCGCGTCCATCCGACCTCTCCGGCCTTCGTAAGAACCTTCGTCAGCGCGCTGACGGTCGCTGGTTCTGGCACTGGGATCCGCGGTTCATCAGCGGTCGTCTGGGAAGCACCGAAGAGACTCGCTCCACCTTGACCGACGCGGACCGTTTCGAGGAAGCCGCACGCCGCCTCACCGTGCCCACTCTGCTGGTGCGAGGGCGCACGAGCGATCTGCTCAGCGAGGAAGGGGCGAAGCAGTTCCTGTCAATCACCCCGCGTGCACAGCTCGTCGACGTGGCCGGCGCAGGGCACATGGTTGCCGGAGACCGCAACGACCTCTTCAATGACGCCGTCGTCCGTTTCCTCGACGAGACGAGACGGTCGGACTGACGTCGACGTCGCCGGTTCCGCTCCCGGCTCCCGTCGCAAGAGAGTCGGGCCCTACGCGAGTGCGAGATCGACGATCCGGCGGGCGTGCAGGATTGTGGAGTCGAGCACCGGTGCCGAGAGATCCCCGTCGGCCAAGAGGAGACCGTGCTCGGTACACGCAAGCACGACGCCTTGAGCACCTCGCTCGATCAGCGACGAAGCGATGTCGAGAAAGGTCGCACGCGATTGATCGGTGAGGACATCCGCGATCAGTTCGTCGAACGTGATGCGCTGAATCTCTGCCCGCTGGGCCGTATCGGGCACGATCACGTCGATACCGGCCGCGGCCAGCGGAACGGGATAGAGCTCCGGCGATTCCATCGTGTACGAGGTGCCGAGGAGACCGAGGCGCGAGATGCCGAGCTGGAGGCATTGGTCGCGCACGACCTCGACGATGTCGACCACCGGGACCGAACCGATCGCCGCAGTGATCTGCGGGGCGCAGAGATGCATGGTGTTGGCGCAGATCGCCAGGAGGTCCGCACCCGCAGCCACCAGTGCCTTGGCCCCGCCAGCCAAGATCTGGCCGGCATCGTCCCACCGGCCGGCCCGCTGGAGTTCGGCGATGACGGCGAAATCCCCTTGCCACAACGTCAGCGACGCACAGTGCTCCGGCCCCAACCGGGCTCCGATGTCGGCATTGATGAGTCGGTAGTAGTGCCCCGTCGACACCCACGACATGCCACCAAGCAACCCGATCGTCCGCATCTGGCCGACCCTACCGGCCACCGTCTCCCGTCGATGCCGGCGGTGCCGTTACGGCGGACCGGATTCGAGCCCCTCGGCCACAAGGTCCCGAAGATGTTCTCGACTCTGCAGCTCCTGGTCTCGTCGGATCAGATCGCGCAGGTACTCGCTGGTGTTTCCGTAGTTGCCCGAGCGTACGCGTTCATCGATGTACGCCCGAAGAGTCTCCGGCAGCGAAAAGCTCATCGTGTTCCCACTCATCAAGCGATCCTCGCATCGGTTGTCAACGGTCTCGTGCGAACCAACGCCGCCGGCTTTCCGCCAACGGCGAGCTCGCGGGACGGAGCGGCTCGAACGCACGTTCGCCCAAGTTGCTACGCTCGCTCCGTGAGCTTCGGAGTCCAAACCTCGTTGTGGTCAGGTGTTCACGGCGACACTGACGCCACTCTCGCAGCCCACGCGGGGGCGGCGTTCGCCGACCTCCGACGATCCGAGCGGACGAACCTCCCCGGCAGCGCGTGGATCGACGTGCAGCGTGGATGGATGCACAACGGCTTCGATCTCCTTGACGGTCTTCTCGCTGCTGACGACTGGCGGGCGGAGCGCCGTCAGATGTACGACAACGTCGTCGACGTACCGAGGTTGCTGCGTCTCTACCGCTCCGGGGAGCCGGTTCCCTGGACTGCGCTGGTCGAGGCCCGCATCCTGCTTTCGGAGCACTATCGCGAGGAGCTGGGCGAAGACCTGACCAGCACCGGAATGTGCTTGTACCGAACCGGGCGCGACAGCGTGGCCTGGCACGGCGACACGATCGGACGCGGCGCCACCCACGACACGGTTGTGGCAATCCTCTCGCTCGGTGCGTCCCGCGCGTTCGCACTGCGGCCTCGTGGCGGTGGCGTGTCGCTTCGCCTGGTGCTCGACCACGGGGATCTGATCGTCATGGGAGGCAGTTGCCAGCGAACGTGGGAGCACGCGATCCCCAAGACGGCCCGACCGATCGGTCCGCGAGTGAGCGTCCAGTTCCGCGCCGCCGGCGTCGGCTGACCCACTCGACCAGCGCCACCAGGCACTCCGGCGATCACGAGGACGATGCTCACGCGGCCGGTCCGCGATTCGCAACGTCTCGGTGTCGTTTGACGTAACGTTCGACACACCGGGACAATCAAAGCCCGACAGGTCACGACGTGTACGTGAAAGGATCGCCATGGCAGCTGCAGGATCGATCTTGGGCAATGCGGTACAACGCATGGAGGACCCGACCCTTCTGACAGGAAGCGGGAAGTACCTCGACGACCTGACGCCGACGGGCACACTGTTCGTCGCGTTCGTCCGCTCCACCCAGGCCCACGCAAAGGTGCTGAGCGTCGATGTCTCGGAAGCCGAGACCAGGCCGGGCGTCAAGGCGGTGTACCACGCCGGAAACGACCTCGGGCTCCCCTCCTTCCAGGGCTTCCCGATGATGCCCCCCACGCTCAATCGACCGATCTTCGCCAAAGACGTCGTGCGATTCGTCGGCGACATCGTGGCCGCTGTGGTCGCGACGTCGAAGTCGGCCGCCGCCGACGCCGCCGAGGCCGTGGTGGTGGAGTACGAGACGCTCAAGGCCATCGTGACCCCCCAGCAGGGACTGCTCCCGGATGCCCCGATCCTGTTTCCGGAGCACGGTTCCAACGTGTGCTTCGGAACCGAGCACGGCCAGGACGTCGACCCGTTCGAAGGAGCTGACGCCATCGCTGAGGTGACGATGGTCAGCCAGCGCCTCGCCGGCGCTCCGATGGAGAACAACGGCATCCTCGCCGAGCCAGGCGAACGTCCGGGCACCTTGACGTGTTGGGTGTCGCATCAGGCCCCGCATGCGGCGCACGAAGCGCTCATCGCCATGCTGGGCATGGAACACGGCGACATCCGCGTGGTATGCCCTTGGGTCGGTGGCGGCTTCGGACCGAAAGCCGCCATGTATGTGGAATACATCGTGGCGGCCGCTGCATGCCGAGCGCTCGGTGTGCCGGTGAAGTGGGCGGAGACCCGCTCCGAAGACATGGTCTCGCTCGTGCACGGCCGCGATTTCGTCATGACGGCGAAGCTCGGCGTGACCAAGGACGGCAAGTTCACCGGCCTCGAGGGCGACGTGACCGCTGCTGCCGGGGCCTACCCGGCCATCGGCGCGATCCTTCCCATGCTCACCCAGATGATGTCGGTCGGGGTGTACGACATCGAGAAGGTGAAGTTCAACACCCGCACGGTCATCACCAACACCACCACCATCGGGGCCTACCGCGGAGCCGGACGACCGGAGGCGACGCAGCTCATCGAGCGCGTCATCGACATCGCCGCCCACAAGATCGGCATGGATCCGGCAGAGATCCGGCGCCGCAACTTCATCCAACCAACGGCATTCCCGATGGTGACCAACACCGGCGCGGCGTACGACTCGGGCGAGTACGAAAAGGCGCTCGACGCCGTGCTTGCCGCCGCCGGCTACGCCGAGCTGCGGGCCGAGCAGGCCAAGCGTCGCGCCGAGAACAACCCGATCGCCCTCGGCATCGGCGTCTCGGCCTACGTCGAAGTGACCGCCCCCGTCGGACTCCACATCGAGTTCGGCGCCTGCGAAATTCACGATGACGGTTCGGCAAGTGTGTTTGCCGGAACCAGCGTGCACGGGCAGGGTCACCACACAGCGTTCGCCATGCTCGCCTCCGACGTGCTCGGTATCCCGATGGACAAGATCAAGCTCGTCAACTCCGACACCGACCTCGTTCCACGCGGTGCGGGCACCATGGGCTCACGGTCCCTGCAGACCGCCGGTTCGGCCATCTACCTCTCGTCGAAGGAGGTCTTCAGCCGGGCCCAGAAGATCGCCGCGCACCTCTTGGAGGCGGCACCCGAAGACATCGTCGCCGAGAACGGTGCCCTCCACGTTGCCGGAACCCCGTCGACGTCCGTCTCCTGGGCCGAACTGGCGGTCGCCTCGCGTGACCAGTCCAAGTTGCCCGACGGCCTCGAAGCCGCGACCCTGCGTCACGAGCTCGATTTCGATGGGACCAACTCCTCGTTCCCGTTCGGCGCCCACGTCTCGGTCGTCGAGGTCGACACCGAAACCGGAAAGGTCGTGATGCGGCGTCACATCGCCGTCGACGACTGCGGTCGGATCCTCAACCCGATGTTGGTGCGGGGCCAACAGCACGGCGGCATCGCCCAAGGCGCGGCCCAGGCGCTGTACGAATGGGTCCGCTACGACGAAGACGGCAACCCGGTCACGAGCACGCTGATCGACTACACCGTGCCCTCGGCGGCAGAGCTTCCGAGCTTCGAGACGTCGAACACCCAGACCGACAGCCCCCGCAATCCACTCGGGGCCAAGGGCATCGGTGAGTCCGGCACGATCGGTTCCACCCCGGCCATCCAGAACGCCGTGATCGACGCGCTCTCCCATCTCGGGGTGGTCCATATCGACATGCCGTGCACGCCGGAGCGGGTCTGGGCGGCGCTTCACGCAGTCTGATCCCAGCGAAGCCTTGTTTCAGACGGCTCCCGGGTAACCGGGAGCCGTCTGCCTTTTCACCGGCGCAGGCAATCCCAGACTGGCTCTCTGAGCATCCCAGACCGCGGAAAAACCGCGGTCGCAGGCGAGATTTTCGGTCATGTGGGATTTCAACAACGCCGATGTGGGATGGTCGGCGTTCCAGCCGAACGCTTTCCATCCGAACAGGGTCGCCGAACCGACAAGTCGGCAACCTTCATGGTCACCGTTGGCGTCAGACCTCTTTCCCCAACACGTTTCGCGGGCTCGGAGTGTGGCCGACCAGAGGTCGCCGCCGCTCGAACAACTCGTCGGCGGCGGCGCGTTGGGCGACCGCCTGGACATCGACGGTCGTCACCGCCCCGTCGCAGACCAACCGCGTGCCTTTCACCAACACGTCGACACGTCGCGGCTGTTCGCGGTGAACACCAGGTGCGCGGGCACGTTGCGGTCGGACCCGTGCAGGAACGGGACGAAGTGCAGCGCACGCAGGTCCACCATGGTGACGTCGGCGTTCTTTCCGACCTCCAGCGTCCCGGTGATGTCCGGTGCGAGCCGGGCCGGAGGCCAACTTCATGTTGGAGCAGGGGTAATGAGCAACCGAGGTCCCGGTCTCGGCGAGGAGCTGACCTCGCGGTCGTCGAGCCAGACGCTATGCGCGATGACTGCCTGCGGACCGTGTAGGCCATGTATGACGTCGCCTCGGCGATCTCGGGTCAGCGCCCGATGCGCCGGGTCGACGTGGTTCTCCAGCCATTCCCACAACGCCGTCGATTCGGCGGTGCTCAGATGGGCGTCACGGGCGCACGCGATACGAGACCTGCACGGCGCCATTGGCGAAGCGGCGTTCGTCGATGAGCTCGAGGTCGAGACGTACGTCCGTCGGGAAGGCCGGCTTACCGGCACCAATCGTGACCGGGGAGAGCGCCAGTCGGACCTCGTCCACGACACCGGCCCGCAGCGCAACGGCGGCGAGCCCCGGTCCGCCCACGAGCACATCGGCCGATGACGCAGCCTTCAGGGCCCTCACCTCGTCTGCGTCGAAGGTCCGCACGACGCGCGTCCGATTCGTGAACGGCTCTTCGAGGGTCGTGGAGTAGACGAGCTTGTCCGAGTCCTGCCAGGCGGCTGCGAAGTCGGCCAGTATCGCCGACTCCTCGGCGAACGACGGCTCCGTCTCCCACACAGCCATGGTCTCGTACATTCGGCGACCGAGCAGTTGGGTGCCGACGCAGCGCATCATGTCGTTGTAGAAGAGGTGGACCTCCTCGTCGGGTTCAGACCAGTCGAAGGATCCGGTGGCGTCCTCCGTGAAGCCGTCCAGCGAAGCGTTGATTGCGTAGATGAGCTTGCCCATGCGTTCCTCCGAGCGGGTGGGTCGAGTCGTTTCGATACTTCGAGCACTCTTTCACCAACGCTGTCAGGTGATCGACCGGCGCGGCTCGGTCAGTCCATGCGGAGCCCACCGTCGACGTTCAGCGTCTGACCGGTGATGTAGCTCGCGTCGTCGCTGGCGAGGAACGCCACTGCTGCCGCCTGCTCCTCAACGCGGCCCTGCCGGCCCCACGGGATCCGCGAGATCGCCCCCTTGCGTGGCATCTCGGGGGCGAGGCCGAACCGTTCGGCAGTCCGACCGAACGTGCCGTCCATCATGTCGGTGTCGGTCGAGCCCGGGCAGATGCAGTTCACCCTGATGCGATTCGGTGCCAGTTCGACGGCGAGCTGCTGGGTCAGGCCGATCATCGCCCACTTCGTCGCACAGTAGGCGCCGTAGTTCGCGAGACCCTGTCGGCCCGCCATCGACGAGATGTTCACGATGCACCCGCCGTTGCCACCGTCGCGCATGACCCGGCCGGCGTGCTTGGTGACGAGGTAGAGACCGTTGAGGTTCACATCAACTGTGCGGAACCAATTCGCATCATCGCCGTCGAGGATCGGCGCGGCACCCGCGTCGCTGGGAAGGGCGGCGTTGTTCACAAGCACGTCGATGCGACCGAACTCGGCAACCACCGCGGCAATCATCGCCTCGACGTCTCCCGCAGCCGCCACATCCCCATCGACGGCGAGCGAGCGGCGGCCCATCCCCCGGATCTCTGCGGCCACAGAGGTGATGCCCTTCCACCCTTCGGCCTGTTCGTGAACCGGAAAGCTCGCGGGGTCACGCCGCAGGCCGGTAACCACGACATCGCACCCTTCCTCGGCGAGTCGAAGTGCGATGGCGCGGCCGATGCCTCGCTTCCGCGCTGCACCGGTGACCAATGCGACCTTGCCTTCGAGACCCCTCATCACCGTGACGTTAGCGAACTGCGGATGTCGACTTTCAGAGGTGGCCGTCGATGATCAGATGCTCGGCGCCGAACCAGATGGCGGAGCGTTGGAAGTCGATGAACCGGGCCTCGTCCTCGATCGCGCGACGACCTCCCCGCGCCGCCACCTCACCCGATCGGGTCGCACCGCGATCACTCCACACCTCTGCATGGCCGAGGTAGGGATCGACGACCAGATCACCGCGTCGTACGGCTCCTCCATGCCGCCACGCACCTGGGCCATGCGCTCGTCGGCCGGATCACCTGTGCGAACGGCGATGGTCGCCCGGACAATGCCCAGCGCCAAACGCAGCGATGCCAGCAGCGGGCCGTGGTCATCGAGCAACCTTGCGCCGAACGTTGCGGCATCGAGGTCAGGACCGCGGCGGATGTGATGGACGAGCCGGATCACCCCCTCAGTC
>JANPFX010000134.1:0-22443 GCA_031423635.1 Acidimicrobiia bacterium | reverse complement strand
AAGTCGAGGAGGCAGCCGGTTTCGAAGGCGCCGCCGACACCTCACGGAGGGCGCCCGGGGCAAGCAACAACGCAACCAGGAGGAAGCGCACCGCGCGGTGACGTCGAGCACGTTCAACACCCCGCCTCGCCCGACCCCTCACCGTGGACACCCCGAACACCTCTTCAGCGTGACAGACGGGCCGGGCGTCGCGGGACGAACGCCTCTAGGGCGCAAGCCGTCCGACATGGTGGGTTGGGTGGGTGGCCATCCCTGCACCAAGAGCGGCCGAGTCGTTCTGGTCCGGCGATGCAGGCGGCCTCGTTGAGCGGCTCTCCTCGCGGCCGACCGGACTCACCAGCGGCGAGGCATCGTCGAGGTCGACCGGCGCCCGTCTGCACGTACCGAGGCGCATGGCCACCTGGAGGCTCGCCCTCCGCCAGGTCGAGAATCCGATCGTCCTGTAGCTCATCGGCGCCGCAGTGTTGTCGATGGCACTCGGCGACACCATCGACAGCAGCATCATCTTGCTGATCACCGTCGCCAGCGCGGTTCTCGGATATGTGCAGGAACGAGGTGCGCTCCGCGCCGTCGAGGATCTCATGGCCGCGATTCCCGCCCATGCCACAGTGATCCGCGACGGCGTAGAGGCCAAGGTGGCCCTCGACGACGTCGTTCCCGGAGACGTCCTCGTGCTTCGAGCGGGCGGCGTGATCGCCGCCGACGCCCGCGTGCTCGACTCGGACGCGCTCCTCCTCGACCAGTCGACACTGACTGGCGAGAGCTTCCCCGTGGAGAAACACCCCGGCGAGCTCCCCGCGTCGACCGGCCTGAGCGATCGGACGAACGCCGTGTGGTGCGGCACCCACGTTGCCAGCGGGACCGGGACAGCCGTGATCGCCGCCGTCGGAGAGCACACCGAGTTCGGTCGCTTCGGCACCAGCATCACCCAGGCGCACGTCCCCACATCGTTCGAGCTGGGCCTGCGTCGCTTCGGCTTCCTCCTCATGCGAGTCACTGCGACGCTCGTTGTCGGAATCTTCGTGGTGAACGTGATCCTGCGCCGGCCGGTACTCGAATCGTTCCTCTTCTCCCTTGCACTCGCCGTCGGCCTAACCCCGCAACTCCTTCCCACCATCGTGACCGTCACGCTGTCACACGGCGCCCGTCAAATGGCCCGGCAGCAGGTCATCGTGAAGCGACTCGATGCGATCGAGGACATCGAAGCGATCGATGTGCTCTGCACGGACAAGACCGGGACGCTCACGGAGGGATCGATCTCGTTCGCCGGAGCGGAGGATCCCGACAGCAAGCCGTCCGACATCGTGCGCCATTTGGGATGGGTGAACGCAACGAGCCAACGCGGATTCGTCAACCCGATCGACGCCGCGCTGGCGACGGCGCCGATGGACGCTCGGTCTTCGACGATGTTGTCGACCCGGCCACGAGGAAGCTCAGCCGTGACCGGGGATGGTGTTCCACGGGCCACTGTCGGCTCGGGGCTCCTTCGGCAAGCCGAGGATCTGCTCGCCCACGATGCCCTTCTGTACCTGACTCGTGCCGGCGTAGATCGTGCCGGCGCGGGCGTTGTAGAACACGCCGACCCAGTTGGCGGTGTCGTTCGGCGAGCCCGGCTGATCGGTGCGGAAAGCCGTCTGGGGCGCCTGCCCCGCGGGCACCATTGCGTCGGCACCGAGGATGTCGACGGCGAGCTCGGTGACCTCCTGGTGGTACTCGCTCCAGAAGAGTTTGCCGATCGAGGCGTCCGGTCCGGGCTGCTTGCCGTGGAGGAAGTTGGTGAGCGCCTTGTAGCCGAAGTACCGCATGATCTCGACCTTTGTATGTGCACGTGCCAGTCGCTGACGGATGATCGGGTCACTCGTTGCACCGCGCTCCTTGGCGAGGATCGTCAGCTTGTCGAGCTCGCCACGAAAGCTGATGGCATTCACGGCCGCCCCTGCTCCACGCTCGTTGCCGAGCAATGTCATCGCCACGGCCCATCCGCCGTTCACCTCGCCCAGAACTGCTTCCTTCGCGCACCGGGCATCGGTGAAGAACACCTCGTTGAAGTCCGACTCCCCCGACATCATCTTAATCGGACGAACCTCGACGCCGGGCTGGCGCATGTCGACGAGGAGGAACGAGATGCCACGGTGTTTCGCCTCGTTCGGGGCGGTGCGGGCCAACACGAAGATGTGGTTGGCGAGGTGACCCTGCGTGGTCCAGATCTTCTGACCGTTGATGACCCACTCGTCGCCGTCGAGCACGGCACGACAGCCCAGGTTGCCGAGGTCGCTGCCTGCGGCCGGTTCGCTGTAGCCCTGGCACCACAGGTGCTCGCCGCTCAACACCTTGGGAAGGTAGCGCTGCTTCTGCTCCTCGGTTCCCCACTTCAGCATGGTGTTGCCAAGCATGCCGATGCCGAAACCGTCATTGGGCCCGCCGGTCGGGACACCGGCTCGGGCGAACTCCTCGGCCAGCACGACGGATTCGAGCGGGGACAGACCGGCGCCGGAGTACTCCTTCGGCCAGTTGAGCGCGAGGTAGCCGTTGGCGCTCAGGGTTGCGCGCCACCGCGTGGTGAAAGCGATCGCGTCGGCGTGGCTCAGGGCGCCGATGCCCTTCCAGTCGTCGGGAAGGTTCGCCCGGAGGAAGCCGCGGATCTGCTCCCGGTAGGCGGTGGCTTCGGGCGGGTAGGTGAGCTCCATGGCGTGAGCGTACGGGCGACAACGCCAAGGGTCGAATCTGGGCGGCGTCGTCAGGCGCGCGGTGATCAGAGGAGAAGCCTGACGTGCAGGGCCCCGAACCGTTCGGCTAGAGAAGACGTATGCGCACTGTGCCGTTGCTGACGACCGACCAGATGGCGTCGTTCGTTGCCCGAGGTTTCCTACGTTTCGAAGCTGCCGTGCCGGAGGACATCAACGACCAGGCGATGCACGAGCTCCCTCTGCTCTTCCGGGCGTGGCTCGACGAGTTCCGGGGAGCGAGTCGATCGGCCGCCGATGGCATCGAGCACGAGGTACCACTCCCCCGCTCAGGCACCGCTCTCGAGGACGCATATCCCGCCGACTCCGCGTTCGGACGCATGGTCCGCGTTCCCGTGATCGCCGGGGCGATCGCGTCTCTTGTCGGGCCCGGCCCGGTGGTCGATCATCACTTCGTCCATATCAAGATGGCCGGTGACCTCAACGCGCAGGGCCTGCACTGTGACGCCATCATCGACGATGGCCTGGCCTTCGACATCCAGCTCTTCTGGTTTCCCCACGACGTTGCACCACGCGAAGGCGGAACGCGCTATGTCCCGGGCAGCCATCTCCGACGCGTGAACATGGACGATGTGGCGAGATACCAACACCTCGCCGGTGAGGAGTACCACAGCGGACCGGCCGGCACCGTGGTGATCTTCCATCACGGACTCTGGCACGCCGGCGCGCCGAACCACGGCGCCCGGAACCGCGTGCTCGGCAAGCTCCGCCTGAACCCGACGGTGCCCCAGGTGCGCCTCTGGGACACCTCCGATGTCGATGACCGCAACCGGGCCGATGACCACATCTGGGCGAAGACCGATCCGGCCATGGTGGCCGGTGAATTGCGTCGCAGTGAGGACTGGTACGAGCCGTCGGTGCACCGTCTCGAAACGGTGCAGCGGGCCAAGCTGTGGCGTTACCTCACCGGCGATCCTGCGTTCGATGTCGACTGGTATCTCACCCGAACCGAGCGGCGCGCCGTGCTCGCCGCCGCAGCAACGCGATGACCGAGCATGTCCGTCAACAGGTGCTGATGCTGTGGCTCGCCAGTGCTGGGCTCGACGGGCGGGTGCTCGGCTGGTCGTTCTTCGACGGCACGAACGGCGTTGGCCCGCAGCCCCACGGCGACCCGCCGTATGCAAGCGGTACGGCAGCGTTGGTAGCGGGTTGGCGCCTTCTCCAGATGTCGGCGCTCATTCCGCCCACCCCCGGCCACGAGCGCGAGACGTCCTTCCTCAAGCACGAGTTCGTCTTCGAACGTCTTGTCGGGATCGATGCCCCGGACTCGATCGTGCGCGCCGACCGTTCAGCGACCGACCCGACATCGACGCCATTGCCTACAGCTCGCGGGAAAACGAACCTCGCCCATTGACCCGAGCTTCAGGTCGTCGATCCCCGTCGTCATGCCCGGCCGCCGGGATCACCTCGCGAGATAGCCACCGTCAACGGCGAGCACATGACCCATGGTGAACGACGCGTCATCGGAGCACAGGAACAGTGTGGCCTGTGCGATCTCTTCGACCGAACCGAACCGGCGGATCAGGCTGAGCCGGTCGATAACGTCTTTTTCCGAACCGCCCGGCCGCCGCGCCATCGCGTTGCGCAACATCGGCGTATCGATGGCACTGGGAGCGATTGCGTTGATCCGGATTCCGTACTTCGCGCAGTCGATCGCCGCGCTCTTCGTCAGGCCGACCACGGCGTGCTTCGACGCGGTGTATGCCGTCTGGTTCTGCTGGGGCCGGTACGAGCTGGTGGACGCGAAATTCACGATCGCCCCGCCTTTGCCAGTCGCCCGCATGGCGAGGATCTCGTGCTTCATGCAGAGGTAGGTGCCCCTGACGTTGATCCGCTGAATTGCATCGAAGAGGTCGTCATCGAGTTCCGCGATGGAAACGGATTCCCCCTCGATCGCGGCAGCGTTGACCGCTGCATCGAGCCCGCCGAACCGGTCGACGGCCAGGTGAACCATTGCCGCCACTGCGTCGGCATCGGAAACGTCGGCGTCAACCACGATGGCCGTTCCGCCGAAGAGATCGATCATCGAGCGCGTCTCGTTCAGGCCGGCAAGGTTGACGTCGGCGAGAACCACCGACGCGCCCTCCCGCGCAAATGCAACGGCGATCCCTCGGCCCATCCCGGATGCCGCTCCCGTGACCACCACGGACGATCCTTCAAATCGATTCGACGTTGCACTCATGTGTGTCAGTTTCTCGGACGCGCGTCCAACTCTCCAATCCCCGCGAACGGGTCCCTGGACCGGCGGCGGTTCGACCGCCGGCCCGAGGGAGATCGATCAACCCTTCGACGCGCCTCGCGCCCATGCCAGCGACTGCAGGTTGATCGGCACGATCTCCTCGACATCCACGACGGGGACGACGTTCACGTCGTTCCAGTAGATGAACTTCGAAACGAACGAGGCGACCACCTTGGGGTCGCCCGTCTCGACGAGGACATAGCCGCCGTCGCTGTTCAGGTGTGACACGAAGGCGAGGACAGTCAAGCCCTCCTCGGGCTGCCATTTGCCGAAGGCGGTGAGGAGCGCTTCCTGGTTGGCGAAGTTCTGGTCATGAGTGAGACCGACGGTACGAACGTTGTATTCGACCATGTACTTCATGTGTTCTCCCGTTTCTGGCCGTCCGAACCGAGGTGGCTCAACGCCCGTCGCGAACGGTACTCCCGGCAGTTGGCGATTGCTCGGGGAGCCATCGTCTGTTCCGGGTCCGTCTTCGGAAGAATCGCTCGAGCCAGCATGAACGCGTAGAGTGCATTTGCGGGCCGCGAGCAGCGTGTGCGAGGGCCTCCCAACAGCTGGAGACGACGATGATCACGACCGAACTCCCCACCATCGCGGCCGATGCCGACGTCGAGGGCACGATCCGCTTCGTGACCGACCACACCCCCACCACGTTCCTGTGGAACTACGAACGGTCACGCCCGCAACTCGTAACGCTCTACAACAAGGCGATGGCATCTCAGTGGTCGAGCGTGACCGAGCTCGACTGGTCGACGCCTGTCGACCCCGAGGAGATCATCGACTGGAACGCGCCCGTGATGGTGCTGGCGAAGGCGGCCAAGGATCTTCCGGGCTCGCCCTTCAAGTCGTGGGGTGACAAGGAGTTCACCCAGCTCGGCCTCGAACAACTGAAGGCGACGCTGAGCCAATTCGTGCACGGCGAACAGGGCGCCATGCTGACGGCGGCGAAGATCACCTCGACCGTTCCCTGGATCGATGCGAAGTATTACGCGGCGACGCAGACGATCGACGAGGCCCGCCACACCGAGGTCTTCCAGCGCTACCTCAGCGAGAAGGTCGGCGAGCAGTACCCGATGGGGCCGTACCTGCAAGAGCAGGTCTTCGGTCTTCTCGAGGACAACCGCTGGGACATGGCCTACCTCGGCATGCAGGTCATCATCGAGAGCCTCGCCCTTGCGGCGTTCGGTGAGATGCTCCGGCGAGTCGACGAACCGTTGCTGCGAAAGCTGCTCCGCTACGTGCTCGCCGACGAGGCCCGCCACGTCGCCTTCGGCATCCTGAGCCTCGGCGAGTACTACCAGGAGCTCTCCCAGGCCGAACTCAAGGACCGCCAGGAGTTCCTGGCCGAGAACACGCTCCGCAACCGCTCACGCTCGACAACCCCCGAGATGTGGGAGCGGCTCGGCGTCAGCGTCGACAAAGTGGTGCCGTACCTCATGCAGGCGGCCGGCTCACTCGGGCTCGACCCCGGGGCCGCGTTCCAGAAAGCCTTCTTCTCCAAGCTGGTGCCCAACGTCCGCAAGCTCGGACTGCTCGACGCCAACAACGGCTACCTGCGCCGGCTCTGGGACGACGCAGGTCTGCTCAAGTACCAGTTCGACGACGACACCGCCACCGACTACGAGCTCTATGACGCCGTCGCCCAGGACCGGGCCGCCAAGGCGGCGGTAGCGTCCTGATTCCTCCGCAGCGGGAGCTGCCCATTCCCCTCAGCGGGCTGAGGTCCCGCGAGCCACACACGAACGACGAGCGAACAGGGCGCGAACGTTCGCTGCCCTGCCTGTTCAGGTCGACGCCGAACATGGCTGAATGCATATGCTCCTGCGGGCTCGCCATCATCCGGATGGCGGTTCACGCAAGGAGAAGCACGACGATGGGCCACCTGCAAATGTCGACGACCAAGATCATCCCGTCTGCTTGGGACGGTCTGAGCCAGGAAGAGAACGACGCCCAATCGATGGCCATCTTCGGGGTCATCGCCAAACACGGTGGCGACGTGAAAGTCACCGCCTACTCCGCGGTCACGGGCTGCCTCCTGTCGATCATCGACTATCCCGATGAGCAAGCGGCCAAGCGAAGCGTCGCTGATGTTTGGGCACTACGTACGCTGGAATTCGTCAGCATCGAAGGACTTTGGGACATCGGCGAGTGGACCGCCATGGTTCGGGCCGCCACGGCCGCAGTCGCCTGAGGTCTGTTCGCGCGAGGGATGGTCGGAGCACGGTCATCGCTTCGCGCGGATCGCCCTGGTTCGATGCCCGGAGCTGGGGCCGTACCTGCAGGACCAGGTCTTCGGTGCCCTAGAGGACACCGCTGGGACATGGCCTACCTCGGCATGCAGGTCATGTCGACTTGGCGAGTCCTCCGCGACGGAGACGGGTTACGGTCGACCGGTGCGTTCTTCGTCGTTCCGCCCGAGCCCTCGGGCAGCTGTTGCATCGATACTCGGGGCGGCCGGCCTCGCTCATTTCGCCTTTCCTGCCGAATTCGACCGGATCGTCCCCACCTGGATGCCCGGTTCTCCGCGGACTACGACCTACGCCAGCGGAGCGGTCGAACTGGCGGTGGCCGTCCTTCTGGCCAGCAAATCGCGGCCGAAGCTTGCCGGCTACCTGGCGCTCGCCACGTTCGTGGTCGTGTTCCCCGCCAACGTGCAGTCGGCAATCGACGGAGGCATCAGGGGCGCGCCGCCGCCCTTCGACTCGGCGATCGCTGCGTGGCTTCGACTCCCTCTTCAGCTTCCCCTGTTGTGGTTGGCGTGGCGGGTGGTCAAAGACGCCTCCTAGGCGCGTCGTCGCATTCGCCCGAAGGAGAAGTGGTAGACGGTGATCGAACGCGTCGACGCAATGACCACCACCGAGGCCGACGTGCAGCGGTGGCGCGATGCCGACCAACGCTGACACCCGGGCCGTCGACACCAGCGTCGCGGTCGCGGGGTCGACGCAGTGATCGACAAGGACCTCACGACGGCACTTCTGGCCGAGAATCTACGAGTCGACGTCTTGCTCCTGCTCACCGACGCCGACGGGGTCATCGACGGCTGGGGCACCAGCGAGGCCACGGTGATGCAGTCCGTCACCACCAGCGAACTCCGAGCGCGACGCTTCCCGGCGGGCTCCATGACCCCCAAGGTCGATGCAAACGGATCTGTTCGCGGAGCGCACCGGCAAGCGCGCCGCCATCGGTTCGCTCGGCCGGGCCGAGGCGGTCCTGTCCGGGGAGTCCGGCACGACCGTGCACCCCGGCTGACGTGGGCCAGCTCACTCGCTTCGGCCAGAAAACACGGGAGAATCCGAAGTCAGCTGGCCCAAGCGAGCCTGCTGGCCCACGTCGTCGGACGCGCTAGGACTTCGGGTAAAAGCCGAGGAGAGCTTTCGATTCGAGGAACTCCATGATGCCGTGCTTGCCGAACTCTCGGCCGTTGCCCGACTGCTTGTAGCCGCCGAAGATCGCGTTGCTGTCTGTGCCCGCGCCATTGAGGTGCACGTTCCCCGACCTGATCTGCCGGGCGACCTTCTTCGCCCGCTCGAGGTCGTTCGAGGACACATACCCGGCGAGGCCGTACACGGTGTCATTGGCGATTCGGATGGCCTCGTCCTCGTCGTTGTAGCCGAGGATGGAGAGCACCGGCCCGAAGATCTCCTCGCGGGCGATGGTCATGTCGTTGGTGACGTTGGCGAACACGGTCGGCTGCACGAAGTAACCGGACGTGAGTCCGTCAGGGCGGCCGACGCCTCCGGCAACGAGCGTGGCCCCTTCGTCAATGCCCTTCTGGATCAGGCCCTGCACCTTGTCGAATTGGGCCTTGGACGATACGGGTCCAACGGCGGTGCCGGGATCGTTCGGATCTCCGACAGCGATCTTCTCCGCTGCGGCGGCGGCGATCGCCGCGGCCTCTTCCATGCGCCCCGCAGGGACGAGCATGCGGGTACCGGCGTTGCACGACTGACCCGAGTTCATGACGAGCCGGCCGACATCGCGCGTGATCACCTGCTCCAGATCGGCGTCGTCGAGCACGATGTTGGCGGACTTGCCGCCGAGTTCCTGGTGCACTCGCTTTACCGTCGGTGCGGCGTTGCGGGCGACCTCGATACCCGCGCGGGTCGAACCGGTGAAGCTGACCATGTCGACGTCGGGGTGCGACGACAGCGCTGCGCCGACCGTCGGTCCGTCGCCGTTGACGAGGTTGAAGACGCCCTTCGGCACTCCTGCGTCATGCATGACTTCGGCGAAGATCAACGCATTCAGCGGCGCCATCTCCGAGGGCTTGAGCACCATGGTGCAACCGGCCGCGATGGCGGGAGCGACCTTGGCGGCGATCTGGTTCAGCGGCCAGTTCCACGGGGTGATCAGCGCGCATACACCGATGGGTTCGTACTCGATCCGACTGGTTCCCACGTCCTCGGAGAACTCGAGGGACTCGAGGGCCTTCGCGGTGGCCATCAGGTGGCCGAGACCGGCCGGTGCCTGAGCCCGCTGGGCGAGCGTGAGCGGTGCGCCCATCTCGCTCGAGACCGCGGCCGCGATGTCGCCCAGGCGCGCCTTGTACGCCTCGATGATCTTGCCGAGGAGAGCAAGCCGCTCCTCCTTGGTCGTCTGCGAGAACGTCTCCGCCGCAGCCTTTGCCGCGGCGACGGCACGATCGACGTCGGCTTGCTCACCCAACGCGATGGTCGCAACAACCTGCTCCGTCGCGGGATTCACGACGTCGTGGGTTCGGGTGCCGGAGGGGTCGGTCCAGGCGCCGTCGATGTAGAACTGGCGCAGGTGTGAATTCGTCATGGTGTGAGGCTAGGCAGCAACCGCAGACTGAGACGAATCGCGAATGCCGACGCCGACTATCCGCACGACCGTGTGCAGGTCATCCTGTGCAGAAACCCAGGCCCGTCCCACCCGTCCGTCGGGACCGCCGCACGGTAACTTCTCTTGGGTGGCAACCGAGCGCAACACGGCCCTGCCCACCGGGAGGTGTCCGATCATCTCCTGGCTCGTACGATGATCGGAGTGGACGCGGAATTCTTTGGCCAGGTCCGCGACGCTGTCGAAGGGTTCGTGGCTGTCGTCGGCCCTGACCTGCGGACCACCTCGCACGGTCGGGGCGTGAAGGTGTGGTTCGGCGACGCCACACGTGAGCACTACGAAGCGCAACTCGTCCGCGTTGGGGACCATGTGCTGCTCGAGATCGGCTTCCATGCCGAACATCCCGAGCCCGCCAGGAACGACGAGGTACTCAGCCGTCTCACGGCGCAGGAGACGACGTGGCGTCGCAAGTTGGGCAAGAAGCCGGAGGCGGGCCCCTTCCTGGGCCGTCGAGGGTGGACCCGTGTCTCCGAATGTTGGGACCCGCCCAAAGCGACGCTCGACACAGCCATCGAGGTTGCGGCGCGGCTGGCGGACTTCGTCATCGCAATCGAGCCACGCCGGCGGCTCTAGCCCAACGAAGACATCGGGCCAGCCGTTTGGTTCGGCGCCGCGTCCGACCGCTGGAGCGAAGACCGAAGAGGACCGCAATGCCCTGTACAGGCAGTCGGTCCGCCGGAATGGCCGTACGCAAACCTATGACCTCCTGACCTCGAGCTATCGGACCAGCCGTTCGGTTCGGGAGCGGCAAGTCCCACTACAGGTCCCGAAGCATTTCCGTTGTCGGACGGCGGGCGGCCCTGGTGATGAGGGCGACGGCGGTGAGTACTCCGGCGAGGACGATGCCACCGACGAGTGCGAGGTACCCCCAGGGGATGGACAGGCCCGATGGCGGTGGGTCGAACACGCCGGTGAGCACCTTGACGAGCATCTGGGTGAGAACCCATCCACTGAACACGCCGATGATCAGCCCGCCTGCGGTGACGAAGACGGATTCGCTCCAGATGAATCCCGACAGTTGGCGCGGCGTCGCGCCGAGCGCGGCTGCGATCGCGAACGTTCGTTTCCGCTCCGCGAGGCCGAGCCACAGCACGAGGCCGCTTGCTGCCGCAGCGAGCACGAGCGCGAAGCCGAGTTCGACGCGGGTGAGGCCGCTGAGTTCGACCGAGGTGAGGCTGGTGCCGATCTTGCGTCGCTTCGAAGCCACATCGTTGACGGTGGCGGTGGTGCCCACGACCCTCTCCACACGACGGGTTACCGCGGAGGAATCGTTGTGCGCCGTATCGATCAGGAACGAACCGACGGTGTCGGATCCCGTTGCCTGGGCGACGTACGCAGCGTTGGCAACGATGAAGCTGTCCGACGGCGCGGAGGGGAACTCGCTGACCACTCCTGCGTACGTGAACGTGACAGGTCGGAACTGTTTGGTGTTTCCGTCCTGGAGTCGGAGTTTGAGGGTGTCCCCCGGGGTCAGTTGGAAGTCCTTGACGGTCTCCAGACTGACGAGCGCCGCATCGGGTTGCGCGGCGAGCCGGGCCATGAGTTGACTGGCGGTGCCACCCTGGAAGTAGGAGTCGCGCAGCTTGGTGGCTTTGACAATGGTGGCTGGGTCGACACCGTAGAGGTCCTGGAGGTCAGATCCTACGTACGCATAACGATGCTGAACCCAAGTGACGGATTTGACACCCGGGATGTGGTCCAGTTGATCGGCGAAGCTTGGGTGAACATCGTGACCGGGTGACTCGACGACAGAGACCATTGCTCCGTTGGACAACACCGCGTCGACTTCCGCCTGGACCTGGTACGTCGAGTTGAACACCGAAGTGGAACCGGCGAACACGACGCTGAGCGCAACGAGGGTGAGACCGCGGCCGAGGAGAGAACGTTGACGCGACATCGACGCGGCGATGGTGGACGACAATGCGCTGGTGAAGGGCCGAAGCACTGAGCCGAGGGGTCGCCGGCCGACGCGGAGTGTGGTGACGGCCAGCCGGTAGAACAGCAGACCGCCACCGAGCCAGGCGAGCGCAGGACCGAGGAACGCCCAGTAGTTCACCGAGATGGTCGGTACGCCTTCGACGGCCAAGACGAGCTTGTACCCGCCCCGGCCGGTGAACCAGAACACGACCGCTGCGCCGGCGAGGAGGATCAGGTCGGCACACCACCGCATCCACCGTGGGTCGTGGTCCCGGCCGACGGTACGGCGGGCTGCAGTCACGGTCAACTGGCGGGCGTCACGCCACGCCGGCCGGGCAATGGCAAGCACCGCGACCAGCAGGCCCGCGGCAACAGACGCGGCGGCCCACCAAACCGCGGTCGCGGCGCGCGTGCCGAACGTGGCGCTCCCGAAGGTACGCGCACCGATGATCGCGGCGAGACCGATGCCCACCGCGGAACCGACGACGGTCACGATGACCGCCTCGGCGAGACCCAACCGGACGAGTTGGCGCAGGGTCGCGCCCCGTGCCCGAAGTAGGGCCTGGTCGCGTCGACGCCGGTCGGCCCCTGACGCGGCGACGGTGGACGTGAGGACGCCAGCGAGCACGGCCCCGGGAATCCCAAGGAACAGGAACAAGATCTGTGCGTACAGCGAATCCGATCGAGCCTTGTCGAGCTCGGCGCCGAGATTGTTGCCGACGAGTCCGGTGCCGGCGAGCTTCAGTTCGAGGTTACGGCCCTGCGCGGCCACGGACCCGAAGGCGGCCGACGGGTCGGCGGGAAGCGCTCGCGTGACGGCGGCGTGCACCTGGGTCGTGACGAGATCAGGGCGCGACCTGCTGAGCTCATCGAACAGTCGGTGCCAGACGGTGTCGGGGAGCAGAAGCACATTGTCCGGTGGTGCCTGCAGTTGCGCGCTGGATGGAGCGCCCACCTTCTGAAAGAGGGAGTCGGCCGTCGGGAGGTCGACGATCCCGTCGATTCGAACGGACGCGTCGGGGAGCCCGGCTCGGGCAATGGTGACGGTGTCGCCGACGGTTGCACGCAGGTTCGCCGCCGTCTGCTGCGCGAGCACCACGCCAGTTCGCGAGCCGGCCAGAGTCCGGAGGACGCCGGGGAAGCGGACGGCGTAGTCCGAGGCGATACCGAGCACAACGCCGGCCCCCGTGGTCTGCGTCGTGTCGCCGGTGGTGAGCGTGAAGCCCGGTGTCCGAGCGAATTCGACGGGAGTGGCATTGGAGATCCCGGGGAACGTCCGCACGGTTTGCAGAACGGAACCGGGATCGGCACCGGGCTGAGTCTCGACCTGCCAGTCGACGGGCACGCTGCTCGATGCCCGCTGGGTCATCACGGCCTTCGACGAGGAGAGAAACGTGCCAATGGAGGCAAGGAGCCCGACGGCGATGGCGACGCCGGCAGAGGTGGCGAGCAGACGGCCGGGCCGTCGGCGGACGAGCCCGCGCAGCCAGGCGAAGATCAGCATCGAGTCGTCGCCTGTTCGCTCGTTGTGATCAGGGCACCGTCGTGCATGGACCAGTGGACCGAGAAACGCGCTGCGATGACCGGGTCGTGGGTGTTGATCAGCAATGCCGCACCGCTGGCATCTGTTGCTGCGATGAGAACGTCGATCACACGGGTAGCCGTTTCGTGGTCGAGTTGTCCGGTTGGTTCGTCGGCAAGGATCAGCTTGGGATTTCCCGCCAGGACCCGCGCAATGGCCACACGTTGAGCCTGTCCCCCCGAGAGCTCCTCGGGGAGTTTGTCGGCCAACGTGTCGAGTTCAAGTAGCGCAAGGGCCTCACGGGCGGCCGCCGTGCCCTCGGCGCCGCTCGCGCCCCCGAGCAGCAGCGGCAGGGCCACGTTCTCGACAACGGTGAGCGGCGGCAGCAACGACGGTGCTTGGAACACGACACCGATGGGGCCGGGCCGAAGATGCGGCTCGTTGGCCAGCGCTGGCCAAGTGACCGTGCCGCTGGTGGGTGTGTCGATGCCGGCAAGGAGGTGGACCAGGGTGGACTTGCCGCTCCCCGATGGGCCCATCAGTGCGATCTGCTGTCCGCTGAAGATGCGACACGTTGCATCGGCGAGCGCAACAACGCAAGCCGAACCCGTTCCGTATTCGCGGCGGAGGTCGACGGCGTCAACGACCGGGACCCCGGGGATCGGCGCGACGTTCATCGGAGCACTTCCGATCCGGGGACAACGATGCCGTCGCGAAGCGTGATCTCACGATCGGCCACGGCGGCGACGGCGGGGCTGTGGGTCACGAGCACGACAGCGGCACCGGCGGCCGCACGGGACTCGAGGAGTTTGAGGATGCCTGCAGCGGAGTCGGAGTCGAGCTCACCGGTTGGCTCATCCGCCACGATCAGCTCGGGGTTGTTCGCGAGGGCTACGGCCAGCCCGGCGCGTGCCGTTTCACCGCCGGACAGTTGCGAGGGTCGTGACCGTCGACGATGGGCGATGCCCAGTTCGTCGAGCAGTTCGGCGACCGGTCGTCGTTCCGGTGACCTCACGAGCTGTTGGGCCAAGGCGACGTTGCCTTCCACGGTGAGATGCTCGAGCAGGTTGTTCGTCTGGAACAGCATCCCGATATGACGCGCCCGAAGCTCGGCTCGCGCGCTTTCCGAGCGGCGCGACACTTCGGCGCCGGCTACCCGAACCATGCCGCCATCGGGCTCATCAAGCCCGGCCAGGCACGCCAGCAACGTCGACTTCCCGGACCCCGAAGGTCCGGTCACCGCCACGATCTCTCCGGCGGCCACACGGAGGCTGACGCCCCGCAACGCCAGAGTCTCCTCGCCGCCGGTGTGGAAGAACCGGTAGAGGTCCGACGCGTCGAGTACCACCGAATTTCGAGTACCAGCCATGGTCACACCCACCGGAAGGAGTCGGTGACGATTCGCCACGGATCGACGTTGTCGGCGCCCTTCGCCCCGGACAGAGTCAGCACCACCGATCTGCCGTTGCGGAAGAACACGTAACGCTCCACCGCGACGGGGAGGGTCTTGCCGGTGACGTCGTTCGGTGCGCTGTCGACGAGATAGGTGACGAGCACCGCGACGCCGCCCTTGCGTTTCACCGTCGAGGCCTTGCCGAGCCTGAAGCCCTTCGACTTGGCCATGGTCGCAGAAATCGCGGCAGTGGCCGACGCGGGGGTCGGTGCCGCACGGCCCGTGAACGACTCGATCTCGACGATGTTGTACTTGTCGGTGAACACTGCACCCGTGGCGACGGTACGACGCGACCAGCCCTCCGGAGTACTCACGGTGAAGCCACCCGATGCAGGCCGGTACGGGACGAACGCAATGTTGTCGGGGATGTCACCAGGTGACAGCACCTCCGGTGCGTTGGGGTCGACCGCCGCCTTCGTGCTCTTGGTACCCGAGTGCACTGCGGCATCGGCAGGGACATCGAACCCGACACCGAGTCCACCGGCCGCGAGCAGTGCGATGATTGCCAGCCGTCTTCCATGCTGCAGGGACCGCGCTGGGTTACGCGGGTTCATTGTGCTCGTGCTCATGGTGATCCTCCGTACAGCAACACCTGCGGGAGCGCAGCGTGTTTGTCGGGTTCACCGTACGGAAAGGTCCTCCAAGGGTGGCCCAACAGACCGCCAAAACTTGCCCAAAACCGCTGAAAAGATTGTCACGCGGGAACGATCAACTCGAACCGACAGAAGGTGGCGTGCTCTCGTACCACCAGCTGAGCTCCTTCCGCGTCGGCCAATCGGCGAGCCAGCGCGAGACCGATTCCGTGACCTTTCGCCGAGATGTCCCCACGCCGAAACACGGCATTCGGGTCACCCAAACCAGGCCCTTCATCGGTGACGGCAATCGTCACGAACCCGGGCCGCCGATGGACGCTGAGGGTCACTGTTCCCGCAGCATGAAGCCGAGCATTGTTCAACAGCACATCGACGATTTCACCAACCGCTTGGTTCGACATCGCCACGACGACAGGGCCCAGCCCGGGTTCGAATCGAAACGCTCGTCCGTCCGTTGCCAGGTCCCGGTGCCAGCGTTCCGCGCGTTCAGACAGCGTCGACGTGCAGTCACTGTTGCGAGGGCGGTTTGCGTCACGGGCCAGCAGCAGGAGCCCTTCGACGGTGGCTACGAGACGGTCAACGATCCCAACCGCCTCGCGGAGGACGTCGGGGTCGCCGGTCGGATGCTCGAGTTCGTTCTCCAAGGTCAGCCGGAGACCGGTGATCGGCGTGCGGAACTGATGGGACACGTCGGTGCTGAAAGAGCGCTCGCGCTGGAGACTTGCATCTATCCTCTGCGCGCTGATCATCAGCGCGCTCGCTATCGCATCGATCTCGGCAACCCCACTCGGCGGGTGTGGACCGGGAACGGTCGCGGAGCCCATGTCCGTGGCAAATCCACGTAGCCGTCGCAATGGTCGGAGCAAGCGATTCGCCAGCGCGACCGCAACTGCGGTGGCCAGAACCAGAGCGAGAGTGGCAACGAGCGCTATTCGCAGCCATGACGTTCGAACCGCACGACGGATGGCGGACTCGGGCTCGGCAGCTCGAACCACCGCACGGAGCCGCTCGTCGACAGCAACGGGCACTGCGACGACAATGTCACGGCCTGTTTCGGCCTCACTGACGATTCCCGGTCGGATCGCGCCAAGCTGTCGATCGAGCAGGACGGGGCCTGCCCCGGCGACGAGGTTCCCAGTCGCCGAATACACTCCAACAACGATCTCCGACGCCTGCCGCGACGGCAGTTCGATGGGGTCGGTCCCCAACTTCGGCTCGACGCTGATGTCGGCAGCGGCCAGCGCGGCGACGCGCGTCAATTCGGATCGCCGGTCGGTACGAATCCGCGTGTTCACATCGACAGCCAAAGGCACAGCGAGCAGCAGCAAGGCCAACGAGGTGACGACGAACACCAGGGCGACAATGCGTTGCCTCACGGTGACCCTTCGAAACGAAACCCGACACCTCGGACGGTGGCGATCCGACTGGGAGTGTCCGGCACCTCTCCGAAGCGTCTGCGAAGTGCTGCGACGTGCACATCGAGGGTTTTCGTCGACCCCGACCAGTGCTCGTCCCACACATCGCGCATCAGGTCCTCGCGTCGGATCACGCGGCCCGGCTCGCTCATCAGACGCTCGAGCAGGTCGAACTCCTTGTGCCGCAACACCAATTCGGTTCCACCCAGCCACACCCGACGACTCGCTGCATCCAATCGAAGGTCACCCAAGGCAAACACCTCGTCCGCAGCGAGGTTCGTCGTGCCCGATGGAACGCGCAGCTGGGCCCGGACCCGCGCTTTCAACTCGGCGAGTCGGAACGGCTTCGTCACATAGTCAATGGCCCCCGAGTCGAGACCGACCACCACATCGATCTCCTCGGTGCGAGCAGTGAGCATCATCACCCGAACCGACGGGAACCGGGCCACCAGAGTTCGGCACACCTCGAAACCATCGCCGTCGGGCAGGTTCACGTCGAGCAGCACCAGGTCAGGCAGCCCGGCAAGCATCCCGACTCCCGACGCGGTCGCCGAAGACCCCACGTCGAACCCATCGGCCTGGAATGCCCGAACCAGACCGACACGGATCGTGACGTCGTCCTCGACCACCCAAATCGTCGTCAAGACCCTCTCTTCTCACTGGCCGCCGAGTTTCGTCCCGACCCTACCGGCACCCAACCAAGCTGTCCGTTGTCATCGGACCGCTCGGGAGACTCAAGGCCGCGTTCACCACCAGACCCGGGACTCCTCGACAATGTCGGACGGATTGCGTTGGCGGTCGATGATCCAGCGATCATGTCACTTGCGCACAGCGGTTCGCCATCGGTTCAGTCAGTTGAGTACTGACACGCCGAGCGACACCGCGCCCATGGCGAAGCAATAAAGCGCGAATGGCGTGAGCGTGCGCCGCAGGAAGTAGCGCTCCAAGAACCGCACTGCGCCGTACGCCGCGATGAACGCGGCCACGCCACCGGCCAGCGCCTGGGAGCGAACACCGTCACCGAGCGGACCGAAAAGGTCGGGAATTTTGTACAGACCAGCGGCGAAGATCACCGGCGTCGCCAACAGGAACGACAAGTGCGCGGCGTCCTCATGGTTCAGTCCACGTAGAAGCCCTCCGGTCATCGTGACCCCGGAGCGGCTGATCCCTGCGAACAACGCCAGCGACTGGGCCGTACCGATGATCGCCGCCTCGCGGAAAATGCACCAGCAAGGCAAGGGCGGTCGCCACATGGAGCGCCACCAAGAACGCCAGGTAGAACGACTCATCGGCGGACTGGGCGACAACGATGTTGTTCCACCCGAACAGTTCCGGTAACAGAACGGAATGCCCGAGGCTCGAGATCGGCACCAGCTCCGTCACCCCCTGGAACAGCCCGATGACGATCGCCTGGAATCTGGAGATCAACGTCTGTTCCTACGCTTTGAGACGCTTCTCGGTTACGTCGGCCTGCGTCCTGGTGAGGAACGCGACCAGACCGACGATTATCAGCAGGAACACGGCGCTGATCACCGTGGTCCCGACGTTCAGGCCACCTTCCTCCTTGGGTGTTGACACGAAGTCGCCAATCGAAGCACCCAGCGGTCGAGTCACGATGTAGGCCAACCAGAACGCAAGGATGCCGTTCAGTTTGAAGGCGAAGTGTGCCACGGCTACCGCCGCGATGATTCCGGAGAAAATCAGCACGGCCTTGCCGTAGCTGTGGATGTCGTCCTCGCCGAGCAAGTCACCCGCTGCGGTTCCGAGGGCAAAGCTGCACAGGATCGTCGTCCAGTAGAACGTCTCCCGTTTGGTCGTGTAGATCGAATGGATCGACAGGGTCTTCTCGCTCGCGTACCAGACGCCGAAGCTCACAATGAGGGCAACAGAGAAGACCGCGGTCAAGGGTCGAAGTCCAATGCCGCGGTCATCATGCAGGTAGTCAGTGATAAGCGTACCTACGACACTGATGAGAACAACGCTCAACCAGTATGCCCACGGGACGTAACGGCGGGACCGGAACTGCAACACCAGCGCGACCACCAACAACGACGCCATCAAAGCGAACGTGCCCACCAGTCCGAAGTTGAGCGTGGTATCGAAGTAGTCGGAGACCGTCTCGCCCACCGTCGTCGCCAGGATTTTGATCACCCAGAAGTACAACGTCGCCTCGGGGACCTTGTTCAACATCGTCCGCGCTGCGGTTTTCGTGGCATGTTCGGTGATCGTTAGTTCGCGCATAGCGTCCCTCTCGTTGGCTGACAGGGAGGCAACGGTACGGAGCCATTGCTGAATGACTTCTGAACGGCCCCCCTCCAACCACCGGAAACGATGAAGACGACCGCTGAGCGCAGCCCGCCACACCCGGTTCCGCTGGCTCAGGGCAACCGGGGCACGCAGACTTGGCCGCTTGTCCCTCGCTCAACGCACGATCTCGCTACCTCGCCACGAAGGCAATCGGTGACGCAGCTGTGTCGCGTCCCGGCCGTAGCTTGCTGAGGCCGAGGGCGGGTCGCGTTGCGGTCCTCGGGCCGAAGAACCCGTGTCCGGCGCCCACCCGGACCGCCGAGACTGCCGACCCCACGGCGGACCCGATCAGCGGTGCCGCGTAGGATCGCGTTCCGATGCGACCTCACACCCCGCTCTCCACAACGTCAACCCCGGCAGTGACGGCGTCGGCGGATGACGAACGAGAACTCCGCCTGCTCGAATGCGCGATCGGCTACCGGATCCTCGGAGCCCACGGTTGGGGTTCAACCGGCGATGGCCACATCTCGGCGCGCGATCCCGAACGGCACGGTCACTTCTGGATGGCCCGCTACGGCGTCCCGTTCAACCTCGTGACCGTGCGCGACCTCGTGCTGGTCGGCCCGACGGGCGACGTGGTCCAAGCACCCGGCGGCCTCAACACCGGAATCAACCGGGCGGGCTTCCACATCCACTCCGCAGTGCACGACGCTCGACCCGATGTCGTCAGCGCGTGCCACACGCACACGGGTTACGGGACTCCCCTTGCGGCCCGCCGACAGCTCATCCGGCCGATCAGCCAGGAATCGTGTGCGTTCTTCGAATGCCACGTGCTCTTGAACGACGAGGAACTCGACGTTCAGAGCACCGAAGGCGGCAAACGCATTGCCGTTGCACTCGGCTCGCATCGCCACGCCATTCTGGCCAACCATGGACTGCTCACCACGGGAGGATCAGTGGCCGAAGCGGTCGGCTGGTTCGTCACCATGGAGCGCGTCGCCGAGGTGCAGATGAAGGCAGGCGACGACATGCGGCCGATCTCCGACGAGGGCGCACGGCAAGTGGCGCGCACGATCAGCCACCCGATGTCGGGCTGGGCCGCGTTCCAGTGGCTGGCCCGCAAGCACGTGCCGGATCTGGACTCAGTACTGGCGGGGTGACCGCCACCCGTTCGATGGCCGGCACCGTCGACCTGCCCTGCTCGCCAGAACCCGTTCGGGCAGAGAGCGCGAACAGGGGCTGAAGCAGCGAATCGCAACAGATGCTGCGGGCAACCGAAAACCTCGTGGCTCTGGGATACTCGACGACGTGACGGAACAAGCCACGGCAGTCCAGCCGCCGACGGGGACCGTGACGTTTCTGTTCACCGACGTGGCGGGCAGCACTCGCCTGTGGCAGGAGCATCCGACAGAAATGGCCGGCGCGCTCGGTCGTCACGACGAGATCATGCGAGCCGCGATCGCTGCACATCGGGGATACGTCTTCTCAACCGCCGGCGACGCGTTCGCCGCTTCGTTCGCCCGGCCGGGCGATGCCATCGATGCGGCGGTCGAAGCGCAACAGGGACTGGCCGCAGAGACCTGGCCGTCGGACGTGGCGATCCTCGTGAGGATGGGGATCCACACCGGCGAGGCGGTGGAGCGAGGCGGTGACTACTTCGGGCCGACGCTGAATCTTGGTGCCCGGATCATGTCGGCCGGACATGGAGGACAGGTCCTCATCAGTGCCACCACGGCCAGCCTCATCGCCCCGTCGAGGCACATTCTCACCGACCTTGGCGAGCACGATCTGCGTGACATCGAAGGAGCCCAGCGGGTGTTCCAAGTCGCCGGCGAAGCTATGCGCACCGACTTTCCTCCGATACGATCGCTGAACCGCACCAAGCACCGGCTCCCTTCGCAACGATCGAGCTTCGTCGGACGAGCGCTCGAGGTGGCGAAGACCCGCTCGCTTCTCGCCGCCAGTCGCTTGGTCACCTTGACCGGCTCCGGTGGATGCGGCAAGACCCGCGTCGCCATCGAAGCGGCCGCCGCCGAGGTTGACACGTTCCGCGACGGAGTGTTCTTCGTCGATCTGGCCCGCACCGGCGACGGCAGCGGAGTCGCCGAATCTTTCGCGTTGGCGCTCGACTTCGCGCCAAATGGCGAACGTCCGTTGCCGGTCCAGGTCATCGATCGCATTGCGTCGAAGTCGGTGCTGTTGGTGGTCGACAACTGCGAGCACGTACTCGACGACGTCGCCGAGCTCCTCGACGATCTCCTCGCGTCGTGCCCGAACACGCGAATCCTGGCCACCAGTCGAGAAGCGATCGAACTCGACGGCGAACAAACCTTCCGCCTCCCATCCCTCAACGTCGACACCGGCTCGACCGATGACCCACGCCCACCATCGGTGCGACTGTTCCTCGAACGTGTGGCTGAAAGCGGTGCCGAAGTCTCACCGTCCGACGACGGCGTGATCGCCGAGATCTGTCGGCGACTCGACGGGTTACCACTGGCCATTGAACTCGCCGCGGCGCGAACCGGGGTGTTGTCGCCGAGCCAGATCCTCGAACGTCTCGACGACCGCTTCACCCTGTTGACCGGCGGACGACGCCGCACTCGCGGCCGCCAACAAACGCTCGAGACCGCGATCGATTGGAGCTACGAACTCCTGGGGCCCGTCGAACAAGACGCACTTCGGCGCCTCTCCGTGATGCCCGCCGCGTTCGACCTCGACCTCGCCACCGCGGTGGTTGCGACCAACGCCGCCATTGCGCTGAACCTCGTCAGCAGCCTCGTGTCGAGATCGTTGCTGCAGACCGTTCGCGACGAAGCGTCGGGCGCGTTGCGGTACCGGCTCCTTGAAACCATTCGTGTCTACAGTTACCAACGCCTCCTCGATGCCGGTGATGCCGAGGCGACGCGTGACCGTCACGCCGAGCACATTGCCGTTCGGCTCGATGCCCTTACGGACGTGCCGGTCGATCTGGTGCCCGAACTTGTCCTCCTGGCCGACGATGTCCTGAGCGCCATCGATTGGTGCCGGTCACGCAGCCAAACCACCACCGGAGCACGGATCGTGTCCGTTGCCGCGCCCATATTCGTCGCACGCGGGATGAAGGACCGGGGCCGTGAACTTTGCGAGTGGGCCGAGACCGTCGACGATCAGGTCCTCCGCAGCAAAGTACTCATTGCGCTGGCATTCCTTGCGATCGCATTCCAGTATCCAGATCGACCGGCCTCCCGAGTCGCTCGCGATTCGCTCGCCAGCGCCGGTGAAGTCACCGTGGGCTGGCGCATGAGAGCGCACTGGTTCCGAGCTGCTACCTACTTCCTCTTCGATCTCGACCGTTGCGAAGCGGAGATCGAGCGGGCATATCAGCTGACCGGCAGTCCAGAAGATGCAATTGGACTCGCGTTCATCGACGCCGCACTCAAACAATTCCGCGGCGACCACCATGGTGAGGTGGTC
>JANPFX010000133.1:0-2765 GCA_031423635.1 Acidimicrobiia bacterium | reverse complement strand
GCGACTCGTGTTGCGAGCAGTCGAGCGAAGCGAGCGGCGCAGCGCCAAGGAGGGGAGGGGCAACCTCTCTCCCAACGACGGGGATGGCGACTCGTGTTGCGAGCAGTCGAGCGAAGCGAGCGGCGCAGCGCCAAGGAGGGGAGGGGCAACCTCTCTCCCAACGACGGGGGTGGCGGCCTTACGGCACCGTGGTGGTGGGTCCTGTAGTTGCTGCGGCCGCGGCTGCCTCGGCGGTTGCCGTCGAAACCGGGCTGGGGCTGCCGACGTTGTTTGTCGGGGTCAGGAACACGTTCGGGCTGGCTCCCTGCGGCAGGAAGTAGACCTGGTTGCCGTTCTTGTAGACCGCTTCGATCTGGCGGAGCTGGATAAGCCCCGGTGTGAGCGACTCGGCGATCAGACGGTTGGCCTGAGCCTCGCCATCGGCGGCGATCTTCTTGGCGTCGGCCTGGCCCTTGGCCTCGATCCGTGACTGTTCAGCTCGCTTCTCCGAGACGAGTCGGTTCGTTTCGGCCTCGGTCTCCTTCTGCTTGCGCTCGATGGCCACTCGCTGAGCGGCGGCCTCCGCGCCGATGGAGGCGTTGACCTGCTCCTGGATGTTCTCCGGGAGGTAGATCTCACGGATGTCGACCGTGGCCACGTCGATGCCGTCCTTTTCGAACTTCTCCTTCAGCGCCGAGAACACCCGTCCTTGGATCTCGCCACGCTTGGTCGTGATGGCGTCCTTGGCGTTGTAGGCACCGAACACGTCCCGCATCGTCGAACGCACGGCCGGGCGGACGATCCGCTCCCGGATGTCGACCTCGTCCTTGATGGTGCGGAAGAGGTTGACGGCCTCGGCCTTGTTGAGTCGATAGTTGATGGTGACATCGACGTTCATCCGGGCACCTTCGAGCGAAGCCACCTCGATCGAGTCGTCGCCGGCGCGGTCACCTTCGCCCCCGGCCTTGATCATCGACGTCTGCTGCAGACGAGTCGAATAGACCTTCACCTTGCCACCGACGGGCGAGATGAGGTGCCAGCCCGGGTTCAGGGTTCCCTGCACCTGGCCACGAACGATCTCGACGCCGATTTCGTTCGCATCCACCGAGACAAATGAGCGGCTGAGCACGTTGACGCCCACCAGCACGACTACGACACCGCCGATCAGCGCGCCGAGGCGTCGTGGCCTCGGCAGCTTGGGGAGCTGGCTCGGGTCGATCTTGAAACCTTGTGACATGTCCGTCCTCTCGGGAGCGCGGCAACGGGGGGATTGTTGCAACTAGATGTTGCAATATAGGCTTTGCAACCGTGGTTCGCAAACAACCGAGTTCCCGTGCGCCAAAACGGCCGAAGCACCACCTTCGCGCAGCGGTGCTCGCTGCCGGTCACGAACTCCTCATCGAGCGGGGGCTGGAGGGCGGCGCCACCAGCGTCTCGCTCAACGCGGCGATCGCTCGTGCGGCCGGCAACCTGGGTGAGCGGGTCACCCCGGCCTCGGTCTACGGGCGGATCTGGGAATCACAGTCTTCGTTCCAGCAGGACGTGCTTCTCGCCGCAGCGCGGGGATATCCCGACGGGGAGGAGACGCCGACCGCGGATGCCGCGTTCCGGGTGATCGCCGCGGCCGACCTCTCCACGCTGGCGTCCCGCAAGGCCGCGCTCGACCAGGTGTGGTGCGTCGCCGGTGCTGTACACGTCGGAGTCCTCGAAGCGTCGCGGAGCTGGCAGCTCTGGGTCGGGGTCTGGGCTCTGACGGTATCGACTCCTTCGACGGCGGACGACGAGGTGCTCGGTCCCGCCCTTCGCCAAGGAGACGAGTCGGCGACGCTGGCGCTCCGGGACCTGCTCGCCGTGGTGATCGACCGTCTTGGCTTTCGCGCCCGGCAGCCGTTCACCGTTGATGACTTCGCGGTGGCGGTCGCCTGTCTGGCCGAGGGCTTTGCCCTGCGGGAGCGATTCGGGGCGAGGCGGCGCATGGTGACGCTCCCGGTCGGCAACACAACCATGACATGGACGCCGTTCGCTGCTGCGCTCCGCGCCCTCGCATCGTCGTATCTCGAACCGGTCCCTCGGTGGAAGCCGGCACCGTTGAGAGAGAGGCTGCCGCTCCATCCGTCGGGCGCGGCGCTACTAGCTCCGCTCGACTGCTCACAACACGGTTGACCCGGCGCGGATTGGGAGAGGTTGCCCCCATCGTTTGGGGCAGAACACCTCTGTGAGTATCGCTGTGCGGTGTTGTTGGCCGTGATCGGATCGGTTCGATGCTTGTCGTTGTGACCCGAACGCACCTCTTGGCCCGTTGTTGGGTGCCTTGGTTGGGACTTGTCGAACGTTCGAGCGTCGAACCCGTCCGGTCGGACAGCGTTGGCTTTATAGGAGCTAGACCGTCCAGGGTGGATCCTGGGCGTGTCCCATCACAGTGTTGCCGCTGCTGTCTTCCCGGACGGATCCCCGTCATTCCCCTACTTGGAAGAGGAACACATGAGCAGTTTGGCAGAAGGCTTTGATGTTGTCATCGGTGTTGACACCCACCGTGATACCCACACCTACGCGGTGCTGGCCGTGTTGACCGGCGCGCACATTCACACGATCACGGTGCCGGCCGACCCGGCCGGTTTCGTGGCCGCGGTCGAGTCGATCGGCACCGTGACCCAGGTCGATGCGGGTCGGTGGTGTTGGGCAGTCGAGGGATGCGGGAGTTGGGGTCGGAGCCTGTTCATGTGGCTCCATGACCGTGACGCCCGGGTCGTCGAGATTGAACGACCCAAACGCCCGCACCGGCATAT
>JANPFX010000132.1:0-1569 GCA_031423635.1 Acidimicrobiia bacterium | reverse complement strand
TTCGGGTCAAATGGCCGACAGAGGTGGAGACACTCGAAGGGTCATGCGCCTCGGTTACTCCGTGCTGGGGGCGATGGAGGAGACCCCGTCCCAAAGGGCGGCGACTGGGACTGCCCACACCCGCTCGCTGAGGCGTGCGGTGAGCGGACCCGTGTGGAAAAGGACACCGCAGCGGAACCGATCGCCGAGGCGATCTCGGAGGAACGTCAGGCCGCGGGCGTCGTGTGGGTTGACAGTTCGGGCGGACTTCACTTCGATAGCCACCACGCTGCCGTCGGGGCGTTCGATGAGGATGTCGACTTCGACCCCCGAGCGATCGCGAAATTGGGCGAACGTGAGCGCTTCGTCGATGGTGGTCGCCTGCCGTGTCAGTTCGGTGACCACGAACGATTCGAGGAACGCGCCGCCCATCGCAGTGGTGGCAAGGCGTTGTGCTGAGAGCGATAGGACACCCGCAGCGAGCCCAGTGTCGGTGACGTGGACCTTGGCTCGGTGCCCGGCCTTGGCGGAGACCCCAACGGTCCAGCCCGGCAGCTCGGTCGTCAGGTACAGGCGTTCCAGCAGTCTTCGGTACGACGCCGTGGTTGGCTGTGAGATGTCGAGCGCTTGTGACAGTTCGGTGTTGATCGCCGTAGACGAGGTCCGTTGGGCGATGAGCCGGTAGAGCCGTGAAAGTGCACCGGAGTGGCGGATGTCGATGAGGTTGGGTAGGTCGCGATCGGTCACGGTTGCGAGGTAGCTTGCAAACCAGCGGGTTCGTTGCGTCGGCGTGGCGCGCCAGAGGGCCGCTGGATAGCCCCCGGCCGTCACGACCTCGAAGACCTCGCTCCGTTCGAGCGTCGTGCGGAAGTTGCGCGGTTCACCTTCGGTAAGTAGTTCCGCCAACCACCGATGCTTCGCACCGAGGAACTCGGCGGCGGCGAGCGGCATGAGTGACAGGCGATGTGCGCGACCGGTGAGCGTCTCGGTCCCCGGCGGCAAGAGGAACGAACTCACCGAACCGGCGAGCAGGAACCTCCCCGGTCCGCCTTGGCGATCGACGATGCGCTTCACGAAGGAGAGCACCTCTGGTGCGCGATGGAACTCGTCGATAGCGACGAGGCCTGGCGATGCCAGTGCGGAGCCGACATCCTCGCGAACGAGCCGAAGCACGCTGTCGTCGTCGAGGTCGAGAACGACTGCGTTTCTCCGGTGGGCGATCGAGCGCAGCAGGGTGGACTTGCCGGATCCTCGCGGGCCTTCAAGCAGGACCGCCGGCTCCTCGTCGAGCAATCCGTCGATGTAGGCATCAGCCCACCGGTCCACTTGCTCGATCGTGGGGATCACGCTTGCACCCTATCGCAAACAGACGAATCGTCCAACCACTACTTGGATCATCGTCCCAACGCTCCTTGCATGATCGTCCTAATTCTACTTACATGATCGTCCATGGCCTGGCTATCCTCGGATGGCCAACGGCGCCCGCAGCCGGCGGCCTCTCAGCGTCTAATCGGGTTGCTCGGTGGTGAATCCCCTTCAAAAAATCGCGGTGTGGCAAAGTCGCGTCCACAGCGGTTCACCGGGCGCTAG
>JANPFX010000131.1:0-1922 GCA_031423635.1 Acidimicrobiia bacterium | reverse complement strand
CTGTGCCGCCCGTTCGGACCCGGTCGATTCAGTGAGTCTGGCGATGTCAGGTTCCTGTGTAGAGGCGTTCGAGGCCGATGATTTCGATGTCGGTGCGTTGGTCGGCTTCGTTGGTGAGGCGTTGTTCGAATCCGTGGCCGGCGAAGAGTAGGAGTCGTGCGGTTGCGGCGGTCGGGTGTTTTGGTGTGAGGAGTGTACGGATGTGTTCGAGACGGTGGAGGTCAGCGAGGGTTCGTTTGGCGGTCGTGTATTTCGCTTCGCCTATCGCTAGGACCGTCGTGGATCCATTCGGGTTTCGTCCGGTGGCGACGATGTCGATTTCGTGTTGTGTTCGGCTGGCTGCGTCGTTGAGAACGGTCGTTGCGATAGCGGCGGGTCGTCCGCCGAGTGTGGTTGGTGAGGCGTAGCGCTGGGTGAATTCTCGGGCGAGGTGTTCGAAGTGTGGGCCGAGGATGTGGGTTCGAAACGCCGTGTTGGCGTCAGTCCAGGCGGCGGCGGTGTCTCGGTCTTCGAACCGGGCGAGTGCGGGTCGGGTGATGAGGTGGTGGAACCGGATGATTGGATCGGTGAGCGCATAGGTGGGTCGACGGTCGCGGAGCGCGTCGTCGGTTCGGGTCACGAAGCCGGTGTCTTCGAGTGCTTTGATCGGGAATTGCACGGCTCGTTGGTCACGGCCGAGGCCTGCGGCGATTTCGCTTTGGGTGCGGCGACCGTTGGCAATTTCGGTTACGACCGAGTGGTAGAGCGCTCGGTCGGTCAGGACCCGTTCTTCCGTGAGGAGGTAGTCGTCTTCGCGGAACAGCGCGCTCGACGGGTTCAACGGTCCGGCCTCCAGCCACCGGGCGATGTCTCGAGGTCGCTTCGGGGGTGGAAAGGGAAGAAGGTCGCGGTAGCCCGGCGTTCCGCCGAGAATGGCATGAACGGTGAACGCGGTCTCGTAGTCGCTGATGCCCCAATAGAGCGCGGCGGTGCGGTAGTCGAATGCCTCGATGATGAGGTCGAGCGTTGCCCGCCCTCGTAGCGCCTGGGTGCCGGTGAGGAGCGTGGCCATCGTGGACAACGCTGACCCGCACACGATCAGACGAACTGTCCCTTTCGTGTCGCGCGACGTGTCGATGATTCGTTGAAGGACGGAAGGAAGTTCGGGCGAGTGCTGGAGGAGGTAGGGGAACTCGTCAAGCACGATCAGGGCCGGCGACTTGGACCCGAGGTCGGCGAGCGCACGTATCGCGTCGTCCCACGACGCGAACGCAAGCCGTCCGCCCGGTATGTCGAGGTGTTCACCGAGGGCGCGTCCGATGCCGTCAAGGGCTTGGGCGCGGTCCTCTTCAACGGCTTGGTAATAAAATCCACCAGTGGCCTTGGCTAGGCGACGGAGTAGGAACGACTTTCCTTGGCTGCGGCGTCCTCGGACTAGACCGAGCCGGATGCCTCGGCCCGGTGAGGTTGCAAAGTCGACGAGATCTTGCCACTCGCGTTCGCGATCGAAGAGGTCACTGGGCCGGTCCACGAACTAATACTAATCCAAGTTAGTATTAGTGGGCTTTGTATTGTCGCGTTTGTATTGTCGCGGAGGGACGATTCGTCGAGGAGGCTCACGGCGAGCAAGGGATTCGCTCGTAATTTTGCCATCACTCCAAACGGGCCGAGGAGCGAGACGTACAGCATTTGTACAGCGAACTGCCTGAACCAGACGCTCTGATTGGTACTGTCCGTACCGGCAGTTCGGCTCTGCGCTGCCAGTTCACACAATGGGATTGGTACTGACCGGCGTCGCATCTCGGCGAACTTGCCTTCTCGGCGCTGAGCGTTACCGGGTTGCGATGGCGATGCGTTCGTCGTCGAACACAGCAACGAGTTCGAGCCGTCCGCCCATGCTTTCGACTACGGAACGCACGGTTGAGAGCAGGTTGTCATCGGCG
>JANPFX010000130.1:0-15163 GCA_031423635.1 Acidimicrobiia bacterium | reverse complement strand
CGTGGTTGGGGGGCTCCTCGCTGCGGGGGCTGGCGGTCGGCTTGCCATGCGACTGCTGGCCGCGACGTCTGGCGACGGTGTCCAGGGTCGGATCACCGAAGCGGATGAGGTTGTCGGTGAGATCACGGTCGGAGGCACGATCGGCTTCGTCGTCTTCGGTGGGCTCTTCGCCGGTCTCGTCTGTTCGGTGATCTATCTGCTCTTGCGCAAGTGGCTGCCAAATGGCTCGGTCGGTGGACTCGTGTTGGGTGGGCTTCTGCTGGTGACGTTGGGCAGCCGCGTCGAGCCTCTCCGGTCGAACAATCCGGACTTCGATCTGGTGGCTCCGGCCTGGCTCGCTGTTTCGGTCTTCGTTGCGCTCGTGTTTCTCCACGCCCTCGTGAGTGTCGCGGTCATGGCACGCGTAAGTCGGTCGCTACCGCTGTTTGCGGCCAGGAGAAGCGTGGTGTTGGCGTACCTGCCGTTGCTGTTCCTCGTGCCCATGGTCTTTGTCGGAGGCGTTGTCGTGGTCGTCATGTTGGCCGGCGCGGCCGTATCGACGCAGTCCGCCGTTCGACGGGTCTGGAGCGACGCTCGGTTGATGCTCGGTGGTCGCATCCTCATTGCAGTCGCCGGCCTCGCGTCGCTGCCGGCCTTCACCACATCAATCGCAGACATCCTCTAGATCTGGAGCGATGCCGGCTGCGATCGATCATGGCCGAAACACCGTCGACCACCGAAACGTTCGACCACTTCGTCGCCACCCGAGCCGTGAGACACCCCGAAGCCGTCCGCTACGCCCGCACCCACATCGGGGCCGCCCGCTCCGAACTGGCGCTGTCGCCCTGAGCGGCAAAGCGGCCATCGCAAACACACCCGGCGGGGCGCACTTCAATCAACGCAAAAGACAACCCTGGCCCGCCCATAGCCGGCGTACCGCAGTGCTCTCATGCCGCACGCGATCGGGCCAAGGTCGGGCACGCGCATCCGGGTTCAGCGGTTTTCCGAACGGTGGCACCGCCATTCGGATCGTGCTCGCCCCAGAAGCAGTACGTGGGGCTCGTGACTCGAGTTGGACGCGGAATCCGTCATCTGACGGATGCGAGACGCAGGCCGCCCCGGCACATTAGAACGGTGAGCAAGTTGCTGGACCTCCCCCGACCGGGCCCGATCGAGAATCTGCG
Source organism: Acidimicrobiia bacterium (assembly GCA_031423635.1). Classification (GTDB taxonomy): domain Bacteria; phylum Actinomycetota; class Acidimicrobiia; order Acidimicrobiales; family JANYDT01; genus JANLQX01. The sequence goes on along the minus strand of JANPFX010000130.1, from coordinate 14,000 downwards.
CCTGACACGCGGGCTATTCACCGATCCCGCTCCGGTGCTCGACACGATCGCGAGTCGGTACGGCGGTATGTGCTCCCTCGGCGCGGGTCCGGTGCGCGTGGCCATCGTCGGCGATCCTGCATCGATTCGAGAAGTGTTCGCTCACGGACCTGACACCTTTCGGTGGGGTCACCGATTCCAAGCGATCGGGCCAGCTGTGTTGGTCGGCAAGACATCGATGCTCGGTTCCGACGGCCCTGACCACGCCCGACGACGGGGTGCCGTCCAGGCGGCGTTCACCCGCCAGCGGATCAATGCCTGGGCACCGATGATCGTGGAACGAACCGACAGAGCGATCGACGACATCCTTGCGTCTGCGACGCCCGGAAAACCGCTCGACCTCTACCCGTTCGGTCGCCGACTCATCCTGGGCATCACGCTGCGGGCGCTGTTCGGCGAGCGGTGGAGCGCACGAACCGACGAGGTGCTGAACCTCGTGCTTCGCGCCCAGTCGTTCATCGAGGCACCCGCTCTCCGCCAGCTGCCCCACCCTTTTCCGGTGGGCCAACGAGCGCGCGTTCGGCGCGATCGCAAGGTGCTCGACCTCATGATCGACGAGGACCTCGCGGATGTTCGCGCCCGCCCGATCGGTGAATGCGACGGTCTCGTCGCAACGATGGCTTTCAACCGCGACCTTTCCGACACCGAGATCCGCGACCAGGCGGTCACGCTCATCGGAGCTGGGTTCGACACGACCGCCTCGGCCCTCGCATGGGCGGTCGTGCGTGTCGGCCGATCGCCCGCCGTGCAGCAGAAGCTGCGCGACGAAGCGAACACCGTGGACGAGCCGTGGGAACTGAGCAAGCTCGACTACGCCGGTCGTGTCGTGCGGGAATCCCTTCGTCTTCACCCTGCAGGATTACTGGGGGTCCGAATGGCGAACACCGACCTGTCAGTGAGTGGCTACCGCGTACGTAAGGGCACGCTCGTCGGCTGGTCGCCGTACCTGAGCGGCCGCGCCCAGGACGTGTGGAGCGAGCCGCTCGATTTCGATCCCGATCGGTTCCTTCGTCTTGACGACGAGCAGCGCCGCCAAACCGACCTGGCCTGGGTGCCGTTTGGCCGCGGCCCTCACATGTGTATCGGGTTCGCTCTCGCGCAACTCGAACTCACGCTGATCGTCGCCCGGATTTCGCAGCGCCTCGACATCATCTACCCGGGCGATGAGGTCCCCCGTCCACGCGGCTTGGTCGTGAACCGTCCTGTCGGCGGCGCTCCGGCGGTCGTGACCCCAGCTGGCAATCGCGCCGGTCGGACAACTGGCGCGGTGTAGCGGCTGTTGGACGCGCACCGCTCGTTCGAACAACCAACGCTCGTCGGCCCGCTTTTTTTCCAAGTACTGAACCAATGAAGGAGTAGCTGTGCCTCGATCCGAACCTCTTTGCCCGCTTCGACGTCGCCGCCGCACGATCGCCGCGATGACTCTGACGTGGCTGACCCTGTCGGCCACGGCACCGTTGGTCGCTGTCCACGCCGGTGCGCAGAACGGTCACGTCGCTTCACTGATGCCGAACGCCCGCGCCGTTGGACCGACCACGTTGCATGACTCGGCCTTTCGCGGCGCCGTGGTTGAAGTCCGAAGCATCGACGTGCCCTTTACGTCGCTCACCCTCATGATCCTGAACGCGACGTCGATGCCCGAGGTCGCTCGTGGACGGGTTCTCGGCGCTCATGTCCACACGCGGGGATGCGCCGATGATGCTGCTGCTTCCGGGCCGCACTACGTGCACCCGAACGGCGACCCGGCCAAACCGCTCGCCGCGCGTGAAGTCTGGCTCGACGTCAGAGTCGACAACCGCGGAACTGGCGTCGCCTTTGCCCTGTTCGACTGGCGAATCCGCAAGGGCGATGCCAACTCTGTCGTGGTCCATGCCGAACCGACCAACCCGACGACCGGCGCAGCCGGACCGCGGTTGCTCTGCACGACCATCGTCCTTGGCCAGTAGCGGCGGAAATCCGTCAGGTAACGGATGCATGAGCCGCCTTCGATCCGTACGGTTGGCTCTATGAACCATCTCATCAGCGAACCAGCGACCCGGGGACACGGCGTCGGAACGGACGCAATCCTGTCCGCAGGCTCTTGGGGCGTTTTCGGACTGGCGGCGATCTACCTCGAGTTCGGCACGGCCGACGAAGGGTGGGAGGGTGCCTACATGCTGTACACCGTCCTGCTGCTGCTGGCGATCGTTGCGGCGCTTGTGTCGGTTGCCTCGGCAACGGGTCAGAAAGGAGTCAAGGGCCGACCGTTCGCCTTGTGCCTGTGTGCACTTGCCGCACTCTCGGCGGTGATCGCGTGGGCACAGCTCCTGTGGGCAGTACTGCTCGCGCTTGCGGTGGCCACCCTCGCCGCCACGGGATCGCGACTGCGTCGAGAGGCATACATGGTCGCCGCCGGGCCGCTGGGAGGCCTTGTCGTGTCGATCGTGGGGGTCAATGTGAAGCTCGGCGATCCGGGCTCGTACGGCGACTATCCCACCCTGCAGATGGCCGGCGTGGTGATCGGAAGCCTGCTCACGGCAGCTGCACTCGTGCACATCGCTCGGAGGGCTCGAAAGAATCCTGCCGATCGCCTGAGCGAGCGCCCGTAGCATCGGCTCGGAGGCGAACATGCCTATCGACGGACTCGTCACGGTTGCGTTCGTTGACGTCGAAGGCTCCACCGCGCTGATCGACCGCCTCGGAGATTCGGCTGGCACGACGGCGGTCCAGGGTCAGATCGACCGCATACGCACCGTCACCGCCGACTACGGCGGGTTCGAGGTGAAGTCACTCGGCGACGGCCTCCTCGTCACCTTCGCCTCACCGAGCCAGGCGGTCAGATGGGCGCTCGCATGCCAGCGGGCCCTCGCCGGCTCCGCTCCGGCGGTACGGATCGGGATCAACACCGGTGAGGCCGTGTCCGCCGATGGCGACCCGATCGGTGCCGCCGTGAACGCCGCGTCACGGATCACGGGCCGTGCGGCCGGCGGAGAGGTGCTCGTCTCCGACGTCGTGCGCCAGTTGACGGCGAACACCCACGGGATCGATTTCCATGATCGCGGCAAGCTCAAACTCAAGGGGTTCTCCGAACGCTGGCACGTTTGGGCAGTGCGCGACGACTCGAGCGGCACGCGACAGCGCGTCACGTTGGGACGAACCTTCGAGCAGGACGTGCTCACGCGGCTGATTGCCGCCACGGCGGCAGGTGTCGGCTCGGCGGTGCTCATCGAAGGTGAAGCCGGAATTGGGAAGTCTCACCTCGCCTCACTCGTCGCCGACGAGGCACGCTCTGCTGGTCTTGTCCTCATCGAATGGACTGCCGACGAGATCACTCGACGCGCCGGCGCCCTGGCTCACGTGATAGCCGGCCACCCGCTACTCGAGCGGGCAGATCAGCGCGATCTCCAAGACCTGTTGCGCAGCACCGACTCTCAGGAAGATCCAGGCGATCGCAGCTTTGCGGTCATCGAGGCGTGTATCGACGCCGTAGAGAATCTGAGGAAGCGAGCGCCTGTTCTCGTCATCGCAGAGGACTTGCACTGGGCGGATGACCTGTCGCTGGCGGTGATTCGCGCCATCACCACGCGTGCGGGGATCAGTGGTGCCGCGATGGTCGCGACCCTCCGACCGACCCCACGCCCAAGGGCGCTCGATCGACTGGAAGAACTTGTCGGGCGCCGCAGCGGACAACACCTCAGGCTCGGCGCGCTCGATGAAACGGACGTCTACGGACTCGCCACCGCCCTTACCGGTGCCTCTCCGAGTGCCCTTCTGCGGAAGTGTCTGGACGCCACCGCCGGAAACCCCCTGTTCGTCACGGAGATGATCCGGTCGTTCGATGACGAGGGTCGCCTGCGCGTCGGATCCGGTGTTGCCGACGTCGTGACCCCGGAGATCCCGGCTGGACTCCACGCGACAGTCCGTCGCCGCCTCGCCTCGCTTCCAGCCGAGACGTCAGCGGCGCTGCGGCTCGCGAGCCTCGTCGGCACGAGCTTCTCGCTCGGGGAGTTAGCCGCCGTTGCCAATCGATCCGTTATTGACGTCGCCGGCGACCTCCGCGAAGCCTCGCAGGCCGGCCTGATCATCGGCGACGGTGAACGACTGACGTTTCGCCACGACGTGGTGAGGGAATCCGTGTACGCCAGCATGCTGCCGGCAGAACGGCGCGACCTGCACCGCGCCGCCGGGGCTGCTCTCGCTCGAAACCAGTTCCCAACCCAACAGATCGCCTGGCAATTCGCCCGTGGCGCCGCGCACGGCGACGTTGTGGCCGTCGACTGGCTCGACCGCGCTGGCACCGAAGTGCTCTCTATCGCGCCCGCCGCAGCGTGCGACCTGTTCGAGCGGGCCTTGGAACTCGCCCCGTCGACGTGGCAAGGACTGGGCTCGATGCAGGCCCGGATGATCGAGCCCTTGGCGTGGTGTGGGCGGTTCGACCGAGCAAGCGAGATCGCGTCGGCGGTACTGGCCGCATCGACCGACAACGACGTCCAGTTCGCCGCCACCCGCGGCATGAGCGCGATCTACGGCAATACCGGAGACATCACCCGCGCCGTTGAGATGCTCAAGAAATCCGCCACGATCCCCGGGGCACCGGCGGACGAGGTCGAACGCGAACTGTGCATGGCTGCGCAGCTGGAAGCGATGACCGGTGTTCTCGACCTCGATGCGGCACGGGCCATCGCCACTCGCACGTTGACGGCCGGTGTCGCCCGCCGCGACGCGACAACGCAGTGCCTCGGCTACCAAACCCTGGCGGCAATCGACATGGTCGAAGGTCGAAATCCGCAGGCGCGCGCGGGGTTGGAATTGTCGGTCGCGCTCCTCGACTCCGGACACGTCAGAGAAGCCTCGTACCTCATTCCGGACTCGACGCTCGCTATGTCGCACATCGTGCTCGACGAGATCGACGAGGGACTCAGGCTTGTCGCCAAGGTGCAGATGCGATACGAAAAACGTGGTGCCATGTCGCAGATCCCGTTGCTCTACACGACCGCGGCCAGTGCCTACTTCTACACGGGGAAATGGGACGACGCGCTGACTGCGATCGAGGCCGGACGCGCCGTTGTCGATGACACCGGGAGTCTCAACTTCATCCTCTACTTCCATGCCCTCGAGGCGCGAATTCGCCTGCGACGCGGAGAGCTCGAGCGCGCCAGCACCGAACTCGCGAGCGGCACGGCTCGACTCGCTGGCGGATCCCTCTTCGGCGCCGACTGGTTGATGGACAGCCAGGTACAGCTGCTCGTAGCAACTGCCCAACCAGAATCTGCGCTCGCTCTCGCAAAAGCAGTCTGGGAACAGACGGCGGCCATCCGCCAGTTCTTCGGCGTACGCGACAGAGTGATTGACCTCACGCGTCTGGCGGTCGCCCAGGACGACCAGCAATTCGCTGCCGAAGTGGTGGCGACGATTGAGGTTCACGCCGAACGTACGCCCGTGACGTCGGTTCGCGCGGTCGCACGGCAGTGCCGGGGCCTTCTCGACCGCGACCCGGCCCCGATTCTCGAATCCGTCTCCTTGCTCCGTGGTTCCCCGTTCTTGCCGCTGTTCGCCGAGGCGTGCGAAGACGCCGCGAGCCTTCTGACAGCCAACGGCCACCGCGAACAACGCATTGCCCTCCTTCGCGAGGCCGCGGCAGCGGCAGTCGAGCTCGGAGCGCAACACGACATCGCCCGTATCACCCACACCCTCGCGTCAATCAATGCTCGGCCGACCCATATGCGCACGGCACGGCCGACGTCGGGATGGGACTCCCTCACCGACGTCGAGCAGCGAGTCAGCGAACTTGCGACCCACGGCCTGACGAACCCCCAGATCGGCGGACGTCTGTACATCTCGCGGCGGACCGTCGAGACCCACCTCGCGCACGTCTATCGAAAACTTGGACTCAGCGGACGCGCCCAACTCGCCGCCGAGTTCACCCGCCATGCCAATCCGCCACTCTCCAACGGACTCGAAACGTAGCCAGACGCTTCCGAATACCGTCATCGATGCGTTCGGCCTCGGGTTGACAACCCGCCCACTTCGGCAGTGAGCCGCATGACCATGCCCAGAACGTCGGTCAGACGGGCAAGGACGCACATTCGCCGGGTCCGCTGGCGGCTGCGATCGATCACGTCCGAAACACCCTCGACACGGACTCGTTCGACCGCTGCGTCGCCACCGCAGCCGCCATGGACACCGCCGAGGTCGTCCGCTATGCCCACGCCCAGATCGAAACCGTGCGGGCCGAACTGGCCGCGTCGCCGTAGCGGTCCACCGACCACCGCGAACTCACCCTCGGGGCGCACACGTCACTCACTCTGAAGACAACGCTGACCCGCTGAATACCCGGCCCCTTATACGTGTGATTTCGGGCCGAGTCGCGCTCCGAGCGTTCGATCGTGGGGGAGGTGCGCGGTCCGCGACCGGTCGGAACCCCCGCGACAACTTTGCCGACGATCAGGCCGTCACTCTGGCGTCGCGACGGGCGTCGGGGCCTCTCACTGCCGATACCGGGTGGCGGGCCGGTCGGTGAGGATGCGAGGTCCCATGTCGTTACCGTGCGATCGCGCGGCTCAGTCAGGATCCGGCGACGCCGAGCGCAAGATGGGCCTTGGCGAGGCCGAACCGCGCGACACCCTCCGCAGGTTCCCGACGCGGCACGGCCCGAGCTGTGCAACCAAGGGGCCGGTCGGAAGGAGAAACGGTTGGCGCATCCCAGTGCGCCGCTGTGATGTTTGGGCGCGATACGTTTTGGTCGAGGGCTCAGCGCCGGTCGCTTGCCTGGCGAGAAGCGACATGGGGGTGCCATGACAAAGCACGTGGACTATCTCGTTGTGGGGGCCGGAGCGACAGCAATGGCGTTCGTTGATGCCGTGTTCCACGAGAGCGACGCGACGTTCGCGATCGTCGATCGCCGCGATGCACCCGGCGGCCACTGGAACGATGCCTACCCTTACGTGTCGCTCCACCAGCCGGCCAGCTGCTACGGCGTCGCCTCGCGGCCGCTCGGTACGGGCCGGCTCGCGAGACCGGCTACAACCGAGGCCTGGAGTCGCTCGCAAGCGGAATCGACGTAGCGAGCCACTTCCACGGATTCATGCACGACACGCTGATTCCATCCGGAAGGGTGGACTATCACCCGATGACCAACTACGAAGGCGACGGTGATTTCTTTTCGCTGTTGTCGGGCGAACGGCACCACGTGGAGGCCGCAGTCGTCGTCGATGCCACGCTGTTGGAGACCCGGATCCCGCTCACCCACTCTCGGTCCTTCATGGTCGGCGATGAGGTCATCTGCGTCGCCCCCAACGACCTACCGCGGTTGGCGCCGTCGTTCGGGCACTACGCGGTGCTCGGCGGTGGCAAGACCGGGCTCGATGCCGTGTTGTGGTTGCTCGCCCACCATGTGTCATCAGAACGGATCACCTGGGTGATCCCGCGCGATCCCTGGATGATCAACCGGGCGGTATTCCAACCAGGACTGGACGCGTTCCGGCGGTCAGCCGGCCTTCTCGCAGCGGTGCAGGCCGAGGCAGCGGCACAAGCGGAAACGCTCGACGACCTGTGTGAGCGGCTCGACGCAGGTGGGGTGTGGCTCCGTCTCGACCCCAACGTGTGGCCGACGATGCAACACTGTGCGTCCATCACCGTCTACGAGCTCGAACACGCACGACGAGTCGATGACGTCGTCCGGCTCGGACGGGTGACATCGATCGAGCGAGACAGGCTTGTTCTCGAGCATGGCGAACGGCCGGTGACGGCCGGAACGCTGTTCGTCGACTGCACAGCGAGCGCGTTGGAGAACGTTGTCGGCAAGTCCGTCCCCGTGTTCGGGCCGGGCCACATTGCGCTGCAGATGATCCGGCTCTGCCAGCCAACGTTCAGCGGCGCCCTCATCGGACACATCGAAGTGGCCGTCACCGACGACGCAGACAGACAGGCACTCACCTCGGCCGTGCCCATGCCCGACACTGTCGCCGGCTGGGCGAGCGCCATGAGCATCAGCACCACCAATGAGCGCGCCTGGCTCCGGCACCCTGCAGTTCGCCCCTGGCTGGCCACGTGTCGCCTCAACCCTGCCGCAGCCTGGAGCCAGATCCCCGCCGACGACACAGACGCCCGAACTCTCCTCGACCGAGTCGGCGAGCACACCAAGCCCTCCATCGAGAACCTGCGGCGACTCTCCACCCAACAACCGGTCGGACCCCAGTGAGCATCACTACTCCCTCAGACCCACGGGCCTGCGATTGACGCGCCGGATCGCCGATGGTCACCCACTCCCGCACGGCGACGCAGGTATCTCAACAGTTCGCACAGAGCCGCCATGCACCGGTGCCGCTCGTAACCGGCGTTGTACGGGTGATCTCGGGCCGAGTCGCGCTGCGAGCGTTCGATCGTGGGAGAGGTGCGAAGTGTGCGACGGGTCGGAACTCCCGCGACAACTTTGCCGACGATCCGGCCGTCACGCTGTCGTCGGGACCGCTCGTATGGGTTGATATCGGGTGGGACGCGTGGGGGCCCCGACGTAATTCGGGCGCGTGCATCGCGCCTCAGCGGATGAGATTTGGCGGTACTTCGAACTGGGCGTAGACGGGATCGAGGTCGGAATGGTCGGGATCCGCTGTCGCGGCTGCGAGCACGTCGATCAGCAGATCGAACTTGGGACCCGTCTTGTTGTTGTACGAGTCCTCCATCGGACCCCACTCATCCCACGGAAGCGTCTCGATCTTCCGGGCGAGGCTGGCAAGGTCCCGCATCGCGTTTCCGCGGATTTCTCCAGCACCCCAGTTGTCCGTCCCAAACACGCCGAAGTCGAGCGGGTCCTGTGTGCCAGCGCGGACGAGCTGCCACGCTTCCCCGGCAGTGAGGAATTCGCCCTCACGGAGGTCGTCGGTCGTCGCCTGCGTTGGTGTATGACGATCGAGGTACTCGGGGTCGGTTCGGATCCAACGCCCTTCGTCGCTGGACCAGTACTCCACGATCCAGTGGTCCACCTTCTTCGGTGGGACGAAGTAGGTCGCAAAGCCGCACCGCGCCCTTGCCGGTACCGCGGCAGCCCGAAGAAATGCTGTCGCCAGGACGGCGAAGTGTCGGCATGTGCCGACCACCCGTCGCTCCACCGGGCGCACGCTGATCAGCGGCGTAGACGGATCGAGCTCGAGTGCACGGGCGAACAGCGCGGTCGCTGGGCGGGTGTTGCGCTCGGCGAAGCGTTGCTCGCCCAGCCCTGCCCCGGTTGCATCAGGCGGCGCCACGAGTAGGCGTTGGGCCACGCGACACAGCTCTGCTGGGGTGAGACCGAGGGCGCGGATCGCGCTCGTCTGGTCGACGGTCAACTCCGTTAGCGGTCCTGGCGTCGCGAAGTAGTCGAGCTTCACCCGGGTCAAGCTACAACGCCCCCCGGGACATCGGCCTGGGCTGCCCCGATGCCGGACAGGGGCGCACGATCGCTATGCCGCAGTCGCCGAGACCGCCGTGACCCAGTCGTATGGGCCGGAGTGAAGTGGGTCGTCTGCGATCGATTCGACCAATTGAGCGTCGTTACGGAGGGTCCTGAGTGGGTTCGACTCGACCAGCTGCCGGGCGATAGTGGGCGGAGTGCAGCAGTCGACTACGCCGGTCGCTGGAAGGTGAGAAACGCCTGCGGTGTGGTTTCGTGCGCCAATTCAGCTGTGCGCCAGACTCGGGACTGCACGACAAAGCCGGCCCGCTCCATGCTCCGCACGACGTCATCGCTGTTGTGCCTATACGAGGTCATCGTCGTCGACGAACCGTATGCGTTCTCGCGCTGGACTTCCTCGTTGTGGCCTGCCTGAAATCCGAGCAGCACCCGGCCGCTCGGAGCAAGAACGCGAGCAAGCTCGTTCCAGACATCGGGGAGTGCGGAGGGCGGAGTGTGAATGATCGAGTACCACAGGACGGCCGCGGCCAGGGAACCATTGTCGATGGGCAACTCCGTCATCGGCGCCACACCAAAGGTCAAGTGGGGATGGGCCAAACGCGCGGCCGAGATCATTTCCGACGACAGGTCAAGACCTTGCACATCGAGCCCTAGCTCGTGCAGGTACTTTGTGACACGCCCGACTCCGCAGCCGATGTCCAGGACAAGCGCATCCGTGACGGCGACAAGATCCTCAGCGAACGCGTTCAGGGTCGCCCGGTCGATCGGCCGTTCGAACGCAGCTGTGATAGTCGTGCCGACCGTGGTTGCATAGTGAGCAGCGGAGAAGTCGTAGACCTGGCGGGTCGAGGCGAGGTACTCGGGAGTGGCCACGCACAAGTATTGCCGGGGCGCTTCCGCGGATCGCCTTCTTTCGCGGACGCTTAGGTCTCCCGGAGCTGGACTCGTTGGGGTCGGGTCAGGGCCCACACTTCGATCTGCTTCTGTCGCCCGCACACGTCATGCGATACGCAGTTAGCGCGCGGAGCGTTCGATCGTGGGAGAGGTGCGAGTTGTGCGACGGGTCGGAGCTCCCGCGCGTACGTTGCTGACGGTCGGCAGGTGCAGCGTGTTGGCGATGCACTTGAACGTGGCGGGGATCGGCTATTCGGGGGTGGGCTGGTTCGACCGGCCCGCCGAACTTCTACAGGCGTGGTCATCGTGATTTCGGGCGCGATGTCCTCCCGCGCCATATCGGCGTCGCTCCTGGTGCACGACGCCATTCTCCGCAGGCATCAGGATCGTGCACATCGAGTCAATCGCCGATTGTGAGCGCTGAGGGATTGGACAGCGCGAGCGGCCAGCAGGTATTCGACGCGGAGGGCTTCGTCGGTCCGAACACCCGAGGCGTCTCCAAGCAGCCGTGACTCCGATGCCGCACGCCGGCGGAGGTCGACCGAGCCGACGCCGGATCGCCATTCGGCTCCCTCCTGCGGCACGGCTCGATCGAGTCGAGAGACGCCGACCCTCTGGTCCTATCAACGAATGGTGAACTTCCCGTGGAGCTCTTCGAGGTGCTCGGGATCGAACGTGACATACCTGCCGGCCTTCAGCGTGAGGGCGACACCGTCGTTCAGCCCTGGTGCGAGGAAGACCGCGCCGATAGCGGTGGCGTTCGCTTCGAACGAATCCGGCTCGGCGAGGAGCTGTTCGGCTGTGACGCCGTTGCGGAGCATGGCGATGACGACCACGTGTGGCTCCTTTCCTTTGCTCGTCACGAGGATGCTTGTCTTCCCGATGGGGGAGGTCGCCGGTGTGATCGTCATGGCGACGTCTGAGATGCGGATGGCCACCCGGTGATAGGCGCATTTGTCGTGCACGGCGCTCGCCAGTTGAGCTCTCGCGTTCAGGTAGGCGACGTTGCTGTGCGCCGCCGTTGCGACCTTCAAGTTGCGCATGCCCTGGAGCGTGGTGAGGACGGTGCGAGTCGGCGCCTTGAGCGTCGGAGGTGCCGTCGCTTCGACCCGCGTCATCGCCGTCACGGCCCCTTGGACATAGCTCGCGAGCGCTCGCTCGTCGGGTGTCTCGCTGTCGAGCGCGTCGAACTGCGCCTTCGCCTCGCAGAATTGCCCCAGCGACGCTCCCGGCGCGGCGGCCACCGGCCTTCCTCCGAACACGGCGAACACCGCCACCGCGCATGCCGCCAGGGTCCAAGCGGGGCGAGTCTTTGCAGTCATCGTTTCTCCGTTTCCTCGTGGTCCGTCCAGCAAGCCACAATCGTCCGGCCCATCGCATCGTGAGTGAGGCGGAATTCGCGCATCCTCCGTAGGGATGACCCGCGTCCGATCGATCCTTCTGTCGGCCGTGTCCTCGCCGCTACTCGGTTGTTATCGTCGAGCCATGGACAGTCGGCGGATCGCTCGTTCCGTTGGGGCTCGGCTGTCGCCACGTGCCGCGGCCCTCGTGTTCACCGCGATCGGACAGGCCGAAGTTTGGGCGTCGCGCTCGACCACCGGTCTGGGGATGGGAGCGCAGGTGCTCTTCGCCGCGTTCACCGGTCTCACGACGTTGACGCTGCTCGGTCTCGGGCGGTGGCCGATGGGCGTGGCCCTCGTCGTTCCCGCGCTCGATGCACTCACGATCCGGACCATCACGGACTTCAGCCCGATCTCGTCGGTGGTGGCCATCCTCGCCGCGTTGTACGCCGCCGGGACCGCGCTCACACGACGCCGAACGTCGGTGGTCTTGCTGTGCGCCGTCGTGAGTGCGGCGTTCCGCAGCGCGGACGCCGGTGATCTCGCGTTCGCCGCCATGCTCTACGTCGCCGCAGGGGCTGCTGGGATGCTGGTCCGACGCGAGCGCCGTCTTGTCCAAGAGCTGGCGAGCTCGAACCGGGCGCTCAAAGAGGAGCGGGAGCACTCGGCACAGCTTGCGGTCGCGCATGAGCGAACCCGCATCTCGCGTGAGGTGCACGACATCCTGGCGCACACCCTGAGCGTCGTGGTCGTCCAGGCCGAGATGGCCGAAGAGTTGTTGGACAGGGAACCGTCTCGCAGTCGCGCTGCGCTCGTCTCGATCCAAGCCACAGGACGGGAAGCGCTCGGCGACATGCGACGGCTGATCGGGTTCCTCCGCGAGAGCGGCGACGAGTCGTCGCTCGCCCCGCAACCCGGGTTGTCGAGCGTTCCCGAACTCGTCGATTCGATGACGCGTGCCGGGGTCGCGGTGACCCTTCACGTGGACGGCCCCGAGCGCGAGCTCACAGCGGGTCTCGACCTGTGTGCGTACCGGATCGTCCAAGAGGCATTGACGAACACGCTCAAGCACGCCGGGCCTGTCGCCGCCGACGTGGTCATCCGGTATCGGCGCTCCGCTCTCAACATCGAGATCGATGACCAAGGGCGCGTCGGGGCCGGTCGGATGGCACGGGGCGGAACGGGCCATGGCCTGGTCGGAATGCGGGAACGGGTGGCTCTCTACGGTGGCGAGCTCCACGTGGGTCCTCGACCGCAGGGCGGCTACTCCGTGAAGGCTCGACTGCCCTATAGCTGGGGGGCATCGTGATCCGTATCGTGCTGGTCGACGATCAGGAGCTCGTTCGCTCAGGGTTCGCGGCGATCCTCGACGCCCAAGACGACATGGGCGTGGTCGGCGAAGCCCGTGACGGTGCCTCGGGCCTCGACGTCATCCGCAGCGAGCAACCCGACGTGGTCCTCATGGACATTCGAATGCCGGGCATGGATGGGATCGCCGCCACCCACGCGCTCGTCTCCGAAGGTTGCGCCGCCCGCGTGATCATCCTCACGACGTTCGATCTGGACGACTACGTCTACCAAGCCCTGTCCGCCGGAGCGAGTGGATTCCTCCTGAAGGACATGCCACGACATCGGCTCATCGACGCCATCCGATTGGTCGCCGGTGGCGACGCGCTCGTCGCGCCCTCCCTCACCCGGCGTCTGATCGAGGCCTACGTCCGGCGCCCGGTTCAGACGGACCGCCTCCACCGTTTCGAGGGCATCTCTTCTCGCGAGATGGACGTCCTGCGGCTCCTCGCGGCCGGCCTTTCGAACGGCGAGATCGCGGATCGGCTCTTCATCGCTGAGACGACCGTCAAGTCGCACGTCGCTCACATCCTGACGAAGCTCAACCTGCGAGATCGCGTCCAGGCTGTCATCGCCGCCTACGAGTGCAGGCTCGTTGGCCCAACCGCTGACCCGACCGAAGCGCAGGGTCGCGACTGGTAGATCAGCCGAGCCCGCAAATGCGGCGCGGCGTCAAACGCGTGTCACAGCCCTGGCCGAGTCTGGAGAGCGTTTCCGCAGGTCACAGGGTCTTTCCGTTCCGCAACCTTGACTCGCAACCTTGACCGCCGGACTGACGTCTTGTGTCAAACCCGCGTCAAGGCACGAAAAAACATGCCCTGACCAGGGAAAATTGTGGAGGTGGGGGGAGTCGAACCCCCGTCCTTCCGTCCCTCGATGGGTCTTCTCCGAGCGCAGCCGGTGTGTAGATCTCGGGCCCGCCCTCGACGCCGGCAACTCCAGCGGGCCCTAGCTCACTTGATGTTCCCGATCACCCGCAAGCACTGCGATCAGGTCGGCGACTTCGTGACCCG
>JANPFX010000129.1:0-34114 GCA_031423635.1 Acidimicrobiia bacterium | reverse complement strand
GGTCCCACACTACCACCGCGGTCTGGGGGTGCCGGCAAACCCCCCCCAAACCTGGCCGGTTGGGGGCACCGGCTCACGAGCAAAACCACCACCGGCGGGGTTCCCGGGCCATCCACCCCCCAAACCCCGCGGCCGTTTCAGCCCTCGAGGGCGCGGCGCAGGGAGAGCGCGAGGCGGCGCTTCTCCGGCTCGATCGACAGGATCTGGGTCCAGACGCCCTCGCCGACGGCGACGACGTCGGAGGCCTGCTCGACCCGATAGCGGCTCAGTTCCGAGATGTGGATGAGCCCTTCGATCGGCTCGAAACCCTCGCCCTCGACCTGCACGAACGCGCCGAACTCGGCGGTGCCCGTCACCGTGCCGTAGACGAGGTCGCCGACCTTGTGGACGTTCTGGAACGCTTTCCACGGGCTCGGAAGTGCGGCCTTGCGGGACAGGCTGATCTTCCCCTTGTCGCCGCGGATCTCCTTGACGATCACGTCGATGACGTCGCCCACCTTGACCACGTCGGACGGCTTGCGAACCTGGCGGTGCGCCAGCTCGCTCACGTGCACCAGGCCTTCGGCACCGCCGATGTCGACGAAGGCGCCGAAATCGGTCACGGCGGTGACCGGTCCGGTGAACTTCTGACCGACAGAGATCGACGCCATCATCTCAGCCCGCTGCGCGTCGCGCACCTTGCCCATGAGCATCTTGCGGTTGACGACGACCTTCTCGCCGCGGCGTTCGACTGCGGCACGTTCGCCGGACAGGAGCTCGGCCTCGATGACGACGACTTCGACTTCCTGGCCGACCAGCGACGACAGGTTGGTGCCGCGTCGCACGTCGACCAGCGATTCCGGCAGGAATGCGCGAATGCCGAGATCGACGATCAGTCCGCCCTTGGTGGTCGACGTGACGGTTCCCTTGACGGGCTCGCCCGATTCGTGGGCCGCCGTGATACGGGCCCACGCACGGGTGCGGGCAGCGCGTTTGGGAGAGATCACATAGCGACCGGTTCCGGTCTGCAGTTTGGTGACGGTGCCTTCGACCGCGTCGCCGACCA
Organism: Acidimicrobiia bacterium; assembly: GCA_031423635.1. Classification (GTDB taxonomy): domain Bacteria; phylum Actinomycetota; class Acidimicrobiia; order Acidimicrobiales; family JANYDT01; genus JANLQX01. The sequence goes on along the minus strand of JANPFX010000129.1, from coordinate 33,069 downwards.
CGGGTTCGTCGGTGCCGACCAACTCGGCCCGCGGGATCACCGCTACAGCGCCATCGCCGAGGTCGGCTTCGATGCCGTTGGCACCGACCACCGAGATCACACCGGGCACGATGTCGCCGGGCTGGTACACGAAGACCGGGGCTGCGGGCTCCGAGACTGGCGCTTCAGGTTCCGGGGAAGCGGGGACCGACTCGCTCGGCGCGTCGATGACGGCCGTTTCGGCGACGGCAACCGACATCTCGGACGCCGCTGGATCCACGACCGACGGAGCATCGACCGACGCAACGGTGACCCCTTCCGGCGACTGCTCGACGTCGCTCACCGAGATGGGCTCGGCGGCAGGCTCTGACGCTGTGGGCTCGTCGCCGGAGGCGACCTCGGGCGCGGACACCTCCACAGCTGCGGTCACATCGCTGGCGACGGCCGCCTCGAGGTGGCCATCATCGGCGGGGGTAGAAACGGGAGCTTCGGCAACCGGAGCGGCCGCAGCGTCGACGCCCGAAACTTCTTCGGGAGTCGTGGTGTCGTCAGTCATGTGCATTCCTCAGCGCGCCGACCGGCGTCGGACATCGGCAAGGTTAGTGCCCGAGCAGCGCTTTCCGACGATCAACGCCAATTCGACCCTCGGCGACCATCGACACAACGCCGAGCGCCGACGACGCGCTCATGCGCCGGGCACCATCGAACGCCCCTTCAGAGCGTGTCGATAGCGTCACGAAGCTCGGCGATGAACGCAGCGACACCCTCGGGACCGCGTCCTTCGAGGATCCGTCGGACGAGCGCCGCCCCGACAATGACGCCGTCGGCGATCGCGGCAACCTGGGCTGCCTGTTCACCGTTCGAGACGCCGATGCCGATCAGCACCGGTCGTTCGGTCGCCGCCTTGAGACGGGTCGCGATCACCGATGCGGAAGCAGCGAGCGAGGCGCGCTCCCCCGTGACGCCCATCGTGCCGATGCCGTACACGAAACCTCGCGACGACGCGCAAATGCGGGCAAGGCGATCGTCCGGGGTGGTCGGAGCAGCAAGGAGGATGTTCTCGATGTCGTGATCGGCGGCCACCCCGATCCAGTTGTCGGCTTCGTCGAGCTGGAGGTCGGGGAGGATCGTTCCGGAGAACCCGTTGTCGGCGAGCATGGTGGCGTAGCGCTCATGGCCCAGGCGAAACGCGATGTTGTACGACGTCATCGCGACGAGCGGAATGCCGACGTCGGCCTTCGACGCCTCCGCGAGCACCGAAAGCGGCGTCGCTCCTCGTGCCAGCGCCCGGACCGACGCGTCCTGGATGACGGGACCGTCCATCACCGGGTCGGAGAACGGGATGCCGATCTCGATCGCGTCGGCTCCGGCCGCCGCACATGCCCGAACCAAATCAACCCAGTCGTCGGTGACGCCACCGGTCACGAACGGAACGAGGAGCTTGCGCCCGGCGTCTCGCGAGGCGCGGAACGCCGTTTCGATGCGGCCGGTCCCGATCAGGTCCTCGAAGGTGGCGGGACCGATCATCGCCGAGGGCACCCTTCACACACGGGGACACACGGACGCGTGCGACAGAGGGCGAGCTTGTTCATGACCTGATCCGCGTCCTTGTCACCGCGGCCCGACAGGTTCACGAGGACGGTCGCCCCTTCTTCGATCTCCCCTGTACCGGCAGCCCGGATCAGCTCGGCGATCGCATGGGACGACTCCAGCGCAGCGATGATTCCTTCGGTTTCCGCGAGGACGCCGAGGGCGGCGAGGACGGCGTCGTCACCGGCCGGCACGTACCGGGCGCGTCCGGTAGTCGCCAGATGGGCGTGCTCAGGGCCGACGCCGGGGTAGTCGAGACCGGCCGAGATCGAGTGCGCCTCGAGCACCTGGCCGAACTCGTCCTGCAGCAGGAAAGACTTCATGCCGTGCACGATCCCCTGCACGCCGTGACCGACTGCGGCGCCGCCCTCGGGTTCGACACCGATGAGCTTCGCCTTCGTGTCGACGAAGCCGCCGAAGATGCCGGCGGCGTTCGATCCACCGCCCACGCATGCCATCACGTAATCCGGGTCCTTCCCACCGAGGATGGTCCGGATCTGCACGCGGGCCTCATCACCGAGGATCCGCTGGAACTCCCGCACCATCCAGGGGTACGGATGCGGACCCATCACCGACCCGAGGAGGTAGTAGGTGTCCTCGACCTCGGCGAGCCAGGCCCGCATGGCGTCGTTCACGGCGTCTTTGAGGGTCCGGGAGCCGGAATGCACCGGGCGCACCTCTGCGCCGAGAAGCTTCATGCGGAACACGTTGAGCGCTTGGCGCTCCACGTCGACGGCACCCATGTAGACCACACATTCGAGACCGAGAAGCGCGCACGCCGTCGCTGCAGCGACGCCATGTTGTCCGGCGCCGGTCTCCGCGATGATGCGGCGTTTACCCATCCGCTTCGCGAGAAGCGCCTGGCCGATGACGTTGTTGATTTTGTGCGAACCGGTGTGAGCGAGGTCCTCGCGCTTGAGGAAGACCCGAACGCCGAGGCGCTCCGAGAGTCGGAAGCACTCGGTGACCGGCGTCGGCCGACCGGCGTATTCCTTCAGGATCGTCTCGTACTCGGAGCGGAATGCCGGGTCGGTCCACGCTTCGCGGAACGCGATCTCGAGTTCCACGCAGGCCGGGACCAGTGTCTCGGGGACGAAGCGGCCACCGAATTCGCCGAAGCGGCCGTCATCGGTCGGATCGCCCATCAGCGATGGCGCGCCTCCGGCGGAGATCGAGGGCTTCTGGGCGAGATCAGTCATGGGTGCGGCTCCGGGGACAGGTGTCAGCGGCCGACCACGGGGCCGTACGCATGTGCCCTGCCAGTCAAGCGCAGTTCGCCGCCGGACCGTCAATGACTTCCGCGACGCGATGTTGCCCGACCCCAGGGCGCCGCGTTGGCACTGGCGGGCCACCGGACGAACTCGAGAATTCGGGTAGCGCACCCGCCGCGTACGTCACGAGACCGGAAACGTCCCTCACAGAACGGCTCTCACCAGGCAAACTACGTAGGTGACTGGACATCTGCGCGCTGAGGAACTGGCGCCGAACGGACTCTTCGTGAAGATCTGCGGGATCACCAGCGAAGAAGACGCGCTGTTGTGCGTCGCCTTGGGGGCGGACGCGCTGGGGTTCATCTTCGCCGCCGGCTCGAAGCGCCAGGTTGCTCCGACGGTCGCGGCCGACATCGTCAAGCGACTGCCTCCCGAAGTCATCACCTTCGGGGTGTTCCGCGATGACTTGCCGGATCGCGTCGTCGATATCGTGTTGCGGTGTGGGTTCAACGGCGCGCAGTTGCACGGACGGGAATCGGCCGCCGAGACCGCCGACGTGGCGGGGCGAGTTGGCGTGACCATCAAGGTGTTCGCCGCCGGCGACCCGGAGATCGGCAAGGCGAAGCGCTACCCGGTCGAGTTGATCATGCTCGACAACGCCAACCCTGGATCCGGAGAGGTCTTCGACTGGTCACTCGCGGACGGCCTGCCCGAGGGCCGCAAGCTGATCCTGTCGGGCGGTCTGAGCGCCCTCAACGTGGCCGATGCCGTGCGCCGCGTGCGCCCTTGGGGCGTCGACGCCGCGTCGGGCACCGAGGCGTCGGCCGGACGCAAAGACCCGCGCAAGGTCGCCTCGTTCATCCGCAATGCCCGCGCTGCCGCGGCCGCCCTTCCCGGCTACCTCGTCGAGGACAACGCCCCCTACGACTGGCAGAACGAGTAGTACCGGCGGGGCGTTGCTGGGTCAGCCGAGCTCCACTGGGTCGGCCGAGGTTCACCTGGGTCGGCTGGACTGCACTGGGTCGGCTGGACTGCACTGGTGAACAACTGCACTGGTGAGCGAATCCCGACCCAGCGAACGTGAGCTGACCCAGGTCGGCTGGCGCGGGGTTAGTGGAGGCCGCGAAGCGCGCGTACGCCGAGAGCAGGGTCGGTCATGGTGACGAGGCTTTCGCCGACCAGCACCGCGTCGAAGCCGGCTTCAGCGAGTGACTCGGCATCGGCGGGGCCACGGACACCCGACTCGGCGACGCGGACCACCGACGACGGCATCGCCCGGCCGACGCGCCGGGCGCGGTCGTGGTCGACCGAGAAGGTCCGCAGGTCGCGCTGGTTCACTCCGACGAGCGTTGCCCCCACGGCGAGCGCTCGGGCGAGTTCGTCCTCGTCGTGGATCTCGACGAGGGCGTCCAGGCCGACGCTCGTCGCCGCATCATGGAACCGGAGGAGCTCATCGTCGTCGAGCGCCGCGGCGATGAGCAGCACGCAGTCGGCCCCCATCAGACGGGCGTCGTAGACGTCGAGCTCGCCGACGGTGAAGTCCTTGCGGATCACGGGGAGGCCCGACGCCGCCCGGGCGACCTGGAGGTCCTCGACGGAGCCACCGAAGTGGTCGACGTCGGTGAGCACCGAGAGGCACGCCGCGCCCCCGTCCCGGTACGCTGCCGCCAGCACGGCTGCATCGAGGTCGGGGGCAAGGGGTCCCTTCGACGGCGAACGCCGTTTGATCTCGGCAATCACACTCAGCCCCGGGGAGCGCAGCGCCGCGGCGAAACCCCTGGCCGGAGATGCCACGGCGAGCGCAGCGTCCCGGACGGAGGCGACGTCACGCCGATCGGCCGCCACCCGGTCACGGTGCGCGTTCACGATTCGTTCGAGGTAGGTGCCGGCCACTGCGCTCACGCCCACGACCGTACCGCCCGACCGACAGGTCGTGGGCCGGGAGGATCGCTGGGGCCAGGACACACCGCAGAAAGAGCCGTGGGCTGGCCCAAGCGAGTCAGCTGGCCCACGTGGACCACGCTCCACGACCGCCCTCGTTCCCCAGGACGCTTCCCCGGGCGCGGATACCTGTTGAGGTACCCCCTCGCTCGGCAGGGACGTGCCAGCATGTTCGCCATGGCAACGAACGACCACGGGACCATCGTCGTCGTAGAGGACGATGCTCACATCGCCGATCTGCTCGACATGTCGCTCCGCCAGGCAGGGTACCGGGTCATCCAGGCCACCACCGGCGAGGCCGGGCTCGCCGCCATCGACCGGGAGCGCCCCCGTGCGGTGATCCTCGACGTCGGCCTCCCGGGCGATCTGGACGGTCTCGACGTGTGCATGCGCCTGCGGGCCAAGAGCACCGTGCCGGTCCTGTTCCTGACCGCCCGTGACAGCGAGGTCGACCGCATCCTCGGTCTCGAACTCGGTGCCGACGACTACATCACCAAGCCGTTCTCGCCGCGTGAGCTCGTTGCCCGGGTGAAGGCCATCCTCCGCCGCCTCGACGCCACGCCGACGAAGGAGGAGCGCCCCGAAAGCATCGCCATCGGTGACATCGAGGTCGACATCGCCCGCCGCGAGGTCCGTGTCGGCGCGACCTCCGTCTCCCTCGCCACGCGCGAGTTCGACCTCCTCGCGTTCTTTGCCTCGAATCAGGGACTGGTCCTCTCCCGACAGCAGCTGCTCGACGGCGTGTGGGGCGCAGGCTGGTTCGGCGACGAGCGCACCGTCGACGTGCACGTGCGCCAGCTCCGCAAGAAGCTGGGCGACGGCTTCGAGTTGAAGACCGTCTTCGGTGTCGGCTACCGGCTGAACTGACGCGGCCACGGCCGCCCGCACGAACCGCCACGAAGATGAGACGCCGGCTCATCTTCGTCATCGTCGGCACGGTGGCCATAGCGCTCGGCGTCGCCGCGGCCGCATCATTTCTCGGCATCACCCGTTCGGACCGGACGACCACCGTCGGCAATCTCACGCTCTCCGCGCAGCGCCTCGTGCGCAGCGGTCAGGCGACCAGCTTCGACGGTCTGCAATCGGTCAAGGAGGCCCTCGGGCTGGAGACGGCGTCGGTGTGGCGCTTCGTCGACCCCAAGACCGATCCCGACCGCAAGGAGAACACCTCACGCTTCGGCCTCGTCGCCGCTCCCCCGGTGCTTCTCTCCGACGGAACCCCGCTGCAGGCCGGCGGCGCGCCTCTCAAGATCACCGAGGACATCACCCCGAAGGACCTTCTCGCCATCGCTGAGGGACGGCCGATCAACGGCATCCTCGGCCGTCAGGCCTACTCTGCGGTCCGCATCCGACGGGACTCGATCGGAGTGGTCGACACACTCCTGCTCAGCCGTCCGCTGCCCGATACCCCGCGCCAGGCGCTCATCGCCATCGGCACGGCGTCGGCGCTCGCACTCGCGCTCGCCGCTCTCGCCGCGCTGGCCGTGGCCCGTCGCATCAGTCGTCCGCTGACAGAGGCCACGCTCGCCCAGAAACGCATCGCTTCAGGTGACCTCTCGGTGCGAGTGACGGAGCGGGGTTCGAGCACCGAAAAGGCGGCTCGTCGACAAGACGAGATCGGCGGCCTCCTGCGTGACCTCGACCGGATGGCCGAGGCACTCGGCCGCGCCCGCAACCAGGAACGCCAGTTCCTCCTGTCCGTGTCGCACGACCTGCGCACACCGCTCACCTCCATTCAGGGATTTGCCGAAGCGATGGCCGACGGCTCGGCCCCCGACCCCCAGCGGGCCGCGCAGGTCATCGCCTCGGAATCCCGTCGGCTCGAGCGTCTCGTGCGGGACCTGTTGGAACTGGCCAAGCTCGAGTCGAAGAACTTCACGTTGAGCCCGAGGCCGATCGACCTCACCGACCTCGTCGCCGACACCGCCGACGGCTTCCTGCCGCGAGCCGCTCAGGACGACCTCGAGCTGACCCTCGACGCCGAGGACGGGGTCCGTGCCTTCGCCGACCCCGACCGCCTGCAGCAAGTCCTCGCGAACCTGCTGGAGAATGCGTGCAAGTTCGCCCGGCGGAGCGTGCATGTCTCCCTCGTCTCGAACGGAGCCCGAGCATCGGAGATCCGCATCAGCGACGACGGACCGGGCATCGCCCCCGAGGACCTCCCTCACGTGTTCGATCGTATGTACACATCAGATCGGCGTCCGACGCGTCAGATCGGGTCGGGCCTCGGGCTGGCGATCGTCCGCGAGCTCGTCGAAGCGATGGGGGCAACAGCCGATGCCGAGACCTCCCCGCGGGGGACGACATTCATCGTCCGGGTTCCGACGACAAACCTGACGACGCCCTCACCGGCGCCGCGTTGACGTTCCGGCGAACACGTTCTCGACTTCCGAGAGCCGTGCTGAAGCGCGCCGGGCCGGCGTGAGAGCCTCGAAGCCCCTGGCACGCTCTGCGTCCCCAATCACGGGCGAACGACCCCGCTGCGGCGAGCAAACGATCACCGACCTCGGCATCGCGCTTGACACTTGCGGAGAGATCCCGGAGAGCAAGTCGGCGGGAGGACAGTCGACGGGAGTCGACGATGTGCGCCGTCACACCGGTGAGCCCACGGGGACGCCGGTGGTCGTGGTCTCCTGACCGTTGGCCGGCGGGACGACGATCGGCGCCAGGGTCGACTCCGGCGGAGCGATCGTCGTGGTGGTCGTCGTCGGGACCGGCGCGCACGGCGGAAGTTCGAGGGTTGCATCCTCGCCGGAAGCCAACTGGGCACGGATCCCGGCCGGGCCCACCGCGTTGCAGCGCATCGGGAACGAGGCCCGTCCAGTGTCATCGGTCAGACGTTCGGTGGCCCCTTCGGGCTGGAGCGCGCCGAGCGGCACCAGCCTGACCGCCAATCCGGTGATCTGTTCGAACCCGATGACGCCCTCATCGTCCACCAGCCGACGGCTCACCTGCACCACGAGGTTCACCGGCTGACCTTCGATCGGGTTTGCCGGCGCCGCGGCCCACCGAACATCGGTCGTGGAGAACCGATCGACCTTCAGCGTGACCTTGGTTCTCTCCGACGCGAACACCACGATGTTGCGGGCCATGGCGACGTCGGGGACCTTCCAGGCCCGCAGTCGCATGCGCCCTCCCGGAACGTTCGCCAGCATGAAACGTCCGGCATCATCGGTGATGACCGACCGCTCGGCCGATTGCTCGCCCACGAGCCGCTCGAACCGGACCGTCGCTCCGGCAACGGGTCCGTCGGGGCCCTCGACCGTGCCTCGGATGGTGACCGTGCCCCTACCGAAGGCGACCGTGGTCGTGGCGATCGGCGGCGTCGAATCGAGCGGAGGAAGCAGGGTCTCCCTCGAACGATCGGGTCCGATCGTGGTGCTTGTCGAGGGACGAAGCGCGAGTGTCGTCGGCACTTCGGGGTAGGTGATCTCCACCTTGCGTGTGCAACCGGCGGCTACCGACATCACCAGCGCGCACACCGCTGCACCCGTGCACCACCGTCGCAAGGTCACGACAGGACGACGACCCGGGCCACGCGTCCAGTCACGGTGGAAAGAGACGACGACTCGTCGACGCCACGGTTCACGTAAGCAAGCGCGACGGTGAACCCGGTCCGCGGATCGGTGCACACCGACGTGAGGTCACCGGCCGGCGAACCATCGAGCAGTAGTCCCGTGTCGCTGCCGAGGTCGTCGACCGGGGCATCCAGTACAAGCCCGACGAGCCTTCGGGGGACGTTCCCACCGCGAGAATCGATGCGCTCGACGAGCTCCTGGCCGGTGTAACAGCCCTTGGTGAAACTGGCGGCCCGGTCGACCAGTCCGGTGGCGTTGGGGATCGTGGAATCGGTGAGTTCCGTTCCCCACCGAGGGAATCCGCGAACAACCGCGCAGACGTCGGACACGGCTTCGGCCACGGTACCTTCACCCTCAACGAGATCCGGCAGCCGCTCGGACCACGACGCAGCGAAGGTCACCGCAGGACGGAGAGTGAGATCACACTTCGTGCGGATCTTGAATCGCGAGAGCGCTTCGACCACCGCTCCGCCATGTCCTGGATCGGTGTCCATCTCTATCGTGTTCTCCCCCGTACGCACGAGTCGGAGCAGCGCCACGAGCTTCCCGGTCGGCTGCAGGAGGAACGACCATTGCGTGTCACCGACGGCCATCGACACCACGTCCTGCGAGAGTTGCGAGTGCAGGAACTTGAGCGTGTCGACGCCGTCAGCCACAATCACGTCCCGAACGAGCGACGCCGTCGCCGTTCCATCCAGCACGGCCTGCACCTCTTCGGCCACGACCCTCACGACCGCTCCTTTACTCGACGCATTCGACGCGCCGCCGGGACCGCCGCCAGCAACGCGGCGGACTTGAAGACACACTCGTCGTGTTCGGCCTGCGGGTCGGAGTCGGCCACGATTCCGGCTCCCGCCTGCACCGAGGCCCGTCCGTCGGGCGTCACGAACATGGTGCGAATGGCGATCGCGGTGTCGAGGTTTCCCGCGAAGTCGAAATAGCCGACCACGCCCGCATACGGTCCGCGTCGCGAAGGTTCGAGCTCATCGATGATCTCCATCGCCCGCACTTTCGGCGCCCCGCTGACAGTGCCGGCAGGGAACGTGGCGCGCAGCACGTCGATCGGACCGAGTCCCTCTCGCAGCCGGCCGGTGACCTGCGACGTGAGATGCATCACGTGGGAGTAGTACTCGAGGGTCATCAGTTCCTCGACGTTGCACGTGCCGAAGTCGACGACGCGACCGACATCGTTGCGGGCAAGGTCGACGAGCATCACGTGTTCGGCAACCTCCTTCGGGTGCTCCTTGAGTTCGCCGGCCAGACGCCGATCGTCTTCTTCGGTCTTGCCTCGCCGACGGGTGCCGGCGATCGGCCGGGAGATCACCTTTCCGTCGAGCAACTGCACCATCGGCTCGGGCGATGAACCGATGACCGTGACCTCTTCGTTGCGAAGTAAGTACATATACGGACTCGGGTTGACGAGTCGCAAGACGCGGTAGACGTCGTAGGGGTCGGCGTCGAGGTCGAGATCGAATCGTTGGGCGAGCACGACTTGGAAGATGTCGCCGGCGACGATGTACTCCTTGGCCACCTCGACCGCTCGCTGGTACTGCTCGGGCGAGACGCTCGGCGTGGTGCCCGGCCGGGGATCGTTCGAGTCGGGCGGGGGCACGAGCGTGTACGACAGAGGCTTGCCGAGGTCGGCGGCCATCAGGTCGATGCGAGCACGAGCCGCTTCGTAGGCCCGCGCGTCCGCGTCGGGGTTGCCGGTCGTGAGCACGTTGTCGATCAGGTACACCCGGCTCCGCCAGTGGTCGAATGCTGCGACCGAACCGACGACCGAGAACACCGCATCAGGCAGCCCGGTGTGATCGCCCGGAGGGTTCGGGAGGCGCTCGATCTCGCGAATCGTGTCGTAGCCGAAGTACCCCACAATGCCGCCGGTCAGCGGGGGGATGTCGGGGTGCTGTGGACCGCGGTAGTGGGCGAGGAGGCCTTCGAGACAGGCGAGCACGCCCTTGTCGGTCGGGACCGCAACGGGTAACGCGCCGTTCGTGACGGTGAGCGTGGCAACGCCGTTCGCGTCGCGACGGGACACGACCGTGGCCGCGGCATTGCGTCCGACGAAGGAGAACCGACCCCACCGGCCGCCGTGCTCAACCGACTCGAGCAGGAAACCCGGGCGATCGCCGACGAGCTTGGCGAAGGCTGCCACGGGCGTCTCGAGGTCGCCCATCATCTCGCGCCACACCGGGACGACCGTATGCGTTGCTGCGAGCGAGAGGAACTCGGGCAACGGAGGATTCAGCTTGTCCACGATGCTGTCAGCCGACCCAGGAGTCGGCCTGGGAAGATGCCGCAGCCCCGTCGCCGAAGCCCCGGTAGAAGCAGGTGCGTTCACCGGTGTGACAGGCACCGCGGCCTTCCTGGTCAACGACGAAGAGAAGGGTGTCACCGTCGCAGTCATAGAACGCGCGTCGGACGAACTGCCGGTCGCCTGAGGTGTCGCCTTTGCGCCACATCTCGGACCGTGACCTCGACCAGAACACCGTGCGGCCCTCGTCCATCGTCTGCCGAAGGGTTTCCGCGTTCATCCAGGCCATCATGAGCACCTGGCCGTTCGCGGCGTCCTGCACGATGGCAGCCACCAACCCGTGCTCGTTGTAGTGCACTGCGGCGAGTTGCTCGTCCGTGGCACGAAGCGGAACAGCGGTGTACGACATCACCTGCAACCCTACCGGCGGCGTGTGGCTTGATCCGTTCGTTTCCCGGATGTCCCTTCCAGGCGCCCGACGCCGCGGTGTTGATCGAAATCAACCTTGTGAAGCACGCGGCATTCGCCGAACATTGGTGCATGACCACCCCGGAACTGCGTCGGAAACTCGCCGAGGAGTTCACCTTTCAGGCCGGCGGCTGCGAGTCGATCGGCTCCGCCCTCTATGGCGAGCTCTGCCGTTACGGCGCCGATGACGTCGCGACCGGTGGCCCGGTGTGGGAGGCGATGACCCGACACGCCCACTTGCGATTCGGGCTGGCCTCACCGTTGAGGTTCCTCGCCGCCCTCCATCGTTCGGCGCTGCGCGGCGATTCCCCGACCTTGGCCCGCCACTACCCCTCGTGTGGCGGCGCGCCAGGAACGACCTTGCGAGAGGACTTCCTGGCAGCAACCGCTCAGCACACCGAACGCATCGGCGCCGAGCTCGACTGGGGCGTACAGACGAACGAAGTGGTCCGAACCTCGGCGCTGTACCCCGGCCTCGCCCACATCTCCAGACTCGCCAGACTCCCGGTCTCGCTGCGTGAGATTGGTTCCAGCGCCGGGCTGAACCTTCGTCTCGACCGCTTCCGCTATTCCCAGGACGGTTGGTCGATCGGCGATGCGGCCAGCGCCGTCGAGATCATCGACCGTTGGGGCGATCGCACCCCCCACGCGTCGGAGGCGACCATCATCGACCGCGCCGGGTGCGACCCCGAGCCCATCGATCCGACGACTGACGATGGCGCCCTGCACCTGCTTGGTTTCCTGTGGCCCGATCAGCTCGACCGTCGCGAACGGACGCTCGCCGCCATCCAGATCGCCCGCCGGGTCCCTGCTCGCGTCGAGCAGGCCAACGCCGAGGGCTGGCTCAGCCGAGAACTCACGCAACGGACCAAGGGGGCCGTCACCGTGATCATGCATTCCATCGTGTGGCAGTACATCGACAAGCACGAACGGGCCCGCATCACCGGCCTCATCGAATCCGTCGGCGCAACGGCCACCCCCGACGCGCCCCTGGCCTGGATGTCCTTCGAGCCGCACGAACCCGATCGGGCCCACGCCGCACTCACGCTCCGCTATTGGGACGGCATGTCCCCCGACGGCACGCCGACCCTCCTGGCCGAGTGCGGCTACCACGGCCAGTGGGTCCGCTGGCAGGCCTGACGAATTCTGCGGCAACGACGGGACTGCGACGACGACGGACGAGGGCGTCGGCGGGGTATTGCTTCAGCCAGGAACGCCGCCGGAGTCGGTCTGGGTTCGGGAGGGGCGTTTGCTGCGCACGATGGCTCCGGCTCTGTTCGCCGTCGACTCGATCAGTTCCAGCAGTTCCGCACCGGTTGGAACGGCACCGGCGATCGAGGCGGCACGACTCAGGTGGTACCGCATCATGCCCAGGTCGGGGGCACCGTCGGCCAGGCGCGACGCCGCCTTCGCGGCCGCCGGGGGCTGGTTCAGATTCCGCACGATCCGCAACAGCTGAAGGACGCGCAGGACCTGATAGCTGATGTCGAGCTCCCACCACCGGAACCCCTGACGGGCGCTGCGGGGGTAATGGTGATGGTTGTTGTGCCAGCCTTCACCCAGGGTCAGCACGGCGATCAGCCAGTTGTTGCGGCTCGAGTCGGTGGTGGCGTAGCGCCGTCCGCCGAAGAGGTGAGCGAACGAGTTCACCGAGAACGTCGCGTGCCACAGCAGCACCGTCGAGCCGAAGAAGCCGACGACGAGGCCGCTCCAGCCAGCAAGGAGGAAGCTGAGCGTGCCCAGGAAGACCGGTCCGACCCAGTCGTGGGAGTTCAGCCAGCGCAACTCGGGGAAACGGGAGAAGTCGGCGATCGCGTCGTGGTCGGTCTCGTCGAAGCGACCGGAGATGATCCAGCCGATGTGGCTCCACCAAAAGCCCTGCTGGGGCGAGTGGGGGTCGCGCTCGGTGTCGGTGTAGCGGTGGTGGTCGCGGTGGTGCGACGCCCACCACAGTGGACCCTGCTGGACCGCTGTCAGCCCGCCGAACGCCATCAGGAACTGAGGGATGCGACGCATCTGATATGCCCGATGGGCGAAGTACCGATGGTACCCGGCGGTGATGAAGAACATCCTGGTCACGTACAGAACCGCCCCGAGAATCAAGGCCTTACGGGTAACGCCGGTGAACACCGCGAGCAGCGGCACGAGGTTGGCGATCAGGAACGGGGCCGACGCCTTCCAGGTCCGAGGAACGCGGAGCGAAGAGGTGAGCGGGCCGGAACGTCGGGGAAGCATGGGGTCTCCGGGGGATGTCCCTACCTACCGGTCGGTAGGCTGAGCCCTCGACGGTAGCAGCACCTCACCGCAACCTCGGCGGACCCGGCGACGACGGTGCCGCCCGGACGCCGGCGTCGGACCGATTATCCGGCCGGCAGTTCACCGCCGGTGTGGGCATAGGTCTTGTTGGTGATCCACCAACGACCGTTGATCCGCGCCACCGTGAAGTAGTCGACGAAGTCACAGCCGAGATAGTCGGTCTCGACGAGCACGGCGACACCGGCATCGCCCACGACATCGATCGTTCGGACGACGGCCTGGTACTTCGGTCCGGCAAAGCCCGGCTGTGCTTCCACCATCGAGGTGAACTCCGTGATCGGCTCGTAGGTGTCCATGGCGCCGATGTGGCCGAACATCCACGCATTCGGATGAAACGCCTGTCGCATCTTGTCGCCGTCGCCGTTGGAGCCGTCGATGTACAACTGGATCAGGGCGCGGATGGCTTCGAGATCGTTGATGTTTTCGAGCATGGTCGTTTCCTCCTGGAGTGACGCGGTACGTCTGCACCGACCACCGCACCATGACGCAACGCCGTCACCATGTCTGTAACCGCGATCACACAATCGGCGAAAGGCACAGGCGTGAAGTTGATGTGACCGTCGACGCCGTCACGGATCGCCCACCGGGCGTCAGGCCGACGCCTCGAAGCCCGCCTCGTCGATCGCCGCCCGAATCGCCCCGTCGTCGAGCGACGTGCCGCTGACCACGACCGCCTTGGTGTCGAGATCGACCGACACCTCGGTGACCCCGGGGACGGCACGCACCTCGGCATTGACCGCGGCGACACAGTGCCCGCACGTCATTCCGGCGACGGTGTACGTGAGCGTGGACGTTGTGGTCATGGAGCACTCCTCGTGGATTGCCGTGACGGCACCTGGTGCAACCGTAGCAACGGGCACTTCGTTCCCGAAGGCCCCGCCAAAACGGGACGGTCCGATCGAGGCTCAGAGATAGAGGCCGGTGGTGCCATCGATACGGTCGGCCGCCACGCCGTGGATGTCGCGTTCGCGCAGCAGGAGATAGTCCTCGCCGCTCACCTCGACCTCGTAGCGGTCCTCGGGGTTGAACAGCACGCGGTCGCCGGGCTGGATGAGGCGGACGCTCGGCCCGACGGCCACGACCTCGGCCCACGCCAGGCGTCGGGAGATCTGCGCGGTGGAGGGAATGAGCAGGCCACCCTTGGAGAGCCGCTCGCCATCGGAGGCCGGGATCTGGACGAGGACCCGATCGGCCAACATCGTGATCGCCAGTTTTGCTTCAGCACTTGCCACGAGGTCCACGCTACTGGCGCGGCGCATGGCAACGCGATCGAGGGCTCAAGACCGCCCGTACCCGCGGGCCAAAAGGTCGATGAGCACGCCGTTGGTCCAGCCGAAACCGGCTTGCACCGCGTATTCGCCGCCCGTTGGTTCGCGGTCGATGTCCTCCACGTCGTACTTCTCGAGCAACGCTCCGTCGATGAGGAACCGCCGAAGGCAGGTCTGGACCCATCGATCGGCGATCTCGGCGGCATCGGCGTCAAAACCGTATGCCCGCAGACCTTCCACCGCCCACCACTGGAGCGGCGCCCAGCCGTTCGGGGCATCCCACTGCTGGCCCGAACGCACCAGAGTCGTCCGAAGCCCGCCGGGCGCGAGGAAGCGATCTCGAAGCGTTCGTGCCGCCGCCGTCGCCTGCTCGGGACTGGCGATCCCACCCACGAGAGGGAGAACACCGGCGAGCGTCATCGCCGGTCGCCGGTGGCCGGTTCGTCGATCGACGTCGACGAACCATCCGTTCTCGCTGTCCCAGAAGTGTTCGCGGACCAACGCCGCGCGCCCCGCGCCGGCTACCCGGAACTCCTCGGCCCGGATCTCCTCGCCCTCGGCGAGGAGAAGCTCGGCGATCAGCACCTCCAATTCGACGAGCAGCGCGTTGAGGTCGACCGGGATCACGTGCGTCGTCTCGATGGTCGCGAGGTCCATCGGGTCTGCGCACCAGCGCGACGAGAAGTCCCAGCCCGACTCCGCTCCGGCTCGCAGGTTGCGGAGGAGCTCGCCGCGACGCGCCCCGCCGGCCAAGTGCACATCTTCGGCGAACGATTCCGGGCGCGGGGTGTTGAGCGCATCGAAGTAGCGCGCCGCTGTTGATGCTCCGAGCGGGACGACCCGTTCGCCGGTGGTCCAGAACGCATGCTCGCGCAGCAGCGCCGGAAGGTACCGATGACCGTCGACACCGGCACCCATCAACGCCCGCACCATCGCAGCGAGCAGCGGGGGCTGGCTGCGCGACGCCAAGTACGTGCGGCTGCCGTTGGGGATGTGGCCGATCGACTCCTGCAGGAACACGAGGTTGTCGACCATCCCGGTGAACATTTCGACATGGCCGTGGCGAAGAAGTCCGAGGCCGGTGAAGAACGCGTCCCAGTAGAAGAGCTCATCGAACCGACCACCGGGAACCACGTACGGGTGCGGAAGCGCGAGAAGTGAACTTCCTGGCGGCACGGTCGCATGCGTCCGTAGGAGCATCGGCCATTGGTCGTGCAGGTACTCCTCCACGGAAACGGGCGACGGCTGACGGAGCGGCGACGGCGTGGGCATCTCGAAGTTCTCGTCGACAAATCGACGCAGCGCATTGCGACCGAGTGGACCGGGCAGGGCGTCGAACCTTGCTTCGATAATCGCGTCGTTGAACCGGGGAACGGCATCGACGAAGCCCTTCGAGTCGGCGAACACCCCCGCCAGCTGCACGGCCTCGAACACCCGCCCGTCGGTCGTCAGCGTCATGCCCGACACCGTATCGGAGCAACGAATGACCCCTTCCTCCGGCGGCGAGACCGGATAGTGTCGTCTCCCCCTATGCACGACGCCGCCGAGGAGCTACCAACCGAACTCCTCGCCGAACGGGCGCATCTCGCCCACGCCGAGGCGTGTCTGGTGGCTATGCGAGAACGCGCCGAGGCGACCCTGCGCCAGGCGCAGCACGACGCCCACCTCGACACGGCTTTCGACGCCAAGGCAATCCATGCGGTGCTCCAGGAACGGCTGGTGTCGCTGCGACGCGGTGCCGGTGCGCTGGCGTTCGGGCGCATCGACGACGAGGACGGGGCCCGCTACTACGTAGGCCGGCGCCACGTCGAGGATCGCGAACGGAACCCCGTTGTGGTCGACTGGCGGGCCGTCGTCAGCGCGCCGTTCTACCGAGCCACGTGGGCCGATCCGCTCGGCCTCACGCTTCGTCGGCGCTTCGCCTCCGACGGTGAGGTTCTCGCCGGGTTCTTCGACGAGCACTTCGACGATCCCGACGCGCATGCCGAGGGCGGTGGCGTCCCTGACCCGCTCCTGGCCGAACTCGACCGGGCGCGCTCGGGCGCCATGCGCGACATCGTGGCCACCATTCAGGCCGAGCAGGACGAGATCATCCGTGCCCCGCTCGATGACCTGATCGTCGTCCAGGGTGGGCCGGGCACGGGGAAGACGGCGGTCGGCCTGCACCGCGCGGCGTTCCTGCTCTATGAGCACCGAGAGCTGTTCCGGCGCGCTCCCCTGCTGGTGGTCGGGCCAAACCCACTGTTCCTCGCCTACATCTCCGAAGTGCTTCCGTCGCTCGGCGAGAGCAGCGTGGTGCAGACCACCGTCGAGCTGCTGTTGCGCCGGTACCGCGTCGGGCACGTCGATCCTCCGGACGTCGCGGCGCTCAAGGGCGACGGGCGTATGGCTCTGGTGATCGCCGCAGCGATCTCCTCGCGCATCGGACGCGACGTCGTCCCGCTCGAAGCGCCCACGATCTTCGGAATCGCCCGTCTGTCCACCGACGAGGTGCAGACCCAGCTCGACGACGTCCGAGGGCGTCGCTTGCCGACCAACGTCGCTCGGGAGGTTCTGCGCGATCAGCTCGTCGCTGCGGCATGGCGATCGTTCAGCGCGCGTACCGATGCCGATCCCGCTCGCAACGTCGGTTTCACCGACGACCTTCGTACCGGCAAGCCGTTCAAGGCGTGGTTCGACCGGCTTTGGCCGAACCTGAGCGCGCATGCGGTCGTCAGGTCGCTGTTGGCCGGTCGAACTGCGCTCGCGAGCGCTGCGGCAGGCGTGTTGTCCCCCGCAGAGCAAACGATGTTGCGGCGGAGCATTCCGGCCGCGGTTGCCGAGCAGCGGTGGAGCCGCCCGGAGTTGGCGCTGCTCGATGAGGCCGAAGCGCTGATCTCGGGGGTGAGCCGCACGTTCTCGCACATTGTCGTCGACGAGGCGCAGGACCTCTCGGCCATGGAGTTCCGGGTGATCGCCCGCCGCTCCCCCGCCCGGTCGCTCACCGTCCTCGGCGACCTCGCCCAGTCGACGGCGGTCGGTGGTCAGGTGCATTGGGACGATGCGCTCGCCGAGCTCCGACTCGCCGACGGTCGACCGCCGCATGGACGGGTGGCTGAGCTCACGATGGGTTACCGGGTTCCGGCCCCGATCCTCGACGTCGCCAACCGCCTGCTGCCGACCGCCGCACCCAACGTGCGCCCGGCGAAGTCTGTCCGTGAGCAAGGCCGGGTTCCGGCGATCGTGGCGGCACCGACCATCGACGCTTCGGTTCATCTGGCCGTGTCACTCGCCAGACAGTCCACTCGTGCCTCGCTCGCGGTGTTGTGCCCCGAGGTGCTCCTCGATGATCTCGCAACGGCCCTCGCGGCAATCGGCGTTGCGTTCACCGACGGACGCAGTGCCGGGGCGGTGCTGGTCGGTGGCGTGTCGCTCATCAGCGCACGGGCGTCGAAGGGACTCGAGTTCGACGACGTCATTGTGGTGGAGCCGTCGCTCATCATCGACGAGGACCGCGGCACGAGAGTGCTCTACGTCGCGTTGACCCGCGCAGTGCAGGAGCTGGCGATCATCACATCCACATCGGTCCCATTGCTCGGCATCGACTCCGCGTCGGTCTCGCCGCAAACCATCGATTCGGCGGAGCCGTTCAGCGCTGCAGAGGGCGAACGATGACCCCGGCCGCGGCCAGCACGGCTTTCGCTTCACCGATGGTGTGCTCACCGAAGTGGAAGATCGAGGCAGCGAGCACCGCGTCCGCACCGGCGATGAGCGCGCCGTCGACGAGGTGATCGAGCGAGCCGACGCCGCCACTGGCGATCACCGGGATGTCGACGGCGTCGACGATGGCGCGCGTGAGCGGCAGATCGAATCCGTCGCGTGTGCCGTCGCGGTCCATCGACGTGAGCAGGATCTCGCCGGCACCACGACGGGCCACTTCATCGGCCCAGGCAACGGCGTCGATACCCGTCGGGTTACGTCCTCCGTGCACGAACACCTCCCATCCAGGGCGGCCGTCGGACCACGCACGCGCGTCGATGGCGACAACGGCGCACTGGGTGCCGAACTCCGTAGCGATCTCGTCGATCAGTTGCGGACGGGCCACTGCGGCGGAGTTCGACGAGACTTTGTCGGCACCGGAACGCAGCAGGCGTCGGGCGTCATCGACCGTACGAACGCCACCGCCGACGGTGAGCGGGATGAAAACCGTCTCTGCGGTGCGGGCGACGACGTCGTAGACCGTCTCCCGGTTGTCCGACGATGCGGTGATGTCGAGGAAGACGAGCTCATCGGCGCCTTCGGCGTCGTATCGGGCGGCGAGCTCGACCGGGTCGCCGGCGTCGCGTAGACCGACGAAGTTCACGCCCTTCACCACTCGGCCGCGATCGACATCGAGGCACGGGATCACACGGACGCTTCGCACCCCTCCACCGTACGCGCCCGATCCACCGACCGCGGTCGAGTTCGATGGCCACGGCGTCCGCAGGATACGGCCAAGCTGGTGACGTGCGCCGTTCCGTGACTCATGTAACTGCGGTGATGGCTGGCGTTCTCTTCGTGGCGGGTGGGTCGGTCACGAGTGTGTCGCCGGCTGCGGCCGCCTCGTCAAAGTCAGCAAAACCGTCGACGACGACAGCGGCCCCGTTCACCGGCAAGTCGGGCGCCGCGCAGGTGAGTGCTGCAGTCAGAGCGAGCGCCACGCCCGTTGCCGCTGCGCTCGGCGCCAAGCTCGGCAAGCCGAGCTGCCCGCCGGTGGAGAAGCCACGTGTCGGCCTCACCCTGCAGTGCCTGGTGGCGTTCGACAAGAGCCCTGTCGGATGGCTGGTTACCCTCACGCCTACCGGCGGCCTCGACGCCCGGCCAACGTTCTCCGTCGTCAGCAAACGGCGTTTGGAGTCCCTGGCGGGAACCGGAGCGACGTGCGACATGCCCGCATTCGTCGGGCTGCCGGTAGGCGCAACCGTCTCGTGCCGTGTCAGCAAGACCACCATCGAGTTCCGTATGACCGCCGCCGGAACCGCGCAGCGACAGTGAACCGGAGCGTGGCCCGTGATTGTGCACCCAGTCGCCCTGGGGGCGACCAGGGCTACAACCACCCAGGCGCGGCGCATGGCTCGCCGGGAGGCGAATGGAGTTCCACCTCGCCAGCCTGATGACCAAGCTCGCCGTGAGGAACCGCGTCGAACTCGTTATGTGGGCATACGAAACCGAGAGGGTGAAGCAAGGACAGATCGAACCGATGCCGCTCGGGGTGGGATGCAGCGTCGGAAGGTCCATCGGGGTCATGAGCCTCCAGCGTCGTTCTCCGGCACAGGCGACGATTGGACGCCGCGGTCAGCGTGATGTGCAGCGACCCGCGCTTCCAACTTGTCGATCGCCATCGACCAGCCCTGCCCACCGGGAGAGTCCGCGGGAACGCCGATGTGGGTCATGGTCATCTTCGTGCGGTTGCCGAGGTCTTCGAGCTCGACCACGATCGAGGTCTTCATGGGCGAGCCGGCGTGCATGCCGATCTGCTCGGCGGTCATGGGTCTGCCGTCGGCGTCGGCCATGCTCTCCGTGTAGACGAGGCGGGTCTTGGGGGCTACTTCGAGGTACTCGCCGACGAAGAACATCTGCAGTGGACCTCGCGGGGTCTCCATCGCCATCGCGATATGGCGTCGGCCTCCGACTCGGACGTCCATTTCGGCCTTCGGGATCTTGGCCCCCATGGGGCCATACCAGTTGGCGAAGTGCTCGGCGTCGGTCCACATCGCCCAGATGAGGTCGATCGGTGCGTTGAAGGTTCGTTCGATCCGGACGTCTTTGGTGTCAGTCATTGGTCATCACGCCTTCTGTGTTTGGAGTTCTGGAGCGCAAGCACGTAGTCGTCCATGCGGTCGAATCGGTCATCCCAGATGTGCCGGTACTGCTCGGCCCAACCGGCGACAAGGGCGAGTGAAGAGGCGTCGATCGCGCACGGACGAAATTGGGCTCGCCGAGCACGCGTGATGAGGCCGGCATGCTCGAGCACCTTGATGTGCTTGGAGATCGCGGGGAGTGTCAGTTCGAACGGTGCGGCGAGTTCGTTCACGCTTGCCGCGCCCTCAGCCAGTCGGGCGAGGATCGCCCGCCGCGTCGAGTTCGCCAGTGCCGCAAACGTCTCGTCAAGCCGTGCTTCGACGGGCGTTTCGTTTGCTGTCGCCACCGGTGCTCCTTCGAACTTTCCATACCCACTAATTAACCAATAGGGAAAGTACGCTGGGGAAGAGGATCTGTCAACCGTTCACGCGAGCCGGGTCCGAAGAGGTGCGCGAAAGCCCGTCGACATCGACAGAACGCCCACGCCTACAGCGGGCGCGGCCGTCGCACTCCAGTACGGTCGGTGGACGCGCTTCGGTCAGTCGGACGTGATCCGAGGTCGAACCTCCGACGAGGCCGAAGAACCATCCGAACGGGTCAGCGTCACGGCCACCGGGATTGCGCTTCATCGACGGACCAGGCGGGGCCGTACTGTTGATCCCGTGAGGATCGAAGTGCTCTCGGTGCCGGGCTGCCCGAACCATGCGATCGCTATGACACGGATCATCGAGGCAATCGCTCTCGCTGGCGCGAGCGGCGCCGCCATAACCGAGCGGGTGATCACCGACGACGCTGAGGCCCACATGCTCGGAATGCACGGCTCGCCGACGATCCTCATCGACAGGCATGACCCGTTCACCGAAGCCGGAACCCACCCATCGATGTCGTGTCGGCTCTATCGCACGCCCGCCGGGCTCGAGGGCGCTCCGAGTGTGACGGAGTTGATCGCCGCGTTGACGCATGCCCGATGACGAAGGGATCCCGCACGCCCGTCTGGTGTCAGCCGGACAGTCTCACGAGCGCGGCAACGGTGTTCATGTTTCGGGCCGTGCCCTTCGCCGCCGCGGGGATCTTGAGCTTCGACCCGCCCATGCCTTCGCCGTAATGCACGTAGATCACGCGTTGTCCGAGGGCCAGGTCCTCCTTCTGTCGGCCGGTCACGCGGTCGAGCGCCGAGGGCGGCGGAGAGCCGTCGAGGAAGATCGCCATCGTGTGGTTCGGAGCGTGATCAGCAAACGGGTTCTCGGCCAGGACGGTCGCAATCTCTTCGGGGGTGAGCACAACCACCCCGACGGGTTTGCCGGCGTACGTCGCCAGCGATTCCTCGAGTGACGCTTTCACCTCGGATGCCGACACCGCGCTGGCGAAGACCACAATGCCGCTGGCGATGTAGGTCCGAACGTTGATGCATCCGATGCCCTCGCACATCTCTCGCAACTCGGCCATCGCAAGCGTTCCGGTCCCGCCGACGTTGACGGCGCGCAGAAGTGCCACATAGGTGTTCATCGCCACTGGCGGCATGCTTCCGCTGCTTTGCGACGAGAAGTGATCCGGGAGTGCACGCCCAGGACCGTAGCCGTCGGATCGAGTGCACTTGCGCGCACGGGAGCTCTCCCTTCGGGATGGACGACACGTCCCGGGGTCCCCGGGGAGACGGCTCGTTCGTGTTTGGGAGCGACTCGGGGACCGCGAGCGCTTTCGCGGGACACCGGATCGCTCAGCGGACAGACCTCGACCCGTCCGACCCGACGACATCGGTGATGGCAGCGAATACCTCGTCCTTCGACGGCGTGGCATCGATGCGGACGACCAGTTCCTTGCGGCCGAACACGTCGATCACTGGCTCGGTCTTCGCGTAGTAGTCGGCCAGTCTTCGCGCCAGAGCCTCTGGAGTGTCGTCCTCGCGTCGCTCGAGTCCGAAGGCCTCGCACAGCTACGTGCTCTGGGTGCCCTTGCCACTGCCTTGCACCCCCATGATCACGTTTTTGCGCATCACCACATCGTGGCAGCCAGCCACTCGGGGAACCGGCACGCCGGGATCGCCGGACAACGGTTCATTGGCAGATTGACGCAATGGTGGACGACCATCGCAGGGAGGGTGGCCCTTGGCGCGTGGGCGGCACAGAGCAGTCATCGGGTGGTCGGCGTGCTGCGGTTCGCCGAAAGCGTCCGACGGAGCGGGACCGAGAGTGAAGGCTGAGTCGCTCCAGGAGCGACCGAACGCACATTCTCTCCGCAATACCGCCACGGCACTGCAATCCATATGCCGGTGGAATTGTCAAAGGGTTTGGTACATGGTGTCGATTTGGTTGGCCGCGGCCTAGCCCGAGCCGTGCGCCCGGCACCGCTCGGCCACCCCACTGCGTCGTACCCGATAGGTGCGGCGCGATCGGTGACGCCAACCACTCGTCGCCCCTCCTGTGCCTGCGCTCCGCGTGTTTCGTCCTGCCAGCCCGAGCCGGCAACAGCTCCCGTAGGGGTGGCGTTCGGGATCAGAGGGGAGACGCAGCTTGCGACCGCAATCCGTTCATCATGGCTGTCATACCCCCTCCGTACACCTGTACGCATGAAACTCACAATGGCGGAAGACATCATCGGCGACCTTCGCCGAGTACAACTCGCCGTCGCCGACCAGCACGCCACCATCTCCTTCCTCGCCAGCGTGCAACGGCTGCGCGGGTTCCTCGACGCCCTCGAAATCAGCGCAGCCCGTCGACTCAACGAACTCAGCCACACCGCCGTAGCCGATCTTGCCAAAGCCACGCAGCGCCACGCCCGCGCCGGCGACCGGGTCTACGAACGATCTACCACACTCACCGCCGTGCGATCGCTCACTGCACCGCTCGAGTCCGGCGCTCTCCAGGCTGCCCACGTCGACACCGTCACCAAGGTCATGCGCACCATCGACGAGAAACACGCCGACGCGTTCGCTGCGGCATTGCCCGCCCTGATCGATCAAGCGGCGACTTCGAACGCCACACCCGACGACCTCGCCCGCGCACTGAACCGTGCCGCACGGGCACTCGAGAACGACGACGGCATGACCCGCTTCACCCAACAACGACGCGACCCGCACTGCACACCTGGACCGACAAACGAACCGGCATGTTCCGGCTGTCGGGCCGATTCGACCCCGAGAGCGGCGTCAAGCTCCACAACCACATCCGGGCCATGGTCGCCGCGCTGTTCGCCGAACGTGTTCCCTCGACCTGCCCGACCGACCCGGGCGCGAAACAAGACCACCTCCGCGCCCTTGCGCTGCTCGCGCTCATCATGCAACAACAGCAGTCCGTCGGTCTCACGGTGGTTCCGAACGAACCGGAAGGGTCGGCGGGCAAAGCGTGCGATGACGAGGAAGAGACGACGGCGACAGCCATGCAAGGGGCCAACGACTGCCACACCGACGACAAACTCGACGAATGGTCGAGGTTCTTCCCGACCGGACCGAGCAGGCTCGGTCGGCCCGAGATCGTCGTGGTCGTCGATGTCCGTCAACAAACCCTCGACGCCAACCGCGGATCACCCGTCGTCGACTGGGGACTCCCCGTCGAACTTCCACCACGGGCGCTCGAAGACCTGTTTCGGCGGGCCGACGCCGACCCCGTGATCGTCCACAATGGCGTCGTGCTCACCACTGGACCACCTGTCCGACTCCAGGCCGCCTGAACGGCGGCTCGCCGACCCGACGTCCTCACCTCAGCTCGTCGCTCGCAAACCGACTTTCGACGAGCGCTCACCCGTTTCTAGACAACCGAACCTCGGGCGGTGGGTGGCGAATCCATCGCCCTGCGCAGCCGCCGTCTGACGGAACAGGCGCGGCAACGACGAGACCGTCCACCGCCTGCGAGTTCGAGCCGTTGGTCAGAACAGGCGCAAGACGTTCGACGGTCGGTCGCGGAGTTCGTCGTAGTCGACTTCGACCCAGGCGATGCCGCGGTCGGTGGCGAGGACCTTCGCCTGGGGCTTGATCTCCTGGGCCACGAACATGCCGCGCACCGGAGCGAGCATCGGATCGCGGTTGAGGAAGTCCACGTAGCGGGTGAGCTGCTCCACCCCGTCGATCTCGCCGCGGCGCTTGATCTCCACGGCCACCGTTCGCCCTTCGGCGTCCTTGCACAACAGGTCGACCGGTCCGACCTCCGTCGGGTACTCGCGTCTCACGAGCGTGAGACCCGGCGCCAGCATGTCCGTACGTTCACTTAGCAGTTCCTGCAGCTCGGCTTCGACGCCCTCCTTCTGCAGACCGGGATCCATGCCGAGATCGTGCGCGGAGTCGGAGTGGATCTCGTGGAGCGTGATCCGCAGGGTCTCGGCCTTCGGATTGGTCACGACCCACTCCCCCGAACGTCCGTCAGCGGCCATCGTCTCGCGCACGGTGTTCGGTGCGGTCATCCAGTTGAGCGGCTTGTAGGCGCCGCCGTCGGAATGGATAGCGACACAGCCGTCGGCCTTGACCATCAGCAGACGGGTGTGCTCGGGCAGCGTGGCCACGAGCCGGCCCTCATAGACCACGGTGCACCGGGCCACCACGATTCGCATCCGTCAGCTCCAGCCCTGCGGCCCGTTGGTCTGGGCCACGTCGCCGCCGAAGAGCACATGCACGCGATCGCGTGGAGCATCGATGAACGCGTTGGCGTTCGGCATGAGCTGACCGTGGGGATAGCGCGGATACTCGGTGCGTCCGTTCGGACAGCGCACCCCGTTGCCGTAGCCCATCAGGTCGATGTGCCACGGAGTCACCTCACCCCACGTTTCCGCTCCCGAGTACACCTCCATGAACAACGCGGCCCGCGGTTCGATGCGCGCCGGCACACCACTCATGCGGCGGGGGAAGCGCATTGCGCCGATCCACGTCGTTTCGCCCGTCGGCTCCGGTCGAGCGGCGACACCGGGAACCTTCGGCCCGATCGGCACGATGGTGAGATCGAACCAATCCAGCTCCCGTCCTTCGACCACATCGACGTCGGCGCGGGTGATGGCCACCCGGTAGTCCCCGACCGTCCAATCGAACGTCCGTCGCACCCCAACGAAACGGCCCTCGTGGGTGCCTAGCTGATGGAAGCCGTCCTCGGCCACGCGGATGTCGGCGGCGTCGAAGGACCACCAGGTGGAGAAGATGAGTCCCTTCCCCACACCCTCCATGGTCTCGGGATGCTGAATGTCGGTCTGCAGTCCGAAGTAGAACTGCGAGCCGTCGATGTAGCCCGAATACGGCGCGAGATACTCGCCGACATCGGTGCCCGGGTCGTTGTGGATCGTGATGTCGAACTCGAGCACGTCGAGCGGCGCCGGGAACTCCCAGTGCACGTAGACGGCGTGGCACGGCATCTTGATCCGACCGAGCAGCGGATCACCGGCGGCGAACAACGACGAGATGCGGTCACGTAGTCCCACGTCGGGCCTCCTCGTCCAACATGATTCCTGATCCCGCACGACACGCGGCCACACCTTCGGCCACGGTGAAGCGGCGTTCGTAGATCGCTTTTCCGGCGATCGCCCCGGCCAAGCGACGGCCGTCATGCGCCGAGAGGAGACCGCCGAGCACGGTCAGGTCATCGAGCGACGACACCCCGCCACTGGCGATGATTTCGGTCGTCGACGCATCGAGGGCGCGGCCGAGACCGTCGACGTCCGGCCCGGTGAGCATCCCGTCGCGGCCGATCTCGGTGATGACCGCGGCGGCCACGCCCACGTCGTCAAAGCGGGCCAGCAGGCTGAACAGCTCCACCCCGGTGCCGGCCGTCCATCCGTGTGCGGCCACCTCATAGGAGCCGTCCGCCAAGGCCCTGGCATCGAGGCCGACACCGACCTGTCCGGGAAAGCGCGGCGCCACCGACGAGATGAAGTCGGGATCCTGCACGGCACGGGTCCCCACGATCACCCGCGCCACACCGAGACCGAGGAGCTCCTCGATGTCGCTCTCGGTTCGGACACCTCCACCCGTCTGCACACGTACATTCAGCGCGCGTACCTCCTTGGCAATCGCCCCGACCAGGGATCGATTGGCGCCCGAGCCGGACCTTGCCGCGTCGAGATCGACCGTGTGGATCCAGACCGCGCCGGCCTCGGCGAAGCCGCGGGCTACCGAGACCGGATCGTCTCCGTAGACGGTCTCGTCGGCGTAGTCGCCCTGGCGGAGGCGGACGCACTTGCCCCCGCGGATGTCGATGGCGGGATAGAGCTCCATCACTCAGCCGTTCGCGTCGACGAGCGATGCCCGCCGAACGAAGTTGGCGAGCAGCCGCAGTCCCGATGCCGACGACTTCTCCGGGTGGAACTGCGTCCCCATCACCGCGCCCCGTTCGACGATCGCCCCGACCGGACCGTCGTAGTCGCAGATCCCGACCACGTCGTCGTGGAGTTCCGGCGCGAACGAATGCACGAAGTACATCCAGGAACCTTCGAGCTCACCAAGGAGCACCGACGGCCGAGCCTCATACGAGGTCACGATGTTCCACTGCATCTGGGGCAGCTTCACGTCGCCCGTCACTCGACGCACCGTGCCGGGAATGAGCCCGAGGCCGGCAACTCCGCCGTTCTCGTCGGACCCGTCGTGGAGCATCTGCATGCCAACGCAGATCCCGAGGAACGGTCGTCCCGAGCCGGCGAAGTCGTGAACGGTGGACCGCAGACCATAGGAATCGAGGGACTCCATGCAGCGGCCCATCGCACCGACACCGGGCAGGAGCACGGCGTCGGCGCCGGCGATCACCGACGGGTCACTGGACACCGCGACGCGGGCGCCCGCTCGTTCGAGTGCCTTCGATGCCGAGTGCAGGTTGCCGATGCCGTAGTCGATAACGACGACGTTCGGTGCGGTCACAGCACGCCCTTGGTGGACGGCACACCACCGGGCGAGTCGATACGCACGGCGTCGCGGAATGCCCGCGCCACCGCTTTGAACGAAGCCTCGATGATGTGATGGGTGTTCTTGCCGCTGATCATCCTCACGTGCAGCGTGACCATGGCGGAAGTGCCGAGCGCCCGCCAGAACTCCTCTGCCAGCTGAGGGTCGAAACCGGGTTCGCCGAGGAGGAAGTTCTCCCCCCGGCCGCCCGACGGGTCGACTTCGTACACGAGGAACGGCCGACCGGAGAGATCCAGGGCGACGTCGATGAGGGCTTCGTCGAGCGGCACTGCAATCGACGCGAACCGCCGAACGCCGGCTTTGTCGCCGAGAGCCTCACGCACGGTTTCACCGAGCGCGATACCGACATCTTCGATGGTGTGATGGGTGTCGATCTCGAGGTCACCAGTGCAATGTACGGTGAGATCCCAGCCACCGTGCCTGCCCAACTGGGCGAGCATGTGGTCGAAGAACGGAATGCCCGTCGACACGTCGACAACGCCGGTTCCGTCGATGTCGACGGCCACGACGATCTTGGTTTCCTTCGTCTCGCGGCGACGTTCAGCGAAGCGACGCCGTGGGGTGTCCGCGATGCTCATGCCATCACCTCGGCCAGCGCGGCGAGGAACCGGTCGTCTTCGTCCGGCGTGCCGACTGTGACCCGGAGGCAACCGCCGAGTCCTGGCCACGAAGCGCAGTTACGGATGAGCACACTCCGGTCGACGAGACCCTGCCAGATGAGGTGGGCGTCGCTTGATCGAGGTCGGAACAGAACGAAGTTCGACGACGACGGCCAGAGCTCCACGTCAAACATCGCAAGCGCGCGTATCAATCGCTCGCGCTCGAGCACGAGCTCCTCCACGCGGGCGCGCATTTGCGTTTCGAAGCGCAGCGCCAAACGGCCCGCGGCCTGCTTCATCGAATCGAGGTGATAGGGCAGCACGACCTTGTCGAGTTCGGCCACGACCCACGACGGCGCGATGCAGTAGCCGAGCCGGGCGGCGGCCATCGACCAGGTCTTCGAGAACGTTCGCGTGATAATCAACGGCGACTCGTCGGAGAACAGCTCCTGGGCCGACCATGGGGCGAACTGCCCGTACGCCTCGTCGACCACCAGCAGGCCGGGCAGCTCGGCAACGGCGGCGAGCGCCCGCTCGATGACCTCCCGTGCCTCGAGCACGCCCGTCGGATTGTTCGGGGAGCACAGGAAGGTCACGGACGGCCTGTGCGATGTGATCGCGGCAACGACTTCGTCGGATGCAAGGCCGCCGAGGGATCGGCGCTTCTCCTCCACCACTGTGGCTCCCACCACGCGGGCGATTTGTCCGTGCATGGCGTAGGTGGGTTCGAAGGTCAGTACCCGCCGGCCCGCGCCGCTGTAGGTGAGCAGGATCGTCTGGAGCACTTCGTTCGATCCGTTCGCGACGAAGACCTGGTCGGGGCGCACGCGATGCAGCTCGGCGATGTCCTGGCGCAATGCAGTGGCCCCACGGTCGGGGTAGCGGTGGAAGTCGATCGATCCCACTTCGTCGGCCAGGAGCTCCTGCCACTGCGCCGGAGGTGGGAACGGACTCTCGTTGGTATTGAGCCGGACATCGACGTGCACCTGCGGCGAGTGGTATCCCTCGAGTGCCGTCAGGTCCTCGCGGGCGGCCAAACGACCGGGAAGCACAAGCGCCATAAGGGGTTCAACGCTAGCGGCCCCGCGTCCGGTCCGGACCGCCCGTTCCCGCCCTCATCGACCCGCGGGTCGGAGGTGGCCGGTTCGACCAGACTGGACCGACCATGACGACACCGTCGATCAAAGCCGAGCTCTCCTCGATCGAGTCAGCGCTCGGAGACCTGACCAGGCGTCTCGACGATCTCGGCCGCAATCAGCAGAAGGAGAAGGGCGGCGAAGTGCTCGGCGCCGAGTTGCTCTCGGTCGAGTCCACACTGCGGAATGGCCAACGGAGGCTCGCCAAGATCGTCGACCGGATCCGCTGAGCCTCACCCGCCCTCAGCATCGACCGACTCAGAGGCCGAACGACCTCGCCATCAAGTTGCGAACCCGGTCCTCGCGTGACCGGGAGCGGAACACCAGCATCGAACTGACTGCGGTGCCCGTGGCCACGATGACCAGCGCCAACGAACCGACGAACTGCACGAGAGACGACCGCTCCCGGGGAACCACGATGGGGGCGAGCTGTGACCGGAGGGAATCGATGCCGACAGCGGCCTGCTGGAACGAGCCCGCGAGTGCTCCACGTGGTCCGTCAGCGACGAAGAGCAAGGACGCCCGGTCCGAGGCTCCCGGCCGGACATCCGTGGTGACCCCGTCGACGCTGACCGTCGGCCGACCGGGCACCATGAACGACGCACTAACACCGGTCGCGTCCACCGTCCGCTCGACCCCGTCGACCCGGATCAGTGAGCGGCGGCCCGGTGATCGGAGGTCCACCACGCGAAGGGCACGACCGCCATCGGTGTCCGCGGGCGAGTCGACCACGATGCTGCGCGGCGCCGTCGGGGTGCCAAGGACGAACACGGTCCTACGAGCACCGGCCGGAACGTCGACGGTGATCGATCCGGTCGCCGGAGAGGCGACCGCTGTTCGGGTCGCCTGAACGGCCTCGGCCCGGGCGAAGCGGATCTGCTGCCGTCCCCCCGGCACCACGATGGGTGAAGTCGCCACCAACGATGGCACGCCGCGGGCGCGCACTCTGTTCCCGATCCATAGCGTCATCGGCAGATCGCCCGAGAGCGCGTTCACGATCTGCAGCGAACCCATCGTCACCGGGCCGGGTGTCGCCGCCGCGACCGGGCTGGGTGTCGTCGCCGCAGCAACAGGCGCAGCCGCCGCGGCGAAAGGCACCAGCACACAGAGCGCCGCCGTGAGGGTTCGACGATCGAGACGGCACCGCATCGGGGTTTCTATCGGCTCCGGGGCCAGCAAACTTGACCGCCGACCGCTTCCTTGGGCACTCCCGAACGCGCTCCGTATCCCGCTCGGCCCTACGCTGACCGGCCGATGGCACGACCGCGAACTCCCAAGGGCCGGGTCACGGCCGTCCGCACGCGACTGGCCGAGCTCTACCCCGACGCAATCTGCGAGCTGGACCACCAGAACGCGTATCAGCTGATTGTGGCCACGATCCTCTCGGCTCAGTCGACCGATCAGCGGGTCAACCTGGTCACGCCGGCGCTGTTTCACCGCTATCCCGAACCGATCGACCTGGCCGACGCCGACGTGGAGGAGCTCGAGACCCTGATCCACTCGACCGGTTTCTTCCGAGCGAAGGCGGCAAGCCTGAAGAAGATGGCGACGCGTCTCGTGGAGGTCTATGGCTCCACGGTTCCCGGGGACATGGACGACCTCATCTCCCTTGCCGGCGTCGGACGCAAGACGGCCAATGTTGTCCGCAGCGTCGCTCTCGACCTGCCCGGTCTCCCCGTCGACACCCACGTGATCCGTCTGATGGGCCGCCTCGGCATCACGGACGAGGAGGATCCGGTGAAGATCGAGCTGTTCCTCAACGGACTCATCCCGGCGTCCGAGCGCGGACCGTTCAGTCTCCGGACCATCCTCCACGGCCGGCGCGTCTGTGGCGCCCGCAAACCGAACTGCGCCGCTTGTGGCTTGGCCGACATCTGCCCGAGCGCCTTCAAAGCCTGACCACCACAGTGCGCACGGCTTGGCCGACATCTGCCCGAGCGCCTTCAAAGCCTGACCACCACAGTGAGCACGATGACGACAACGTAGGCTCAGGGCGTGGATCTCACGGTGCTGCGTACGTTGAACGACGGCGACCGTCGATCCATCCAGGTGCTCCTCGACCGGGCGGCGGCCGCCGACGGCCATTACGGGCTCAACGACGAGGCGTGGCTCGATTACGTCGACGGTGCCCGGCCGGGTTTCGCCGCGGTGCTCATCACCGAGACCGGCCACGACCACCTGGTCGCCTACGGCCAGGTGACGAAGACCGGTGACGGCGCCTGGGCCGTCCACACCGTCATCGACCCACACCACCGTTTCGGTGCCGTCGGCGA
This sequence comes from Acidimicrobiia bacterium, assembly GCA_031423635.1. Lineage (GTDB taxonomy): Bacteria > Actinomycetota > Acidimicrobiia > Acidimicrobiales > JANYDT01 > JANLQX01. Next base: position 1,768 of record JANPFX010000129.1, on the reverse strand, counting down.
GGTGGGCGCCCTGCTCGACGCCTCGCTCGACGTGATCGACCACGAGGGCGGCGGCGACGTCCACTACTGGGTCTCCCACCCGACCCCGGCCAACGACGAGTTGGCCGAGCGACACGGATTGCACCGGGGCCGCGACCTTCTCGAGATGCGCGTCGACCTCCCGCTGGCCGAGCGCACCGACATCGTCACGAGACCCTTCGAGCTTGGTCGAGACGAAGAAGCCTGGGTTGGTGTCAACAACCGGGCCTTCGCGTCGCATCCGGAGCAGGGAGGGTGGACGCTCGAGGCCCTTCGCCGACGCGAGACGGAGGACTGGTTCTACCCGCCAGGCTTCCTCCTTTACGAGATCGACGGAGTGCTCGCCGGGTTCTGCTGGACGAAGGTCCACTCCGACCCGGTGCCCATGGGAGAGATCTACGTGATCGCCGTCGATCCCGACCACGCCGGCAGGGGGCTCGGCCGTCAGCTCACCGTCGCTGGACTGCAGTCCCTCTCCGATCGCGGGCAGCGTGTCGGCATGCTGTTCGTCGATTCGGACAACACGACGGCCGTGCGTCTCTACGAGAAGCTCGGCTTTCGGATCGACCATGTGACCCGCGCCTACGGCGCCACCCGCACGAGCGCCGTCTGAGCGCGCATGGCGCCGCGTAACGTGGTGTCATGACGTTCCTCGCCGTTGTGCTCGTCGCCTCCGCCGTGATCGTCGCGCTCGCGTTCGTGAACCGCAACCGATGAGCGAGCCCACCGCTGTCATCCTCGGCCGGGTGCCGCGTTCACCGGCACCGCGGTTCCGCTTCGATCTCGGTCCCGACGATCTCGCCGCGTTGCTGCCCGGCGAGCCGGCATTCCGGGCGCGCCAGATCTGGGATGGGCTCTACGCGCAGGGACGCGAGCTCGACGAGCTGACGAACGTCTCGAAGGCGTTGCGGGCCCGTCTCGCCGACGAACCGACGCTCGCCAGCGCGCTGTCGTGTGTGAACGAGTCAGCAGACGAAGGCGCGACCACCGTGAAGTGGCTCTGGCAACTCCACGGAGGCGCTCAGATCGAGACCGTGCTGATGCACTACGACGACCGGTCAACGGTGTGCATCTCCTCCCAGGCCGGCTGTGCCATGGCGTGCGGCTTCTGCGCCACCGGCCAAGGCGGGTTCGAACGCCACCTCTCCGTCGGCGAGATCGTGGAGCAGGTCGTCCGCGCCCGGCGCCGCGCCGCCGACGACGGCCGACGACTCTCGAACGTCGTCTTCATGGGCATGGGCGAACCGATGGCCAACTACAACGCCGTCTGGGGGGCAGTAGAACGCCTCCACGCAGACTTGGGTCTTTCGGCACGCCACCTGACGATCTCGACCGTCGGGATCGTCCCCGGGATCAGGCGCCTCGCCGCGGAAAGCCTCCCGGTCAACCTTGCCGTGTCGCTCCATGCGGCGAACGACGAGCTGCGCAACGAACTCGTCCCGATCAACCGCACCTATCCGCTCGATGTCCTCGCGGAAGCGTGTGTGGACTATGTGAATGCCACCGGTCGTCGTCTGTCGTTCGAATGGGCGTTGATCGCGGACACCAATGACCGCCGCCAAGACGCCATCGAGCTCGCCGACTACGCCCGGTCACTTCGGGCGCACGTGAACCTGATTCCGCTCAACCCGACGCCGGGCTACCCGACGATCGGGACCGAACACGCCGGGGTCGTCGCGTTCCGCGACGAGCTCTCCCGGCGCGGCGTGAACGCCACGATCAGACAGAACCGCGGCACGGGCATCGACGC
>JANPFX010000128.1:0-7392 GCA_031423635.1 Acidimicrobiia bacterium | reverse complement strand
CACGAAACGTACGGCACCCATCCGGCCTTCTCCGGCTACACCGTGCGACTGTCCGGTGGAACGGCGGCGACCGATGCGTTCATCCAGCGGGTGAAGCGCGATGCTCCAGCGGGCGCCGTGATCGACTTCCAGACGCTCGGGTCCGACCGTGCGACGGTGCGCCGGGCGGTGCTGCCGCAGGTCTTCGCTCTGCTCGCGTTCGCCGCCGTCTTGACCGCCGGGGCGATGCTCGCCGTCGGCCAGACGCTCGGGCGTCGCGCTGGCATCCGGGCCGACGACGACCTTGCGTTGGCGGCGATGGGGATGACGCCGAGGGAGCGCAGGGTCGCCGACTGGTTCCGCCTCGGCACGGTCGTGATGAGTGGCGTCGTGTTAGCGTTTGCGGTTGCCGCGCTCGCTTCGTGGCTCACCCCGGTCGGGGTTGCCCGGGCCGTGGAGCCAAAGCCCGGTCTCGCCGTCGACTGGGTGGTACTGCTCCCCGGAGCGTTAGGCCTTGCTCTCCTCGTCGGGGGATCGTCGGTGATGGCAACCCTTCGGGCCCGACGCAGTGCCGGCGTCACCGGGCGGCCTTCAGTATTGGTCGGCAGGCTCCGTGCGTTCGTGACCAGTCCGTCTATCAACGTGGGAGTAGGAATGGCCCTCGAATCGGGTCATGGCCGGACTTCCGTGCCGACGCGATCGACGTTGGCGACGGCGACCACCGGACTCGTGGCGGTCATTGCGTCGCTGACGTTCGCGGCGAGTCTCGACCATTTTGTGGGGACGCCCCGGGCGTACGGGTTCGCCTTCGATGCGATGGTCCCGACGTACGGGGATCCGGGACCGGTCGCCGCCAACGAGCGGAAGCTCCCCCGGGTCCTCGAAGACGAGTCGATGGTGGAGAGCTGGTCGCAGCTCTTCAACGGGCAGGTCGCGCTGGCCTCGGGGATCGTGCCGGCATACGGGATCGCGTTCCACAAGGGCATGAGGGCCGCTCCCACGGTCGTGCGAGGGCGGGTGCCAAACGCTCCGACCGAGGTCGCGCTCGGTGCGAGCACACTGAGGGCCGAGCACCTCAGCGTCGGCGACTCGATCAGTGTCTCCCGGTCGTCGGGGTCGGCCGCCCGTTTCCAGGTCGTCGGCCAGGTCGTGCTCCCGGGGCTGACTCAGTACAGGGCGTCGGATCAGGCGGCGCTGGGCGTCGGCGCGCTCTTCACCGAAGATGGCCTAGCCAGCGTCACCGGGGCCGGGAAGGGTTCCTTCAACTACACGGCCACTGCGACGCTCATCTCGCTGCGCTCGGGGACGACGCCGAAGGATCTCGACTCGATCCTCACGAAGCGGTTCGGCCCGAACGCTTTCGCTGTGTCGGCATCACGCGAACCGGCCGATGTGGCCAGCTACCGCAGGATACGGGGCACACCGCTGGCGCTGGCCGGCCTGCTCGGCTTGCTGGCCGCGGTCACGGTCGGCCACGCGCTCGTCGTGGCTGTGCGCCGCCGCCGTATGGATCTCGCGGTCCTTCGAGCGATCGGCTTCACTCCATCTCAAGTGTCGCGTTCCGTGGCCTGGCAGGCGTCGACCGTCGCGCTGATCGCGGCGACTATCGGCGTCCCGTTCGGCGTCCTTCTCGGGCGGCTGGCGTGGTCGGCGGTTGCCCGGCAGCTCGGCGTGGTCGACGCACCCGTGGTGCCGATGGCGGCCCTCCTAGCCCTGCCGGCGGCGGTGCTCTTCGCCAACCTCGTGGCGCTCGTCCCCGGTCGTCGGGCGGCCCGGCTTCGTCCCGTCGAGATCCTGCGAGCCGGATCATGAGCGCCGCGCTTCTGTGGGCGAAGGCGATCGGCCGTCGGCGCTGGGCGGCGTCGGTGTTCCTGGTCCTGTTCGCCGGGGTGGCCGGCGGCGCAGTGATGACGGCGATGGGGGTGGCGCGCCGCACGTCGACGGCCCTCGACCGGTATCTTCGCCAGCCGAACATGGCGGCCCAGACGGTGTTCGGGTGCCCCGTCGGCCTGACCGAGAAAGACATCGAGGCCGACCCCGGGACGATCTGCTCGGGCACCAAGAACGTCCTCGAGGTCGGCCGCCTTCTGCGCGCGTCGCCGCTCGTGGCGCAAGTCGAGCCCCTCGCCGTGTTGATCGTAGGGGTCAAGGCGCGCGACGCCGCCCGATGGGATCCCTCGATCCAGTACGCGCTTCTCGAGGGCAACGAGCCGCCGGGAGCACCCGTCGTCGTCAAGGGGCGCCTTCCGTGGCGTGACTCGCCACTCGAGATCGCGATCAACGAGGCCCTCGCCGGCCGATACGCGATCACGGTCGGTGACGCTGTCCAACTGAGCAGTTACCGCGCCGAGCAGCGCCTCAACCTCTCCTCGAACCGCGTCAACGTCGAACCCCGCGGGAAAAACATGCGCGTGAAGGTCGTCGGCCTGATCAGGACATCCGACGACCTGGCGACCGATCCCGAGCCGATCGTGTTCACGAACGCGGCATGGTGGAGGGCGTACGGCAGCGATGATCTCGCCGGTTACGGCAAGGCTTCGGCTGTCCGCCTCCGCGACAAGGGAACCGGGCCAGAGTTCACACGGTCCCTTCGGAAGCTGCTCCCTGGGCGGGTGTTCCAATTCCAAGATTTCCTCTCGCCCACCGATTCCTCGCGCCGGGTGATCGAGCTGCAGTCGGCCGCGGCGTGGGCGGTGGCGATCGCTGCGGCGGTCGCTGCGATGGGGTTCTTTGTGCAGGCCATCAGCCGTCAGTGCGGGCGTGACCTGGCGGACAGAGCGACCTTGGCGGCGCTGGGCATGGCGAGACGCGACGTGCTCTTCGCGTTCGTGCTCCGATCGTTCCCCGTAGCGGTCGGGGCCGGGCTGGTCTCCGCCGTCATTGCCATGCTGGCATCTCCGGTCGGCCCGGTCGGCCTGGCCCGGCGCATCGAGATTGCACCGGGTCTGCGGTTCGACGCCACCGTCGTCGTGGGAGGCGCGGCCACGGTTGTGTCGGCGACGCTGATGGCGTCGATCGGCGCAGTCGCGCTACGACTGCGGCGCGTCGATCGAATGGCAACGCGACCGTTCGTGACCGGCCCCGTGTCGATGCCCGTCAGCGCCCGCGCCGGGCTCAGCTTCCTCCGTCGCGGTGACCGCACGGCACTCCCGGGGGCGTTGATCGGCACGGCGGTCGCCGTGGGGTTCGTCATGGTTGCCGCGGGAGCGAGCGCCAGCCGTCGCGATCTTGTTGCTCACCCGGTGCGTTACGGGCAGACCTGGCAGGTGACCGCCGGGGACTTCGGTAGCAACGAAGAGATTGTCGCCGGTAGACAGAGCCTGGCGAGAGTCGCCGGGGTCGAAGAGTACGGTCAGACGAGGTCGACGTCCGGATCGTCGATCGCCGACCGGCAGGTCTTCGTGTTCGCCTTCACCCGGCAGGGCGCACGGGTCCGGCCGACCATCGCAGACGGGAGGGCGCCACGTGTTGGCGAGGTCGCGCTCGGGTCCCGCACCCTTGGTGCGCACCACCTCATGCTCGGTGATCGCGTGTCGATCCGCTCTCCGGGTGGGCGAATGGTAGGTCCGCTTACGATCGTCGGTCGGGTCCTCGTCAACGACGGCCTGACGACGCAACGTTTGGACGACGGCGCTCTCGTCAGCGAGGAGACGTTCGACAGGATCGATTCGCCGTCCGTTGCGCAAAGCTTTCTGATCCGCGCCGCACACGGGGTCAGCGCCGACGAGCTGATGGACCGCTTGAGGATCGGCTTCGGCAAGTCGGCGAAACCGGCCAAGATCCCCGAGGACATCGCCAACCTCGAACGGGTGGCCGTCGGCCCCGCACTGTTGGCGGCACTCGTCGCCGTGCTCGGCGCGGCGGCGATGATCAACACGCTCCTCATGGTGATCTCCCGACGCCGCCGCGACATCGGTGTGCTGCGGGCGCTCGGCTTCAACCGGTTCCAGGTGCTCGCCTCGACCGCCGCCATGGCATCGGCGCTGATGTTTCCAGCGGTGGTCCTCGGCCTGCTGTTCGGGGTGATCGCAACCCGCTTGGCATGGTCGCTCGTGCAGTCGAGGATCGGTGTGGAATCCGCCGCGGTACTCCCGCTCACCGCGATCGTCGTTACGGTCTTGGGCACGCTGGTCATCGCACAACTCGTTGCGCTGATCCCCGGGATTCGCGCGGCGCACGTTCGGCCTGCTGCGGCATTGGCGGCCGAGTGATGTCAAGCCGCGATGTGGCGGGCGGCGGGCGGGCGGCAGGCCTGTGGGCAAGGGCTGACCTTCGCCGCCGGTGGCGCTCGCTCGTGGTGCTCGGTCTGCTCGCCGGGATCACCGGCGGGTTCGCCATGGCTTCAGTCGCGGGGGCCCGCCGGACGGACACCGCACTCGATCGTCTGAAGAAGGTCACGAACGCGCCGGACGCGATTGTCTTTGCCAGCCAGTCCGGCGTGTTCGAACCCGACTTCGCGAAGCTGCGAGCCCGGCCCGAGGTGAAGGACCTGGCGGTGTGGGACCTCGTCTTCGGCAACTTCGCCGGCCAGCCCGGGGCGGTGCTGTTCGCGTCCGATGACGGCCGCTTCGGCGGCGTCGTGAGCAAGCCGGTCCTCGTCGCCGGCCGGATGTGGGATCCCGAGTCCACCGACGAGATCCTCATCGACGAGCAGGAGGCCAGGAACGGGACCTCGATTGGCGACACCGGGACGTTCGAGATGCTCGGCCCGACGATCGAGGATCTCGTCTACAGCCGGGCGAACGGACCAACGGTCACCCTGAGGGTCGTCGGGATCGTCCGCGACATGCGCGAGCACCTGTTCGCGACGACCGGCGCCGCGTACCTGCCCCCCGGTTTCGTGCCCCGCTATCGCGGCCTGGCGGCGATCCACCCGAACGCCGATGTGATCCTCCGCAAGGACACCGACGTCGCGACGCTGCGCACGATCGTCAACGAAGTCATTGGTCCCGGCACTCCGGTACTCGACCTGCGCGGTGCCGAACGTCGCGTGGACACGACACTGTCCGTCGAGCGTTCCGCGCTGCTGCTCGTCGCCCTCGCCATCGCCGTCGCCGGCGGATTGATGGTCGGACAGGCGCTCATCCGCTCGGCGTCCGTGGTGGGCGACGACGCGCTCGTTCTCCGGGCGATGGGCTTCTCTCGTCTCGACGTCGCCATCGCCGCCGGCCTCGGCCACGCCCTCACCGGGTTGATCGCCGCCGGAGCCGCGGCCACGACGGCCATCGTTGCATCGCGGTGGTTCCCCGTCGGGTTGGGCCGCCGCATCGATCCCGCCGTCGGCGTGCATGTCGACTGGGCCGTGATCGGCCCGGGTGTGCTGCTCACGTTCGCGATCCTGCTCGGCAGTGCCCTCGCCGTCGCCTCTCGGGCCGGCTCGCTGCGGAGCACCCGCCGTCCACGACCAGCGTCGGCGTTCGCCACTCGGTTGCGACGCCGTGCGCCGCTGACGATCGGCCTCGGCACGACGCTTGCCTTCGACCGCGGTCGCGGTCCGACGAGCATCCCCGTGCGGCCTGCGCTCGTCGGCGCCGCGGTCGGTATTCTCGGTGTCATAGGCGCGCTTACCATTGATCGGGGCCTGAACGACGCGCTTGCTCATCCGGAGCGGGCCGGAGTCACGTGGGATCTCACCGCGATGCCGCCGCCCGATGCGTTCGCCCTGGGTCGTCTGAAGCCGGACGTCGCCCGCGCGGCGATTGACGCGAGTCGCGGGACACTGGCGGTCATCAGCCGCCAGCTCGTTCCCGTCAACGGGGTGGGTTCGCCGGCTCTCTCGTTGCGGGCGGCGGACGACGGCAAGCCCTCTCCGATCTCGCTTGCGCTGGTCACCGGTCGGGCACCTCGCACGGCCGGCGAGATCGCCGTCGGACCGGCAACCGCTCGGGAGATCCACGCCAAGGTCGGTGACACCGTGCGGATCGGCGAGCCGTCCGTGGAGGCGACGATCGTCGGGGAAGCGCTGTTCCCATCGGACGTCCACGACCAGTTCGACGAGGGGATCTGGCTACTCCCGGATCGGCTCGAGCAACTCGTCCCGCCAGATGAGTCATCCCACGGCCTCTATCTCGCGATCCGCCTCCCCGCAGGGCTGGAGACGCGTGCGGCCATTGCCGGGCTGCAACGCGTCCTACCGAGCGGATCCGAGGTGATCGCCGCGGAAATGCCGGTCGAGCTCATGAACCTTCGCAACGTGCGGACGCTGCCCGTGCTGCTGGCCTGCCTCCTCGCGCTTCTGGCCGTCGGCGCGCTGGGCCACGTGCTCGTGGCGTCCTCCCGACGGCGACGCCACGACTTCGCCATTCTGCGCGCGCTGGGCCTCGACAGCCGTCGCATTCACCTGATCGTCAACACCCAGGGCACGGCCATCGGCCTAGCGGGCCTGGTCGTCGGTGTTCCACTTGGCGTGGGGTTCGGGCGAACGCTGTGGCGGCTCGTCACCGACCGTGTTCCGCTGACCGCCGTCGCCCCCTTCGCCGTTGGCGCAGTGGTCCTGATCGTGCCGATCACCGTCTTCGTGGCGAACGTGCTCGCGGCCTGGCCGGGGCACCGGCTGGCGCGCCTGCGGCCGGCGGAGGAACTCCGCGCGGACTAGCGAACGTTCGATGACCGGGCCGCATCACGGTGTAACGGCACCGGCCCCGCTTCGGTACGGTGGGTCGATGTGTCGAAACATCACACCGTTGCGGGGTCTGGCACCCCCGGCCACCGCTGACGAAGTGACGGCAGCGGCGCTGCAGTTCGTCCGGAAGGTCGGGGCGTTCTCGACCGTACCGGTGGGCTCGGAGGCGGTTGTGGCGCGGGCCGTCCGGGAGATCGCCGGGGTCGTCGAGACGCTGCTCGCCGAGCTGCCGGATCGTCGGGTGCCGCCAGCAGTGGACCCGCCGTTGCGCCGCCGTAGGGCGTGAACCGCCGGTATCGTCGTCGCCATGGCTGAGCAAACCGCACCGGAGATCACGATGTATTGGCGACCGGGTTGCGGCTTCTGTTCCGCGCTCGAACGGCAGATGGTCAAGGCCGACCTGTCGTTCGAGAAGCACAACATCTGGGATGACCCGACGGCGGCCGCGTTCGTCCGTTCGGTGGCCAGGGGCAACGAGACCGTGCCGACCCTGGTGGTCAAGGGGCAGCCGATGGTGAACCCGTCGCTGTCGGACGTCGTTGCTGCCCTCGGGCACTGACTCGGGCATCCCGGATTGGTCGATTTCTTCTGACTTCGGCGCGAGATCGGGGGGTCTGGGATGGTGTCGTCAGCGTTCTGGGATGTTGTTCGTGAGTCAAGAGGAGGGGCAACGTGTCTCCCCCCGGGTGCGGGGTTGCCACTTCACGGCCGCGTGATTGGCTGTGGATGTGACATCGGAGCAAGATCTCTCGAATCGGTTGATGCTCAAGGCGCGCGATGCCATGGACCGC
>JANPFX010000127.1:0-6311 GCA_031423635.1 Acidimicrobiia bacterium | reverse complement strand
TCCTTCGGGGGGGGGGGTGTTTTGGGTTGGGGGGGGGGGCCCAAAATATTTTTCTTTGGCCGCGGTTGGGGGTGTGGTTTGTGCGGGCCCGGTTGGGCGCGCGGGGGGGCCCCCAACCGCTCCGCTCAGCTCGACATCGGTCAGCCAGCCAGTTCCTTGGCGATGCCGCTCCGGGCGATGTCGCCGATCCCGAAGTCGCGTGGTCCGATGTTGAAGCACGCGAGGATGTTGTAGTGGCCGAAGCGGACGCCGTAGTCGCCGCGGCCCGATGAAACGATGGACTCGCCGTATTCCGTCACGAACCTGCCAAGTGCAGCGAAGTCGACAGCCTTGGATCCCAGGAACGACTTGACGATCTCTTCATGACTGAGCGCGCCAGCCACGACTCGATTTTCTCCCATGTGAAGCTCCTCTTGGTTGGTTACAACGCGGATTTCCGAAGGTGAAGCGCTTTCGATGGTACTGAGGCAAAGTACCTATCGAATGATCAATATTGATCATTTGCGCGCGTCCACGTGGCACCCTCGTGCGCCGGGTCGCTCTCGGAACGACGAAGTGAACCAGCCCTCCCAGAAACTCCAGGTCAGTCGAAGACGATGACCTGGCGACTGACCTCGCCGCGCTTCATCGCCGCGTAGCCGTCGTTCACGTCGTCGAGGCCCATGCGGGCCGACACCATCTCGTCGAGCTTGAGGCGACCGTCCATGTACATGCGAATGAGCGCCGGGATGTCGGTGCGGAACTGGTTCGAGCCCATCATTGAGCCCTGGATCTTCTTCTCGTTGAGCAGGTCGACCCCGCGCACCTCGACCATCGCACTCGGCGGGATCATGCCGATCACCGTGGCCGTTCCACCGACATCGAGCATCTGGAACGACTGATCGGCCGTTGCCTTGAGTCCGATCGCCTCGAAGCTGTAGTCGACTCCCCCGCCGGTGAGGGCCTTTACGGCCTTCACGGCGTTGTCGACCGTCGACGCGTTGACGATGTCGGTCGCGCCGAACTGTTTCGCCACCTCGAGCTTGCTGTCGGACAGGTCGACCACGACGATCTGTCCGGCACCGGCGATGCGGGCGCCTTGAATCGCCGCCAGGCCGACACCGCCGGCGCCGATCACACACACACGGGCACCGGGCTCGACCCGGGCGGTGCGGAACACCGCACCGGTCCCCGTCAACACGCCGCACCCGACGAGAGCGGCGCGGTCGAGGGGCATCTCGCGATCGATCACGACCACCGCGTTCTGATGCACGAGCATCATCTCGGCGAACCCACCGAGACGGATCAGCTGCTCGACCGGCGTGCCGTCGTGCTTGCGCAGTCGGGGTGGCGCTCCCGCTGGACGCGACGCGGCGTCCTTGTTCAGGCACAGTTGCGGACGCCCGGAAAGACAGAGCCGACACTGGCCACAAAACACCGAGAGACAGGTGACGACGTGGTCACCCGGCTTGCAATAGGTCACCTCGCTGCCGACCGCCTCGACGACGCCGGCCGACTCATGACCGGCCACGCACGGCACCTTGGTGGGATAACTGGCCTCCATGAAGTGCAGGTCGGAGTGGCACAGCCCGGCACCGACGACTCGAATCAGGACTTCGTTGGGACCGGGGTTGTCGACGAGGAGGTCCTCGATCTCGAGTTTCCCGGGCTGTTCGTTCAGGACGGCGGCGCGCATGGTTCGGGACCCTACCGTGACCGGTCGCGGGCGGGCGAATCTCTTACCCCCGTCGGGTTGGGCGACCGACCCGGCGTACTGTCAGACTCGGATGTCGCCTGTGCTTGCTCGTCGGCGACGTCGAACGAGGGGACATCGCATGGCCCAGCCAATCCGTCCAGCGGAGCACGACGTGATCATCCGCGGTGCATCCGTCCTCGATGGCACCGGCGCACCGGCCAGAACGGCCGACGTCGCCATCACCGACGGCCGCATCGTCGAGGTCGGACGCGTCACCTCCACGGGCCGTCAGGAGATGCACGTCGGCGGAGCGCTCCTCACGCCGGGTTTCGTCGACATCCACACCCACTACGACGGCCAGGTCACGTGGGACTCCTCGCTCATGCCATCGTCGGGCCACGGGGTCACCACCGTCGTGATGAGCAACTGCGGCGTCGGGTTCGCTCCCGTACGGCCCGGCGATCACGATCGTCTCGTGGAACTCATGGAGGGCGTGGAGGACATCCCCGGCGCCGCGCTTCACGAAGGGCTGGCCTGGAACTGGGAGACGTTCCCCGACTTCCTCGACGTGCTCTCGCGTGGCGAGCGTGACATCGACTTCGCTGCCCAGGTCCCCCACGGTCCGCTGCGCCTCTACGTGATGGGCGAGCGTGGGGCGAACCGCGAACCGGCCACCGACGACGAGATCGCCGAGATGGGCCGTCTCGTCGCCGAAGCCGTCGTGGCCGGAGCGCTCGGGTTCACCACCTCACGCACGGTCAACCATCGCACCAGCCGCGGCGAGCCGACGCCGTCGCTCAACGCCGCCCGGGCCGAGCTCGTCGGAGTGGCCAAGGCCATGGGCGAGACCGGCCGTGGCGTGCTCCAGGTCGTGTCGGACTTCTTCGATCTCGACGACGAGATGTCGACGATTCGCGCCATGCTGTCGGCGTCCGGGCGGCCGCTGTCGATATCGCTCGCCCAGGATCCCCGTCGGCCGGAGATGTACCGTAGCGTGCTCGCCGAGTTGGACGCCATCAACGCCGCCGGCCACACCATGCGCGCCCAGGTTGCCGCCCGCGGGATCGGTGTGCTCATCGGTCTGCAGGGCACGGTGAACCCGCTCAACCGGTGCCCATCGTTCCGCGACCTCCGGGGACTCCCGCTGGCCGAGCAGGCACGGGCCCTCTTCGACCCGACGCTTCGTGCCGTGCTCACGGCCGAGTTCAGCAACGGCTCGGCGCAGCGGATGGTCAACCTGGCGAACACCTATGTGCTCGGCACCCCGCCCGACTACGAACCCGACCCGGCGAACACGATCGCCGCACGCGCGGCGCGGCTCGGACGCGAGCCTGCCGACCTGCTCATCGAACTGCTCGCCGGCGACGACGGGAAAGCGCTGCTCTACGCGCCCGTCCTCAACTATGCCCGCGGCAACCTCGATGCCGTGGCCGAGATGATCAGCCACGCCAATTGCGTCCCGGGGTTGAGCGACGGCGGTGCCCACGTGGGCACGATCTGCGACGCCAGCTACCCCACCACGATGTTGGCGCACTGGGGAATGCATCGCTCCAGGGGCCCTCGCTTCGAACTGCCATGGCTCGTCCGCCAACAGACGCGAGCCACCGCCGAGACCGTCGGGCTCCTCGACCGCGGCCTCATCGCCCCGGGGTATCGGGCGGACATCAACATCATCGACCCCGACACCCTCGGCCTCACCTCACCGCAGATCGCCTACGACCTCCCGGCCAACGGCAAGCGGCTGCTCCAGCCGGCCACCGGCTACCTGCACACCTTCGTCAACGGCATCGAGACCCAGCGCGAAGGACGACCCACCGGTCAGTTCCCCGGACGACTCGTCCGGGGCGCTCAGCCCGACCCCACCGATCCGAACAGGACACTCCCGTGAACCACGCCGTGATCTCCGCCGATTCGCACATCACCGAACCACCGAACTGCTACCTCGACCACATCGACCCGGCGTTCCGTGATCGTGCCCCACGCCTCGTCGACGCCGGTGACGACGGTGAGGTGTTCGTCATCGAAGGCGTCAGCAAGCCGCTCTCGCTCGGCACCATCGCCGCCGCCGGCAAGGCTCCTTCCGAGATCCGTGAGAAGGGCTCACGGTTCGCCGACCTCCACCGTGGCGGATGGGACCCCGACGCCCGAATGGCCGATCAGGATCGCGACGGCGTCCACGCCGAGGTGATCTACCCGAGCATCGGGATGATGATCTGCAACCTCGCCGATGCCGACTACAAGAAGGCCTGCTTCGACGCCTACAACCGATGGCTCGCCGGGTTCTGCGCGGCGCACCCGACCCGCCTCCTCGGACTCGGGCAGACCGCCATGCGGTCCCCCGACGAAGCGATCGCCGACCTGCACGCGATCAAGGCACTCGGGCTCCGCGGTGTCACCATGCCCGGCCAGCCGGTCGTCGAGGACTACGACTCTCCCGTCTACGACGAGTTCTGGGCGGCATGCGTCGAGCTCGACCTGCCGCCCTCGTTCCACATCCTCACCATGCGCTCGGCCCGACACCGTGGTCCACGTATGGCCAGCTTCCTGACCATCATGCGCGGCTGCCAGGACATCATGGCCCTGCTCGTGCTCGGCGGGGTGTTCGAACGCAACCCTGATCTGAAGGTGATCTGCGCGGAAGCCGACGCCGGATGGGTACCGCACTTCACCTACCGCATGGACCACGCCTACGACCGCCATCGCTACTGGCTGCCCGCCGGCCAAGAGCTCAGCAAGCACCCGAGCGAGTACTTCCTCAACAACATCTACCTCACGTTCCAGGACGATTGGACGGCGTTCAAGCACGCCGACGACATGAACTGGCGCAATCTCATGTGGGCCAACGACTTCCCCCACTCCGACTCCACCTGGCCGTGGAGCCAGGAGCTCCTCGCTGAGCACACCGAAGCGCTGACCCCCGAGCAGACCCGCGCCATCGTGTGCGACAACGCCGCCCATCTCTACGGCATCGACGTACCGGCGCTCGTGCCCGTCTGAACCTCATGCACCGGCTGTGCCCAGTGACGGCGGGGAGGGGGCCGGGTGGCCACCGAGGTCCAGGCCTTCGCCTCTATGCCGCCGTAGCTGCAGGGTGCACGCTCTGCCCATGACTGCACATCGTCGTGTCCGTGGAATCTTCGGTGCCGTTCTCTTCGCCCTGTTCGCCGTCGGTTCCGCGGTCGCGGTTCCTGCCTCGGCGGCCCCGCGGAGCGTGTCGATCATCTTGCAGCCGCGCCAGGCGATCGTTCCCGGTGGCACCGCGCGCTATCCGTTCGTGATCCAAACGACCGGCAAGGTCGGCCCCATCGGCTTCGCATTCAGCGGTTCGCCCGCCGGAGCCAGCACCTCCGTCAGCCGGTTGAGCAGCAGTCAGTACGAGCTGATGGTGACCGTGCCCTCGATCACCCCCAACGGTTTGTTCGCGGTAACGGTGCGCACGATCTCGCGTGCGCCTTCGAAGAACTTCACCGTGTACCTCGACGTGGTGAGCCCCGGTTCGCCGCCCCCGACCACCCAACCGTTGCCTCCTCCACCTCCGCCGGCGACGACTTCATTCGGTATCCGCGCCGACAATCTCGAAGTGGCTGTCGTCACGGGACAGACCGCGCCGTTCGGCTTCACCGTCGATCGATCCGGCGGCTACACGGGTGACGTGACGTTCAGTGCGACGGGCCTTCCGACGGGGGTCACGTCGAACTTCGCGCCGAACCCGACCAGAGGCGGCACTGTCCTGTACGCGACGCCGTCGGCGTCGACGCCCAACGGTCGCTACACGTTGACGATCAAAGCCACGTCCGATCCGCTCAATGCTCGCTTCACGAGCGTGATCCTGAGCGTCACCAGCACGCCTGATTTCGCCCTCGTCGTCCCCGCCTCGGTGAACCTGCCGATCGGCGGCACTGTCTCCTCGCAGATCGGATATCGCCTCATCGGGGCGACTGCGCCGATCGTCTCGCTTGGCGTCACGGGATTGCCTCCCGGGGTCGCGTTTGCCTTCACGCCGAATCCCACCTTCGGTGACTCGACCCTCACCTTCACGGCCGCCTCGGGCGTGGCCGCAGGGTCGTATCCGATCAGCATCGTCGGCGTCGCCGGGTCGGTCACCCGTTCCTACCCGATGACCGTCAACATCTCCGGCCCCATCGGTGGTTTCGGGCTGAGCGCTGTTCCTTCCAGCCTCACGATCGCCCGCGGTGCCTCGGCCTCCTACGCCGTGACGATCACGCCGACGGGGGGCTTCGCCAGCGCGATCACCTTCGTTGTGTCCGGGCTCCCGGCCGGCGTGACGATCGCCGCCGGCAGCAGCGCGCCGAACGTCGCGCTCAACGTCAGCGTGCCCCTCGGCGCGATACCGGGAACGTATCCGCTGACGCTGACGGGAAGCTCGGGCACCCTCGCGGCGAGCATCAACCTCGGATTGATCGTCACGTAGGCCCCGACAAGATCCGCGGGCCAGGTAGCTCGACGGGGCGATTGTTGGGCGGCGTAGCGTGTGGATCGTGACTGCGGAGTGGGGACCTCGTGTGGACGCGATCCACGAAAGCGTGCGCGTCGCCAGCGATCTTCGGGGCGGCGGGCTCGGGACGTTGCTCATGGAGGATGCCATCGAGCGGGGGCGGCTGCGAGGGTGCTTCAT
>JANPFX010000126.1:0-17028 GCA_031423635.1 Acidimicrobiia bacterium | reverse complement strand
CGATCGGCTTCTGGCCGCAGTCGGCGCGTCGGGTCTGGCCGAGGCCGCACCCGGCCGACTCTCCGGCGGTGAGCGTCAGCGCATCGCCCTCGCCCGGGCGCTCGCCGGCCGACCCCACCTGCTCCTGCTCGACGAACCGTTCAGCGCCCTCGACCACGCGACCCGCAGGACGCTGCGAACGCTCCTGCGCGACCTCGTCACCACCACTGGAGTGGCGACCCTCGTCGTTACCCACGACCTCGACGAGGCGGCAGAACTCGCCGATCACACCATCGTCTACCGGGAAGGCACAACGGGGCCCCTGCATGTCGGGTTCCCCTTCCCGCAACGCCCACAGGAGTAACCGGGACCCCTCGGGTTGACGTCGGCCCCGCGCGGGCGCGTACTTCGGTCAGAGCCGAAATACGGTGACAGAGCGAAAGGCACTCCCATGGGCAAGTTCGTGTTGGCGTATCAGGGCGGCGGCATGCCGGAAACCCCGGAAGAGGGCGAGAAGGTCATGGCGGCGTGGATGAGCTGGTTCGGGTCGCTCGGCGCGGCGGTCGTCGACGGCGGGAATCCTTTCGGATCGTCGAAAGTGATTGCTGCGGACGGGTCGGTGACCGATGGAGGACCGGGCGGGCTGACCGGCTATTCGATCATCAGCGCCGAAAGCCTCGACGCCGCAACGGGCCTCGCCAAAGGATGTCCCCTGCTGACGAGCGGCGGTACCGTTGCGGTCTACGAGTCCCACGAGATGGGCTGATCGGTGGCCGACCTCACCCCGATGGTGCAAGCCGAACGCGCCTCGCTCGCGACATACCTCGAAACCCTCACACCAGCGCAGTGGACTCAGCCCACATGGTGCGCCAAGTGGAACGTCCAGCAGATGGTCGGCCATCTCATCGCCGCGGCCAACATCACCGCGCCGCATTTCTTCGCTGGCTTCATCGCGTCCGGCTTCAACTTCGACAGGGTCGTCGAGAAGGACCTGGTGCAGTACGCCAACGGCTCCCCGGCGGAGGTGCTGACGCGGTTCCAGGGCATCATCGGCAGCACTCGCAAACCGCCCGGGCCGGCTTACGTGGCGCTCGGGGAGATACTGGTGCACGGTGAGGACATCCGGCGAGCGCTCGGGTCGAAAGGCGACCACTCACGTGAACATCTGGTTGCCGTCGCCGATGCGTATCGCAAGACCGGAAAGCCACTCAACGGGAAGAAGCGGAGCACCGGGCTCCGCTTCGTGGCTGACGACGTCGACTGGTCGGCGGGCGAAGGACCGGAGGTCCGAGGCCCGGCAATGTCGCTCATCCTCGCCATGGTCGGCCGGAGCCGGGCGCTCGACGACTGCTCGGGTCCCGGCGTCGACCTCCTCCGCGGCCGCTGACCGGCAACACCCGTCGCATGCGCTGACGGGACGAGCGCCATGAACGATTCGTCGATGCAGCGCGTCATCGACGCGCTCAGTTCACCCGTGCGACGCGAGATCCTCTGGCTCGTCTGGGATCGTGAGCTCCCGGCCGGCGAGATCGTCGCGTCGTTCGACCTCGGCGCCGCCACCATCTCCGAGCACCTGCAGGCGCTCCGCCACGCCGGCCTGGTGACGATGCGCGTCGACGGCACGTTCCGCCGCTACCGCGCCGATCGCAACGCCGTCGCCGGTCTCCGACCGCTATTGCGCGAGGACGACCGGAAGTGGTTCCCCGGGTCAACCCCCCAGCCCATCGCCGCCGGACGTACGTCAGCCGTCGTCGTCGTCGAGACCGATGCCGCATGTGACGAGACCGAGGCGTTCCGGGCCTTCACGGACCCCGCGATCTACAGCCGCTGGGCGGGCGTCCCCGTCACGCTGGTCGATGGTCACTTCACCGCCGAGATGGAGTGGGGGCTGCGCGTCCGCGGCACCTATGACCACGCAATCGAGCCATCGCTCATCATCATGACGTGGGACTTCGAGGCCGAACAGGTGCCCGTGCCCGGTGCCGGCCAGCGCGCGTATCTCGAGATCACCCCGCGTTCTGGCGGGTGCCACCTCGAACTGCATCAGCTCGTCCGCTCGGCGACCGAGGCACGGTACATGGAACGCGCGTGGGGCGTGATGCTCGCCCGCTTCCGCGACGGGGTCCGCTCCGCCCTCGACCCCGACGTCGTGGTGGCACCCCGACCGCGGCGGCAACCAAGCTCACCGACGTAGCGATCGGCGCTCCGCGTTCGTCAGCCGTCTTCAGCCGACCCGCCGACGATGTCGTCGGCATAGCGGGAGATGCGGTCGATGACCATGTCGACAGCAGCGGGCGAGAGGTTCCTGTCGGTCATCGTTTCCAGCAGATGCTGGGTGAACAGCGTCAGCTGCGCGGTGCCGATCTGGCGACCGGCGTGAGCATCGCGCAAAGAGGTGCCGGAGAACTCGATCGGGCCGCCCAGGGCGGCGCTGAAGAACTCGAACTGCATTCGCTCAAGCCGGTCGCGGTGCGCACTGTCGAAGAAGGGCCGCAACTCGGAGTCGGCGAACACCCGTCGGTAGAAGTCGCCGACGAGCTCACGAACCGCCGTCTCGCCTCCGACCTCGTCGTACATGGTTGGCTTCACGGGACACCACCTTTCCTCGCTGTCGCCTTCAGGCTACGAACGGGCAGCGCTGCCGAACAGGGCCGAAAGCCCTTCCCGTCGCGGTACGAGGCTGGGACTTGTTGCGCTGGGTCGCTCCCAGAGCGACCCAGCGCAACATCTCTCCGCGAAGCGGAGGCGGGCGAAGCGGAGGCGGGGCCCGCCGCCAACGTCGGGGCCGTGGGTGAGTGTCGCAGGGAGGAGCTTGCGACGGAAGGCGACCTCGAACCCCGTAGAGGCCACGCGGCGGGTGCCGAAGCGAAGCGGAGGCGGGGCCCGCCGCCGAAGAACGTGGTGGGCGAGGGGGGACTTGAACCCCCATGAGGTTTCCCTCGCTAGCACCTGAAGCTAGTGCGTCTGCCATTTCGCCACTCGCCCGAGTGAACAGCCGGTAGATCGTAGCCGAGCACCGGGGGGCTTCGGCCAGCGAATCGGCGGCGGCCCGGCCAGGCGACATGCCGTCGCTAACCTCGGTGGGCACGATGGGACTCCAGGGGATCGAACGGCGTCTGGAGCAGCTGGTCGAAGGAAGCTTCGCCCGGGTGTTCCGCACCCATGTGCGCCCGGTCGAACTCGGACGCCGGATGATCCGCGAGATGGATCTCGGCACCACGGTCGGGGTGAAGGGTGAGCGGGTGGCCCCCAACGCCTTCGCGTGCAGCGTGTCGTCCGACGACTATGCGCGTTTGATCCCCTTCGGCGAGACCCTCGTCACCGAACTGACCGAGATGGTGGAGACCTACGCACGTGACGAGCGGCTGACGCTCAAGGGTCCGGCGATGGTCGAGATCGTCACCGACGAGTCCTTTCGTTCGGGTCGCTTCCAGGTCACCGCCGAGATCCGCCCCGGCCACCGGGCGGAGGCCGCGATCGGCTGGCTGCTGCTTTCCAATGGCACGGTCGTGGCCCTCCGCAACGCCGACCCGATCGTGATCGGCCGCTCGAACGAGTGCGACATCGTCCTGTCCGATCCGAATGTCTCGCGTGAGCACACCGAGGTTCGCATCTTCAACGGCCGGGCGACCGTGCTCGACCTCGGGTCGCACAACGGCACTAAGCTGAACGGCCGGGGGATACCGGCCGACGCCCTCGGCCTCCCGCTCGCGGACGGCGACCGGATCCAGATCAGCACCACCACGATCCACTACTCCACGACGGAGCCGAGCCGAGGATGAACGACTCCGTCCTCACCGTCTTGAAACTGGCCTTCCTGGCCGGGCTGTACCTGTTCCTCGCCCGTGTCGTTCGGGCAGTCTGGGTCGAGATCCACGCCGAGCGCGGTTCGCTCGCCGAACGCGTACGCAGCGGATCGGACGGCGGCGGTCAGGCGGCCACCGAGGCCGTGTCGAGCGCCCGTGAGCGGCCGCTCGCTCCGAAGAAGGCACGACGCGAGGCCCTCTCATTGGAGCTCAAGATCGTCGAGCCCCCCGAGCGCCGCGGACGCACGTTCGCGATGTCCGAGGAGATGACCATCGGGCGTGCCGCAGGATGCGCCGTCTCGATCGAAGACCCACTGATCTCCCAGCTTCACGCCCGGATCTTCCGCCGCGACGGGCAGTACTTCGTCGAAGACCTCGGGTCCACCAACGGCACCTATCTGAACCGCAAGCGCGTCGCCGGACCGATCCCGATCGCACCCAACGACCGCCTCGCCATGGGCGACACCGTGCTGGAAATCAAGAAGTAAGTGCACCTATGACGGGGACGGACCACACGGGAACCGACAGCTCAGGGCGACGCCCTCGGCACCCCGTGAGACTCGCTGCAGGCGCGTCGACAAGCGCTGGACGCGTTCGCACGAACAACCAGGACCGCTTCCTCATCGTCGCCGACCGCCTCTTCATCGTCGCCGACGGCATGGGCGGGCACGTCGGTGGCGAAGTCGCCGCGCAACTCACCGTCGAAACGCTGGCCCGACTCGGTCCCGGTGAGGACACGCTGCGCGCCGATGCCGTGATCGCACAGGTGGAGTCCGCGAACCTCGGCATTCTCACCAGAGCCCGGAGTGAACCAGATCTCCGAGGCATGGGCACCACGGTGACCGGCATCGCCGTCGTCGAGGGGGACGACACCACGCCCGCTCTGCTGCTAGTGATCAACGTCGGAGACTCCCGCACCTACTGGCTTCGGGGCGGTGACCTCGAACAGCTCTCGGAGGACCACTCGGTTGTCGGAGAGTTGCAACGCGAAGGAAAGCTCACGGCCGTCGATGCTCGTACCCACAAGAGCCGGTCCGTGCTCACCCGCGCCCTCGGCGTGGAGCCCGACGTCGAGTGCGACGTGCTCGAGATCGTCCCGATCGTGGGGGATCGTTTTCTGATCTGTTCCGACGGTCTTCCGACCGAGCTCACCGACCAGACCATCGCGGCGACCCTCCGCCAGCTCCGCGACCCGCAGGAGGCAGCGGCAGCTCTCGTGCGCGAGGCCGTCGATCACGGCGGGCGCGACAACGTCACCGTCATCGTCGTGGATGTCGTCAGCGGCCTTGACGGAAGCGGGTTGACGGCGGACGCGAGATCACCCAGCGGCGCGAACCTCGCCCCAGTGGCGAGCAGCGAAGCGGCGAGTCGTGCCCGTCTCGGGGCACCCGGTTCGCCTCCCGAGCCGAAGGCCCCCCGACGCCCGTGGATCGTGAACTTCCGAGTCGTGCTGTTCTTCGCCTGTCTCGCCGCCATCGCCGGGGTCGTGGTCTGGACGATTCAGAACGATCCGAGCGCCGACACCGAGCCGACGACAGCGACGACCGTTGCCGAGACGACGATCGTGCAGCTCACGCTCGAAACGACGACAGTCCCGGACGAGGCCGTCGCCGACGCGTCGTCCTCCTCGACGGCGACAGGAACCGCTGCCGAGACGACCACGCTGACCGAGAGCGACACCGTCAGTGATCCGGTGCCGGCCGCGGTCGTCGACCCGTTCGCACCGACCACGACGACGACCACAACTGCCACCACGACAACCACCACGACGACCAAGAAGTCGCGGTAACCGGTGGCGCGCCTTACCCGCCTGGCTGTGCCCCGTCGACGGACCGAGCTCGGGCTCATGGTCCTCGCCGTGGCCCTCACGGCGAGCGCCTACACGCTGGTCTCGCTCGGCAAGACAGCGACGGTTCCGACGAACATCCGACCGTTCGTCGGCGTCGTCGCCGCCCTACTGATAAGTGCACATATTGCTACGCGGCGCTACGCCAAGTTCGCGGACGCCACCATCCTCTCGATCGCAGCGGTGCTCAACGGCATCGGCTACGTCTTCATCGTCAGACTGCGCCCCGATCTCGCCAACAAGCAGGCCGCATGGACCGGGGTCGGCATCGGCTGCTACATCGCCACCATCGTCATCGTGCGCGAGGCAAAGCGCCTGCAATACGCCCGCTACACGTTCTTCTTCGCCGGCATCGCCCTGTTACTCGCGCCGCTGCTGCCGGGCATCGGCTACGAACGGAACGGATCGAGGATCTGGGCTCGGCTCGGACCGATCACGTTTCAGCCAGGAGAGGTCGCCAAGCTCACCCTCGCTCTGTTCTTCGCCTCCTACCTCGTCGAGAAGCGCGAGCTCCTCGCCGTCGCCGGAAGGCGTGTGTTCGGTGTGCACATCCCCGAGTTCCGTCACCTCGGACCGATCCTTCTGGCCTGGGGATTCTCGATCGCGGTGATGGTCGCCGAGAAGGACCTCGGCTCCTCCCTGCTGTTCTTCACCCTTTTCGTGTCGATGCTCTGGGTCGCCACCGGACGCACTGCGTTCCTCGGCCTCGGCGCGGCGATGTTCGCCGCCGGAGCGACCGCGGCCTATCAGCTCTTCGGCCACGTGCAGACCCGGGTCACGACCTGGCTCGACCCGTGGAGCTACGCGTCCGGGAGCGGCTACCAACTCGTACAGAGCGCATTCGCCTTCGGGTCGGGCGGGATCACCGGTACGGGTCTCGCCCAGGGCCGTCCCACCCGGATACCGGCGTCGTACAACGACTTCATCCTCGCCGCTATCGGCGAGGAACTCGGTCTCTTCGGGACCACTGCGGTGCTGCTGTGCTTTCTTCTGCTCGTCGGCGCCGGCCTCCGCATCGCGCTTCGGGCCGACACCGCATTCGACAAGCTGCTCGCCGTCGGCCTCACGACCATCCTCGGCATGCAGACATTCATCATCGTCGGAGGGGTCACCCGTCTCGTCCCGCTCACCGGTGTCACCCTGCCGTTCGTGAGCTACGGAGGCTCGTCCCTCGTCGTCAATTACGTCCTTCTGGCGTTGCTCGCCCGGATCTCCCACGATGCCAACGCCCGGCTCGGCGAGCCCGAGCCCCTCAGCTGGCGCCAGCGCCGTCAGGAGCGGAAGGAGAAGAACACCCCGACGCTCCGCGGCCCACGAGCTGCGCCTGACGGCGACGGCTTCGGCGGCGGGAACGAAGACGAGACCAGGATGCTCGGCGGCGAGGGTCGATGAACACCCAGATCCGACGACTCGGTATCGCGCTCGTCGTCCTTTTCCTCGCCATGATCGTTCAGCTCAACGTGCTCCAGGTCATCAAGGCCGAGGACCTCGCCAGCGACCCGCGCAACTCGCGAAATGCCGAACGCGACTTCGGTCAGCAGCGGGGCCGCATCCTCACCGCCGACGGCAAGGTCCTCGCCGAGTCGTTGAAGAACCCCGACGCCGAGAGCCGGTACGCCTACGTCCGGGAGTACCCGGGCGGTTCGCTCTACGGCCACCTGACCGGGTACTTCTCGTTCGTCTACGGCACCACCGGGGTCGAGCACTCCTACAACGCCGACCTCGCCGGACGAAAGGTCAACCTCTCCCCGCAGCGCCTGCGCGATCTCCTTGCGTCGAAGACCGTCACCAGCGATGTCACGCTGACCGTCGACGATCGCATACAGCGTGTCGCCGCAAAGGCGCTCGGCAATCGCCGCGGGTCCGTGGTCGCAATCGATCCCCGCACAGGAGCGATCCTCGCTGCAGTGTCGACGCCTCGCTTCGATCCGACCCCGCTTGCATCCACTGATGTCGACACGACGCGCACCGCATATGAACGTCTCCGAGACGACCCCACCAAACCATTGCTCGCCCGGTCGTATCGCGAGCGGTACCCACCAGGATCCACGTTCAAGGCCATCACTGCCGCCACCGGCCTCGAGACCGAAGTGATCGGGCTGGAGGCTCCCGTGTACCCGCAGCTCCGCGCGCTCCCCCTCCGGTTCACGCAGCGACCGCTGCGCAACTTCGGTGGAAGCGAATGCGGAGGGACCCTCCCGGTCGTCTTCCGCGTCTCGTGCAACACGGCGTTCGCCCAACTCGGCCTCGACCTCGGACCCGAGAGGCTCCACGACGGCGCCGTCGCGTTCGGCTTCAACCGCACGCCGCCCCTCGACCTCTCGCCCGGGGCAGCCGCCTCGACCTTCCCCGAAGTGCCCTTCTTCAACCGCAACGATCCCCAGCTCGCCCAGGCCGCAATCGGGCAGGGCGAGGTGGCGGCCACCCCCCTCGAGATGGCGCTCGTCGCTGCGGCGGTCGCCAACAGGGGCGTGATCATGGAACCACATGTGATGCAAGAAGTCCGCGATTCGGACGGCTCCAAGGTCCGCGGTGAACCCCGCAACGAATGGCGCCGCGCGGTGTCCGAGGACACGGCGACGAAGATCCGCGACCTCATGATCGACGTTGTCAACCAAGGCACTGCGCAACGCGCCGCCATCAGCGGCGTCCAGGTCGCAGCCAAGACAGGAACGGCACAGACCGGACGCAATTCGGCACACGCCTGGATCATCGGGTTCGCCCCTGCCGAGAACCCGACAGTCGCGGTTGCCGTGATCGTCGAGAACCAGCCGGAAGTCAGCACGGCGACCGGCGGTCGAGTGGCTGCGCCGGTTGCCCGCCAGGTGCTCGAGGCCGCTCTCACGGCACAGGCGAATCCGCGATGATCCGGGCCCGCCCGGTCGCGGCGGGGGCGCAGCTCGCCATGCCCACTCCTCGTCAACCCTCGCCAACTAGCGTCTGAGGCAATCATGGGCTTGCAAGACATCGTCGTGAACAACCGTTACCGACTCGATCAGCGTCGAGGTCGAGGGATCCTGACCGACGACTTCGACGCGCACGACACCCTGCTCGATCGCCCCGTCACCGTGAAAGCACTCCTTCCCGAGCTCGCCGCCGACCTGAACTTCGTCGACCGTTTCCGGTTGCAGGCGCAGGCGGCCGCCAATCTCACGCACCCGGGACTCGTCGGGGTGCTCGACTGGGGACGCGAGGTCGAAGGCATCGACGGCCAGCCCGGGCCGACCTACTTCCTCGTCACCGAACACAACAGCGATCGCACCCTGACGGACTACGTCGCATCGAACGGACCTCTCCCGGTCGAGCGGGCCCTGCACGTGCTCATCGGCATCACTTCGGTGCTCGACCATTGCCACCGCGAGGGGGTGCTCCACGGCGGACTCACCCCTGACCTGGTCACCGTCTCGCCACGCGGTGACGTGCGAATCTCGGAGGTTGCGCTCGCCAATTCGTTCGCCCCCGACTGGACGCCGCCGGAGATTCGCTGGGACCAGGCCCTGTGGATGTCCCCCGAGTCGTTCCGCGGTGAACCCACCGACGCCCGATCCGACATCTATGAGGTCGGTGCCGTCGGGTATTACATGGTCACCGGACTGCCACCGTTTCCGGGAGAGACCGTCAGCGTGATCCGCGAACGGGCGCTCACCACCATTCCTCCCGCACCCATCAAGAAGAACCCGAAGGTCCCGAAGAGCCTGCAGTCCATCATCGGACGATCGATGGCGAAGGTGCCCGCGGAACGATTCACGACCGCAGCCGATCAGCGAGATGCGCTGATCCGCCTCCGTGAGCAACGCCTCGCCACCCGAACCGTGGATCCGGCAGACACGGGCGGCGTCGACGAGCCCACGGCGATCCTCGCCCGTCCGGCCAACGCGCCGATCGCCGACCGACGAGAAGCGGCGCTCGGCGCAATCGGGGCCGACGACGCCACTGTCGTCGCAGCGCCGTCAGCGGGACGACGGCGCACCGTGCCGCTCCCCGACGACGAAGTCCGCGTCACCTCGGACCTCGCCCGCCTGGATGGCAAGCGCAAGCGCAACGGGCTCTACCTCATCGTGCTCGCCGCTCTTCTTGCCGTCCTCGGCGCGCTGCTGTTCCTCCTCGCCCGTCAGCTCGGCGTATTGAAGGACTCGGGTGCCAAGATCGAGGTGCCGAACGTCGTCGGGCAGGAATCCGGTGAGGCGAACCGGATCGTCGCGGCAGCGGGTCTCGTCGTGAGCCCGCTGCTCGAACCCAACGACACGTTCGCGGCCAACGTGGTCTTCAAGACCAAGCCGGCCGCCGGCGCAAAGGTGTCCGAGAACGCCACCATCACGATCTACGTGTCGACCGGCGTCGACAAGCCGGTCATCCCTTCCGTGATCGGCGACACCGTGGAAGTGGCGCGCTCGAAGCTTCTGGCCGGCGGCTACGTCATGGTCACGGCTGAGGAGCCGAACGACACCGCACCACCGGGAACGGTCATCCGGCAGGACCCGGCGCCGGACTCCGATGCAACCGCCGGGCAGACCGTCACCGTTTTCCTGGCAAAAGCCACGCTCACGGTCGAGATCCCCGACGTTGCCGGGAAGTCCCCCGACGACGCCCGCATCGATCTCACCAAGATCGGGTTCCGCGTCACCGTTCAACCGGAGGCATCTCCCACGGTGCCCAAGGGAACGGTCGTGCGCACCGATCCTGCCGCCGCAGCCAAAGTCGATCGCGGCTCGCCCGTCGTGATCTTCGTCTCCGCCGGAAAAGGGCTGGCCGTACCGAGCGTCATCGGCGTCTCCCAAGCCGAGGCCACGGCGACCCTCGTCGGCGCGGGATTCAAGGTCGACGCGACCTCGCGGGCGGTGAGCGATCCGGGTGATGTGCAACGCGTGATGTCACAGACGCCGAGCGCAGGGACGGAACTCGAACCAGGCGCCACCGTGGTGATCCGGGTCGGGGTGCTCTCGAACGAGACCACGACGTCGCGGGTGCGGCGTACGGTGCCGACCGACAACACGACCGTCGTGACCGCCTCGCCCGACCCGACGCCTGCCCCGACGCCTGCCCCGCCGGTGGAAGCGACGCCGGCTCCCACGCCCGCACCCACTGCGGCACCCACTGCGGCACCGACTCCGGCACCGACTGCGGCACCGACGGCGACCCCCGTCCCCGTGACCGCGCAGACGCCCACCACCGCGCCGGCCTGACCGCCCCCTCGTCGTTACGACGTGAGGGCGAGGAAGTTCTCGAGCAGGTGGTGGCCGCCCTCCGTGAGGATTGCCTCGGGATGGAACTGGACGCCGTGGATCGGGTGCGTCCGATGACGAATCGCCATCACGATGCCATCCGCCGTGGTCGCCGTGACCTCGAGCTCGGGGGGCATCGAAGTCGGATCGATCACGAGCGAGTGGTAACGCGTGGCCGTAAACGGCATCGAAAGCCCGTTGAGTACGCCGGCGCCCTGATGGGTCACCGACGATGTCTTTCCGTGGAGCAGCGTCGGCGCCCTGACCACGTCGGCCCCGAAGACCTGCCCGATCGCCTGATGCCCGAGGCACACGCCCAGCAGGGGGATGTGCGGACCCAGATCGGCGATCACCCGTTGGCTGATGCCGGCGTCCTCCGGTCGCCCCGGTCCGGGAGACACGAGGATGGCATCCGGACGCATCGCGCGTATCTCCTCAACGGTGATCGCATCGTTGCGGTGGACGATCGGCTCGGCACCGAGCTCGCCCAGGTACTGCACGAGGTTGTAGACGAACGAGTCGTAGTTGTCGATCACCAGCACGCGGACCACGGCACTGCACGGTAGTGGCGTGCCGCGCAAGGGCGTGGCGGGATTCCCGAGAACGGGTTCGACAGCGTGCGCGGCCGCGCATCGGTACGCTGGTGGCGTGGCCTCTCCAGACAAACCCAGTACCAAGATGAGCGGTGCCCGACGCGCCGCACTCCAGGGAGGACGGTTCACGCCCAAGGGAACAGCCCCGAAGTCGAAGGGCCCGGGCAAAGGCAAGGACTCGCGTGACGCATCGAAGGCCACCTCTGGGGCCTCGGATACGAAGACTCCGGCCTACACAAACACTGGCCGCTACACGCCGCCCACCCCGCACGAAACAGCGGAGGCAAGCCAGGAAACCAAGCCGTGGGTCGTGCCTGCTCTGGCCTTCTTCTTGATCCTGGGCATGCTGCTGATCATCAACTACTACGTCGGCGTGCTACCGGGCGGCCGCTCGGGCTATTACCTACTCGGCGGTCTGGCATCCATCACCGGCGGGTTCGCGGTCGCCACGCAGCTCAAATAGCACGGGCCGAACGGCTCACATGTCCGCCGACGTCCGTTTCACCGAGTTACACCGGTGTGATTCTCCCCAGTGTTATCCACAGCCTGGGGAGAAGTCGGTCGACACAGTTCAGGCTTCGACCGCTTCGCCGTCGATGGCGATGAGATCCATCTCGTCCATGCAATGGCGCGGCGGAACCGGGTCGACCACATCGGACTTGACCATGCGGATCTCGGTGCCACAGGACGGGCACCGGTAGCGAAGATTCACCCGGCGCAGCTCGCCGTCCGGCGGCGGGGCCGGTATCGGCATGGCAATGCCCCGGATCATGGCGAACCCGGCGCGGAAGATGACGTAACCGACGCCGAAGGCGATGACCACCTTGAAGAGCGTCCAGAGCACGTCGCCAAGGGTATCGGCTGGGCGCGGCAACCTGGCTGCCGCGCCTCACCAACGTCTGAACTGCTTCGCTACGTCCGTTCGATCAGCGTCGCATTTGCTCTGCTCGATCGTCGCCGGACCTTGCCTACATCCGTTCGATCAGCGTCGCATTTGCCATGCCGCCGCCCTCACACATCGTCTGCAGCGCGTAGCGGCCGCCGATGCGCTCGAGTTCGTTGAGCATGGTCGTCATGATGCGGGCGCCGGAGGCACCGAGCGGGTGGCCGAGGGCGATGGCGCCGCCGTTCACGTTCATCTTGGCCGGGTCGGCGCCCAGCTCCTTCAGCCAGGCCAGCGGCACCGAGGCGAACGCCTCGTTCACCTCGAAGAGATCGATGTCGTCGATGCTGAGTCCGGCCTTCGCAAGCAGCTTCTGGGTGGCCGGGATCGGCGCCGTGAGCATCATCCGCGGGTCCTCGGCGGCGAGCGTGAACTGGACGAAACGAGCACGCGGCCGCAGCCCGAGTGCCGCCGCCTTTTCCTCGCTCATGATCAGGATCGCCGCGGAGCCGTCGGTGATCTGCGACGAGTTGCCGGCAGTGACGCGGCCCTCGGGGAGGAACGCCGGCTTCAGCTTGGCAAGGGTCTCCATCGAAGAATCGGGGCGGATGCCCTCGTCCTTCGTCATCAGCTCGCCGTCGGCGCCCATCACGGGATGGATCTCCCGTTCGAATCGCCCTTCGGCAGTGGCTCGGGCGGCGCGCTGGTGACTCTCCGCGGCAAAGGCGTCCATGTCGTCGCGGGAGAGACCCCACTTCTCGGCGATGAGTTCGGCGGAAATGCCTTGGGGCACGAGGCCACCAACCGGCTTGTAGCGCTCGGCGACGAGATCACCCATCGGCTTGCCGGGGCCTGACGCCACGGACGCCCCCATCGGTACACGGCTCATGTTCTCCACGCCGGCCGCGACCACGATGTCGTAGGCCCCGGCGATCACCCCTTGCGCGGCGAAATGGGCGGCCTGCTGCGACGAACCGCACTGACGGTCGACCGTCGTACCGGGAACCGATTCGGGCCAGCCGGCGGCGAGAACGGCATTGCGGGCGATATTGAGACCCTGCTCACCGACCTGCATCACGCAGCCCATGACCACATCGTCGATGAGCGCGGGGTCGATGCCAGTGCGCTCGACGATGGCCTTCAGGGTTTCGGCGGCGAGGTCGACCGGATGCCAGTCCTTCAATTTGCCGTTCCGGCGTCCGAGCGGCGTACGAATGGCATCGACGATCACAGCAGTGGGCATGGGAACTCCTCGGGAGACGGGCAGTTACTTGACCAGCTGGTCAAGTTCTGCGATCGTCCACTTTCCCACGCGCCCGCATCATTCGCCCAACCCGATCAGTCCCGGTGAGCCGCCCGGGAGAGACGGTCGCGTACGGCCGGGCCGAGGCCTTCACCGTCCGGGGCGACGACAACGAGCGTCGCCAAGCCGAGTTGGTCCGCGAGGCGCAGCGATCGGTACAAGAGGGGGGCGAGCGCGTCCGCGGTGTACGCCTCCGGTGCGTCCAGGCGGACAACGCCTTCGGGCACCGGCACGGCGCGCGGACCGAGGTAGCCCGTCCGCCCGCTTTGGCCCGCCATTGCGTCTCGCGCCCCGTCGATGGCAACGACTCGCACCGCAGCCGACGGCGCGTAGTGGGCAGCGAGCATCCCCGGCGCCCGCGACGGTCCCGTCGGCACGCGGAGGACAGCTCGACCCAGGACCTCCTCAACCCGCTCGACCGGGAGCCCGCCCGGCCGGAGCAGCTGCGGGACCTCGCCGACCAACTCGATGATGGTCGATTCGACGCCGACCCTTGACGGCCCGCCATCGAGCACGACGTCGAGACCGTCGACGAGGGCATCGGCGAGATCGGCACGGACGTCGGCCGCGGTGGTCGGCGACACCCGGCCGAAGCGGTTGGCCGACGGTGCGGCGATCCCGTCATCGAACAACCCGAGCACGGCCAGAGCAACAGGGTGGGACGGAACCCGAACGGCGACGGTGTCACGACCGCCCGTGACCTCGTCGGGCACCGACGGGTGCCGGTGGAGGACGAGGGTGAGCGGTCCCGGCCAGCACGAGGCAGCGAGCGCTCGGGCATCATCGGGGATGTCCACCGCCCAGTCGTCGATCTGGGAGGCATCAGCGAGGTGCACGATCAGTGGGTGGTCGACTGGCCGGCTTTTCGTCGAAAACACGCGACGAAGCGCGAGCGGGTCACGGGCGTTCGCACCGAGCCCGTAGACGGTCTCCGTCGGAAGCACCACCAGACCCCCGCGACCCAGCGCGGAGACGGCGGCAGCGACCGGATCGACCGTCAGGTCGAAGGGGGGGAGGACCGGCGTTCGGGTCATGACGATGGGCGGCGGACTCGTCGGTGAGGCCCCGAGGTAGACCTCGTTCGGAGCGACGACGAACCCGTGGCGGGCGTAGAACCGGGTGAGGCGCGGCTGGTAGGCGCTGACCGCGAGAACGAGCCGCTCGGTCCGGAGGCCGAAGGCGAAGCGCGCCGCCTCGTCAATCAACCTCGCCGCGATACCACGGCCCCGATGCTCCCGGAGGACGGCAAGCTTGCTGATCTCGACGGTCCGCCCGTCGGAGGCCGGTGCGGCGATCACACAACCGACCGGTGTGTGCTCGAGCCGGGCAACGATGGCTGTGGCTCCGCATTCGAGCGCTTCGGCCACGTCATCACCCGTGACGAGGTGACCCGACGAACGTCGATCGACCGTTCCCGCCCAGGCCTCTCGAACGAGTCGGGCGACGAGCGTCGAGTTGCCGGTGGCCTCGATCGACACGTCGTTCGACGGGTCGTCGGGGAACCCGTCCCGGATCTCGTTCGGCACGTGTCCACGATGCCACCCCGGCTGGTCCGTCGCGACCGCACCGCCCTACGGTGGCAGGTATGAAGAACATGGACCGCTGGCTGGGCGACGGGGGAATGGGGATCATCGACGGAATCGGAGCGTCGATCGACGCCTACGGCATCGCCGAGTCGACGAAGGATCAGGGGTGGTGCACCGGCCGATGGGAACCGGCTCCGCTCGCCGCCAATCCGCACGGCATCGTGCAGGCAGGCGTCCACGGCATCGTCCTCGACGCGCTCATGAACTTCGCCATCAACGCGGCGTGCGACGGGCGCGACCGCACCAAGGCGACGCTCGAGATGAAAGGTGAGTACCTCCGCACGGCCAGGGTCGGCGACGCCCTGACGTTGCGCGGCGACGTGGTGCGGATCACGAAGCAGGTGGCGTTCGCCGAGGCGAGGGTGTTCGACGCGGACGGACAGCTGGTGAGCAAGGCCACCGGCACGTTCTTGCTGCACCGCGAGCCGGTCGCGCCGCCGACCGGCCCGGCCTGACGAGTCGGTTCCTGTCCGACGGAGGGATGCGGGCCGGGAGGGCCCAGCGCCGATGCGTCCACAACAGGCGCACGGTGCGGCAGAACACCTCCCGGCTCCGTTCGGAGGTGTTCTGCCCCCAGATATGGGGGCAACCTCTCTCCCACTGCAATTCCCGACAAAACTGGTCGGATTTCTCGGCTATCGTATTTGCTTCGTTCGAGACACCTCCGAAGGGGACCACCATGAGCCTGCGCATTGGCGACGTTGCACCGGATTTCACCGCCGAGACCACCCACGGCACCGTCAGCTTCCACGAGTGGCTGGGCGACTCCTGGGGCGTCCTGTTCAGCCACCCGAAGGACTTCACCCCGGTGTGCACAACCGAGCTCGGCCGTGTCGCCGCTCTGAAGGACGAGTGGGCGAAGCGCAACGTGAAGGTCATCGGCCTCTCGGTCGACTCCGTCGCCTCGCACCTCGAATGGGAGAAGGACATCGAAGAGGTCAAGGGCACTGCGGTGAACTTCCCCATGATCGGTGATTCCGACAAGAAGGTGGCCGACCTCTACGACATGATCCACCCGAACGCCAACGACACCTTCACGGTGCGCTCCGTGTTCGTCGTCGGCCCCGACAAGAAGATCAAGCTGTCGCTGACCTATCCCGCTTCCACCGGCCGGAACTTCGACGAGATCCTGCGCACCATCGACTCGCTCCAGCTCACCGCTCAGTACAAGGTCGCCACCCCGGTCGACTGGAAGAGCGGCGAAGACGTCATCATCGGCGCTGCCGTGAGCGATGACGAGGCCAAGACCTTGTTCCCCGACGGCTGGACGACCGTCAAGCCATACCTCCGCACGCTGCCGCAGCCTGGCCGCTGACCACGCGGGTCTGAGGCCGGTTGCTTCGTCGGGGGGCGAAGGACCGGCCTCGCTTCGCGTCCCGAGCCCAAACGCGGGTTGACTGGAGCCGTGGCCAACGGTCGATACGCGCCCTCTCCGACGGGTGAGCTCCACATCGGCAATCTCCGCACTGCCCTTGTTGCGTGGCTGTGTGCCCGGTCCACCGGGGGACGCTTCTCGCTCCGCTTCGAGGACCTCGACCGGGTCACCTCGCGACCGGAGCATCGGAACGGTCAGCTCCGCGACCTCCTCGCCATCGGGCTGGACTTCGACGGCGAACCGCTCGTGCAGTCAACACGATTCGACGCCCACCATGCAGCGATCGACGCGCTGATCGCCGACGGCCAGACCTACGAATGCTTCTGCACACGCCGGGAGATCGCCGACGCCGTCCGCGCTCCGAACGGCCCGGCTCTCTCGACCGGCTACCCGGGCACATGTCGTTCGCTCACCGATCGTCAGCGCGCTGAGCAT
>JANPFX010000125.1:0-5484 GCA_031423635.1 Acidimicrobiia bacterium | reverse complement strand
GCCGTGGTCGTGGCCGACTGGTTGTTCTTGCCGGCCTGGGCCGCAGGCATGACGATTGTCGATGCCACGACCGTGAGAACAACGGCGGCGACGGCTCTGCTTCCTTGCGTGTGTTTCATCGCGAAATCCTTTTCGACCACTTAGAGTGGTCACAGGATCGTCGGCGACCTTGGCTGGCTGATCATCAATTCTGATGAAACACCGGCCCGATGAGTCGGTCGACTCATGCGTCACCGTGGCACCCGGGAGGAGCGATAGGCCGACCAGTCCAGCCGCGGCGCGGCTGACGTCAGTCGCGGAGAGTGTCGAGGTCGGCGAGTACGAGGGCGGCGTGGCTTATGACGTCATCGACGTCATACGCGCGGCGGACCACGCCTTCGGGATCGATGAGGAACGAGTGTCGGAGTGGGTAGTCCACGTATGGCCCACCGGTCCGGACCACGCCGTAGGCCGAACCGACCGAGTGGTCGACGTCGGCCAGCAGGGAGAACGGGAATCCCTGGGCCTCGCGGAAGGAGCGATTTTCCTCGGGGGTGTCGAACGATGCTCCGAGAATGGCGCAGTTTCGGTCGGCAAACGCTTCGGCACTGTCACGCAGTGCCTGGCCCTGGAGCGTTCAACCAGGAGTCGCAGACTTCGGGTACCACCAGAGGAGTAACCAACGACCGCGGTAGTCGAGCAACGAAACTGGGTTCCCGTCCTGATCGGGTAGCGAGAACAACGGCGCCGTGGTTCCCGGGGTCAGCATGGATGCAACGTAGCGCGCACACTGCGTCGGACCGGAGCGCCTCCGGAGGACGCCTACGGTCATTCCCATGAGCACCTGGTTCCGGGTCCGGCTGCAGCTCAGCGTCGCGCTCGCTCTCTCCATCGTCACGAGCTTGGGCCTGCTCGTCGTCCGATACGCCGCCACCGGACGATTCGGTTTCCGGTTTCTTGTCTGGAACCTCTTCCTTGCGGCGATCCCGTTTCCGCTCGCCGTGCTGGCGGGTTGGTTGTTGCGGGTTCGCCGGGGGGTCGCTGCTCTTCCCGTCCTTGCCGGTTGGTTGTTGTTCCTGCCCAATGCGCCGTATCTCGTCACCGACATCCTCCACCTCCGGAGAACCAATGCCCCCCTCTGGTATGACGCATTGCTCTACGGGTCCTTCGCAGTCAGCGGGATCCTGTTGTGCTTCGGATCCGTCGCGCTCGTCCACGTCGCCGTGCGGGCCCGTCTGGGAACCGTTGCCGGCTGGATCACTGCGCTCACCAGCCTCCTGCTCGCGGGGTTCGGCGTGTACCTCGGAAGAGTCGAACGGTGGAACTCGTGGAACTTCTGGCAGACACCCCGCTCGCTTGCCCGGAGCATCATCGAGCCGGTGCAGAACCCCCTCAGCAACGCTCGGACCATCGGCTTCACGGTCCTCTACGGAGCTTTCCTGTGTGTGAGCTACGTGTCACTTGCGGCCATCGGCGCTGTCTTGCGAGAGCTTGCGTCGGTCACGGAGCCTGCCGCCCCGCTCGGTCCGTGAGTCCCCGTCACGCCTCGTTTCCCGGCAACCGGGTAGCCGCCGTGGTCGCCGGCGTCGATGCCAGCTACGGTGACGCAAGACCAACTCGAAAGGAGGCAGTTCTGTGACGCACCCGCACGAGACCCCGCCGCAGCCGATCAAGCACCCGGCCGAAGATGAAATCGAGCTCTACGAGGAGACCGAGGACGTCCCCGGTGAGCTGAGCTCGCAAGACCTGATGGATCTTCTGGCCGACGTCGGCCTGGCCGAGGAGCTCAACGAGCCCCTGGATGCGTTCGACGACCCCGAAAGCCGAGAAGAAGCAGCGTTCTGAACTCCCGCAGGTGAACCGTCCTGCCGCGGTAGGCCCCCTCCGCTGGACGGAAAAACGTGCCCTCGGCAGGATTCGAACCTGCGCCACCGCCTCCGGAGGGCGAAATGAGCCGTCCGTCGACGTCGGTTGAGTGCCCTCTGGCCTGCAGTTATGCGGTTTTCGGTCCGGGTGATGCCGTCTCGTGTTGCCTTGTATCGGTGCTCTGATTGCCAACGTGATTGCCAGAAACGGTATCCATTTTGGTGAAGACAGCGCAAGCCCCATGCTCCTGACTCGCACCAGGGACCAGCCATCCGGACCAAAGCTGACCACCTTCATCACGATTGCACCACTGCGGATACCTCCGGCGACACCACTCGACAACGACCGGTATGCAGTCGGGCGACTTCGGCCGGTGGCTCGCCGCCTCGTATCGGGGTCGGCGACGGGGGATGCGAGATGGGGGCCACTGCAATAAGAAGTGGCGGAACCGAGCGGTTCTGTATTACAGTACGGTAAGTGGAGTTGGACATAAGGCAGTCGGCCTTGAAGCACGGCATCCCCAGTGAGTCGATCGCTCACGCCGCCACCTACCCGCTACTTGTCGACGACGAGTTCGAGGAGGACCCGCCCAAGGTGCTCGTGCTCGGGCCCGACTCCGCAGGGAACGTGCCGAACTGATCGGCACCTACCGACAGAACACGTTCACGATCTTCCACGCCATGCCCGCACGAACCGGCTACCTACAACGGTTACCCGAAAGGAGAACCAATGAAAGAGATCATGAAATCCAGAGTCACGAGCGAAGACGTGACCATGCCCAACGGCGAAGTCCTCACCGAAGCGGACTTCGAGCGGATGGCGGATGAGGCTGAACACACCGAACCTGACTACGACGCAGTCTTTGCCCGAGCACGAGCCAAGGGTGGTCGGCCATCACTCGGCGAAGGCGTTTCCCCGGTGCTGCAAGTCCGTCTCGATGAACAGACCCGCCAGCAACTCGCCGAGCGAGCCAAACGAGATCACACAACACCGTCGAGCATCGCTCGGGACGCCATCCAAGCGTTCCTCGCTTCCTAATTGCCGATGGACGTAACCGATGAAGTGTCGCCGACCGTGTCCGGAACCGTAACGGTGGTTGAGGATCCGGCCGCTCCGATGGAGAGGGCGACGATCCTTCCCGTGGAGCAACGAACGGCACCTTTGAAGATCGCCGTCTTGCCGTCCAACCGGCGACCTCGGGTGAGTTCACCTTGAAAGTTGACCACTCCGGTCCGGGCCGGGGTGCTGCCCGTGAAGTTGGAAATGCTCCAGCGATCACCGGCTTCGGCTAGTCGTGAGAAGTAGCCAGACAGCGTTGCGAAGCTCGCAGCGTCGCTTCCGATCCGCGTGGGTGAGATCCCTTGATCGGAAACCCACGCAAAATCAGCGGCGCTGAAGTATCGGGCGACGTCGACGTTTTGACCGACAGACCGGGCAAGTTCAGTCACGGTGCGGCGAGCATCACAGGTTGACGGAGGCGACTCCGAAGCGGGGGCTACGTAGCGCAATGCCAGGCGAGAGGTACCACCGGGGTAGTCGAACTGGAGGAGGTAGCAGCCCGGCTTCTCCAGGCGGATCATGTTCGGAAAGTCGATCCAGCCGCCATCCATTGCAGAGCGGTCCCCGACAGAAAGATCCAGTGAGAACACCGGCCTTGCGTCGCTCCCGAATCCGACCTGTGCAGTGCCCGGGGCGACTTCCTTTCCGCGAACGAGGACATGATCACCGGCACTGCTATGGACCGCAATCAGGAGCTTGTTCCCGCCCCATTGCTCCGAACCGAAGTTGGCGGGTTGACCAAGGCTGAAGTTCCACGGATCGCCCACCACACGCACCGGACCCGATCCGGTCAGGGGTCCCAGGTCCTTGGACAACGACTCGACGTTTGGTTCCTTCCGACAACCACCGGCGCTGGCAACCAGAGGCCGGGAGCGAAGCTCGAGGTTTGTATCGGTTGAACCTCTGACCTCGGTTGGTTGAGTTGCTGGCGAGCTGACGGGTGCCGGACGCGCGACGCTAGTTTCGACGACCTTTGACGTCGATCGCGTGGATGTCCAGAGGAGCGCCGGAAAAAGGAAGAAGGCCGGGAGGACCAGTGCGAGCCCGAGTTTTTGAATCTTGTTCCACCGGTTGGTCTGAGACAGTCGAACAATCCCCCAGATGTACGCGATGACGGGGACAATCAGGTTGCACAGGGTCAAGAGGAGAACGGTCCACGTGTCTCCGCCGCGCGTGTTCGGCCGGAGGTCTTCAGAGTTCACTGCAAGCCTCTGGTCCGGGATGCATCTTCAGCGTGGTGGCATCGTCGGTGGGTGTCTCGGTGCGTGCCGGTGTGGCGTGGAGCGCGACGGCTTCTTCGTAGTCGGTCGTTGCTTCCATCGCTCCGGCGTAGTGCGTGACGGCTTGTTTCGCGATGGCGAGGTTGGATTTGTCGAGTCCGACGAGCAAGTGGCGGAGCGAGGAGACGGCTTCCCCGGCGAGGTGTAGGGCAAGGGCGAGGATTTGGCGGTCTTGTGGGGTGCCGACGGTACTCGTGGGGAGCGTGAGGGCACGGGCGTGTGCCCAGTCGAGGACTTCGACGCCGCGTTGATGGATCGGTTGGTAGAACAGTTTGGCGCCTTCGAACGGACCGTCCCCGGTGCCGGGTGGGCGTGTGGTCCCGTAGACGAGCCACGCACGGTGCGCTACGAGAAGCTCGACCGCGGCTTCGAGCCCACGATTTCCTTTCGCCCAGGCACGCAACCCGTTGGCCAACTCGGTTTCGGTCATCGCTCCCGCCTCGCCCAGGTGAAGATCGTCGCACCCGTCAACGACACTCCGAGCCCGGTGAGAAGCCATGGCCATGGGCTCCATTCGTCGTGACAACGAAGGCGGGTCGCGTTGCAAATGCTTCCGGGACCATGACGGTTGAGAAACGCGACGTACAGCAACGGGAACGAGGCACCGCTGATGAGACCGGGACGCCCCGCCGAGGCGTTTGGAACCCGTAGGACGATGACGGTCGTGATCACCGGCACGGCAACGATGAACGGGCCGATCGTAAGCGCGCTGAGAAATGCAGCAGTGAACAGTCCACC
Source organism: Acidimicrobiia bacterium (assembly GCA_031423635.1). Classification (GTDB taxonomy): domain Bacteria; phylum Actinomycetota; class Acidimicrobiia; order Acidimicrobiales; family JANYDT01; genus JANLQX01. The sequence continues at coordinate 562 of JANPFX010000125.1, read as the reverse complement.
GATCGACGCCCACACGACGAACCACGACACGTCACGAACCCCCGGGGACAGAAGTCTCACGTGATGTCAGCGACGGCTCGTGGGCGAGGCGACGCTGCTGTGGGCGGGTGCCGGCCGGTTCGAGCGGCCATGACGAGCGCGGCAAGCGTCGGAATATAGAGCAGCCCGATCGATTGGACCGTGAGAATCGCGCCGACTCCGAAGACTGCAGCGGTCCGAGACCGCACCTTCTGCGCGGACGGCGTATTGCGGGTGAAGAGCGGCAACGCCACGACCGCTACTAGCCCGGCAAGCCATACCCATGCCGTCCAAGGAAAAAGTGTCGTGGAACGCAGGATCGGTTTCGGTGCGGGACGTGTCGGCGGTGGCGTCGCTGGCGTGCGTACGGTTGTTGGGATCGTTGTCGTGACCGACACTGAAACTGATGCCGGGACCGTCGCGGGCTCCTGGACAGGACCAGAAACCCGGACGGCGCTTGTCGACACGGACCGTACGTCCAAGAACCAGCCGGCCGCGAACAGGGACGTGAACACCGCGCAGACGACCGCTGCGATACCCCACC
>JANPFX010000124.1:0-2512 GCA_031423635.1 Acidimicrobiia bacterium | reverse complement strand
ATCGTGCCTCCGACCGTGATCTCACCGACAACCTCATCCGCTTCGGTGATCCGACCCTGGACACCGTCGCCAGACGTCGCGGCCAGCAGTCGCATGGCAAGCCGACCGCCAGCCCCCGCAGCGAGGAGCCCCCCAACCACGGCTCCGATCAAGCCGATGTCGAGGAACCACAGCGCACGCTTGGCCTGCTCCGCGAAGCTCGCATGCACGGCCGGGGTCGGGGTCACGAAATCGAGCCGCCCCCACTTCACGGCCAGCCCAACACCCAGGAACAGCAACGCCAGACACATGACCACGACTGGATGCATCTCCGCACAGTAGATCGGCAACCACGATCAGCGCAGGGCGACCGCGTACTAGCAACATCGTCGGCAAAGTTGTCGCGGGAGTTCGGACCCGTCGCACACCTCGCACCTCTCCCACGGTCGAACGCTCGGAGCGCGACTCGGCCCGACCCCACTTTGAAAATCCGCACGAACAAAGGAAACCCCATCATGACAAATACAGTGATCGACGAGATCGCCGACGGCATCTACCGTCTCTCCACCTTCGTCCCCGATGTCGGCCCAACCGGCTTCACGTTCAACCAGTTCCTGATCAACGACGACGAACCGTCGCTGTTCCACACCGGGCAACGGATGCTGTTCGACTCGGTCAGCGAAGCAGTCGCCACCGTCGTCCCGATCGAGACACTCCGATGGATCACCTTCGGGCACGTGGAAGCCGACGAGTGCGGCTCGATGAACAAATTCCTGGCCGCTGCACCCCAAGCGCAGGTCGCGCACGGCGGCCTCGGCTGCATGGTGTCACTCAACGATCTCGCCGACCGCCCTCCCGTCCCGCTCGCCTATGGCCAAGTCCTCGAACTCGGCCGGCATCGAGTGCGACACATCGACACGCCACACGTGCCCCACGGCTGGGAAGCTCGCGTGCTGTTCGACGAGACAACCAAAACGCTCTTCTGCGGTGACCTCTTCTCCCAACTCGGTCAGGGGCCCCCGCTCACCTCGAACGACGTGCTCGCTGCAGCCTCAGAGGCCGAGGACGCCTTCGGCGCCAGTTGCATCACCCCAACCAGTGCACCGACAATCCGGTCCCTCGCCGACCTCAACCCCGGCACCCTCGCCGTGATGCACGGCTCGAGCGTGACCGGCGACTGCAAGAACGCACTCCTGGGATTGGCCGACGACTACGAGCGCAGACTTCTCAGCACAACCGGAGCCTGAGTCACGCCCGCTCAGAAAGGTACACATCAAGAACGGTCGAGACGGTGGCGGCATCAATCCTCGGCATCCCGACAGTATCGACTGACGGCCACCGGTGCGTCCACCGCACACGTCGTCACCCAGACGCGCCCCAACGATCAACCAGGAGGGCGCACTAGTTCAACCCCTTACGAGCGGTCCGACGCCCGTCGCGACGACAGCGTAACGGCCTGATCGTCAGCAAAGTTGTTGCGGGAGTCCCGACCCGTCGCACACCTCGCACCTCTCCCACGATCGAACGCTCGCTGCGCGACTCACCCGACATCACCCGTGTAACGCCGGCAGTGCAGTGCTTGCTGGCGCGTCTCGGCCTGCGATTACCGAGTGCGTTGGTGTCAGGGCAGGACGACGAGTTTGACGGTGGCGCGCCCGGCTTCCATGTCGGCGCGCGCCGCTGCGATGTCGTCGAGGCGGTAGGTGCGATGGATCGGCACGATGGCGTCGCCCGGTGGCGACGGCGTCGAAGAAGTTCTGGAGGACCTGGGCGGGGAGGTCGGTGGCGTCTCCGCCGTAGGCGGTGAGGCGGACCCCGCGTGGGAGTTGCTCGATCGGGTAGAAGTCGCGCATGGTCCACTGGTTGGAAAGCATCCCGGTGAAGCACACGACCCCGTGGACCCGGGTTGCTCGCAGCGTGTCCGGCAGGGTCGGCGTACCGACCAAGTGCCGTGATGGCACCCGACAACCGTCGCTCGATAGCACGCCCGTCGCGCGGCGCGCCGAAAGGCTATGGCCCCAGCCGAGCGCACGGAATCTTCACGAGTTTGCCCTGAGAGCCGACGGGGACGCCCGTGTTGCCTACCGGCCAACGCCCGCAGTCCTCTGCCAGACTCTGTGCATGGCCTTCTCGTTCGAAACGGACGCACTTCCGGTACTGCTCCGGCTCGTCGATGCGTGGGGCAAAGGTCGCTGTCGACACAACCTGCGCACCACCCTCGGCCCGTAGCCATGGGCCGCCGGTGGATTCTCGGGTTGCTGGTTTGCGTCGCGCTTCCCGCATGCGCGAAGCACATCGCTGCGCCCCTCAATTCTGACCTTCTGGCCCCGCCACCCCATAGCGTCAAACTCGTGTCATCGTCCCGTAACGGACGAGGACCCGGCGGCGTCGGTGGCTTTGAGAGCAGCGCCGAAGCCTTCGTTGTCTACGCCTCCACCGACCAGCGCGCCATCCTCATCGCCTGGTATCAGACGCTCGCCGCCGCCGACTACCACTATGACGTCCAAGACCACGGCGACACGGTGGAACTCAC
>JANPFX010000123.1:0-1553 GCA_031423635.1 Acidimicrobiia bacterium | reverse complement strand
GTAGGCGTCCCCTGTGGTGGTGGGGTTCTGGGGTGCTTGAGGTATCCACCCGCGGGTGAGCCATCGGCGTGATCCTCGGTGTGTTCCTGGAAGAACACACACCTGAGGAGAACTACCGATGGCTCTGGATGAGTCTGCCTTGTCCGCATTGCTCGACGCGTTCCGCACCGGTGACGGTGTCGATCTGATCCGGGACGCGGTGCGTCTCGTGATGCAGGAACTGATCGAGACCGAAGCTTCCGGCGTGATCGGCGCCGAACCCTACGAACGAACCCCGACCCGCACGACCGAACGCAACGGCCACCGCGACCGGGTTCTGTCAACCAAGGCCGGTGATATCGAGCTGCGCATCCCGAAGCTGCGTCGAGGCTCGTTCTTCCCGTCCATCCTCGAACCCCGGCGACGTATCGATCAGGCCCTCTACGCGGTGGTCATGACGGCATACGTGCACGGCGTGTCGACCCGCTCGGTCGACGACCTGGTCGCCGCGCTCGGAATCGACGCCGGGATCTCGAAGTCCGAGGTGTCGAGGATCTGCAAGCGCCTCGATGAGCATGTCGACGCGTTCCGCAACCGGTCCCTGGGCCACACCGCCTTCCCCTACGTGTACCTGGACGCCACCTACGTGAACGTGCGTGACAGCGCCCTCGGGCAGGTCGTGTCCAAAGCAATCGTGATCGCAACCGGAATCACCGCCGGCGGGGATCGTGAGGTCCTCGGTCTCGCCGTTGGTGACTCCGAATCGGAGGCGTTCTGGGGCGAGTTCTGCCGGAGCCTGCGCCGCCGCGGGCTCGGCGGTGTACGCCTCGTGATCTCCGACGCCCATGAGGGATTGAAAGCGGCGATCCGCAAACACTTCACAGGTGCGTCGTGGCAACGCTGCCGGGTGCACTTCGCCCGCAACCTGTTGCAGCGGGTCCCGAAAGGTCACCAGGACATGGTCGCGGCAGCGTTCCGGATGGTGTTCATGCACCCCGACCCGGCCGCCGTGACGGCGGCGTGGGACGACACCACGAAGCTCCTATCGAAACAGTTCCCCAAGGTCGCGGAGCTCATGACCACGGCCAAGTCCGACGTGCTGGCGTTCTGTGCGTTCCCGCCCGAGCACTGGCGAAAAACGTGGTCGAACAACCCGCTCGAGCGGCTCAACAAGGAAATCAAGAGACGCTCGAACGTCGTGCAGATCTTCCCCGACGAAGCCTCCGTCATCCGACTCGTCGGCGCAATCCTCGCCGAGCAACACGACGAATGGACCACCGCCCGCCACTACCTCTCCGAAGCCTCAATGGCGAAACTCAACCCCGAGCGCGAAACTCAATCTCGGTCAGCCGGCGAACTCATCAACGGCTAACCCACATCGAGGATCAACCTCAGATCCCCACCACTCCGCGGGACGCCATCATCGTGAACCGGTTGCGCCGCGAGGGCGTGGAGCCGTTGCCGGGCCGGTCGTCGGTGTATCGGTGTCTGATCCGCCACAACCTGGTGATCCCGGAAGCACGTAAACGTCGGCGTGAGGATTACAAGCGCTGGGAACGCTCGAGGTCGATGGA
>JANPFX010000122.1:0-10638 GCA_031423635.1 Acidimicrobiia bacterium | reverse complement strand
GTTGCGTTCTCCGTCGAACAGGACTGAGCCGGTGAGACCGCTCCCCTTGTCGAAGCTGAGAGCGAAGCAGCTCACCACACTCATCTCGCTCAGCCGTCCACGATGATCGATCTGGCGGCGCTTCCCCGGTTGCGGAATTCGACGCTTGGCCAGCTCGGCTCGTCGGTCCGCCGGCCGCTGTACGACCGGTCGAAGCTGTCGATCGGACTCGTCCATATCGGCGTTGGCGCCTTCCACCGCTGCCACCAGCTTGAGTTTCTCGATGATCTCCTCAACCTGCCCGGCAATGAGACATGGGGTGAGTGCGGAATCAACCTCCGAACGCCGGAACTCGAAAATCTGCTCGGCCCTCAGGAGGGACTGTACGGACGCATCCTTCGAGATGGTGACCAGCGTGATGTGCGCGTCCTCGGTGGGATCGTGGCCACGATCGATGCGGCGCCCGGTCGACCGGCCGACCACGTCGTCAGTGCGCTGAGCGATCCGGACGTGAAAGTGATCTCGCTCACGATCACCGAGAAAGGATATTGCCACCAGCCTTCTACGAACCGTCTTGATCTCAACCAGATTGAACTGCGCGCTGACGTTCTCGCGCTCCGTGACGATCCTTTGGCCCATCGCATCGAGCTTCGTACGGCACCGGCCTACCTGCTCGCATCATTGGCCCGACGGCGTGCTCTCCACACTGCGACCCCCACGCTCATGAGTTGCGACAATGTGCCGGACAACGGATTGCTGCTCGGCGGGGTTCTCGCCGATCTGGCTGACGAGGTCGATCCGTCCCTCGGAGAGTGGGTTCGTGCGACCATCGTGGTTCCGAACACGATGGTCGATCGCATCGTTCCCGCCACGCTGGAAGCGGATCTCCATACATTTGCCGAGCTGACCGGCGTGCATGATGCCGCAGTGGTCACGGGGGAACCCTTTCGCGATTGGGTGATCGAAGACCGGTTCGCCGCCGACCGCCCACCATGGGAACAGGTCGGTGTACGGATCGTGGAGGACGTCCGTCCGTTCGAGGAGATGAAGTTCCGGGTTGTCAACGCCACACAGTCGCTGCTGTGTTACCTCGGCTATCTCGCCGGCCATGAGTGCATGTCCGACGTTGTCGCCGAGCAACGGTTTGCCGACGTTGCGGACCGGCTGTTCCAACGAGAGATAGCGTCGACGCTTCGAGTGCCGAGTTCGGTGGACACCACGGCGTATCAGCAGGCGCTGATGCGCCGATTGGCCAACCCGGCAGTTCGGCACCGGACACAGCAGATCGCCACCGATGGCACCGGGAAGATCTCGCAGCGGTTCCTTTCACCTCTGCGAGAACGATTCGTCCGTGGTGAACTGTCGCCGGTCCTGACGCTTGGGGTTGCCGCCTGGATGCGCTACGTCAGCGGCACCGACGAGACCGGTGCGGCGATTCCGGTCAGCGACCCCATGGCCGCCCAACTTCGCGCCGTCGCCACGCGAGCGGAGGGTCGAGTTGACGAGCTCGTGCACGGCTATCTCGAACTGCGATCGGTCTTCACCGCCGACCTTGCCGAGAACTCGCTATTCGTCGAATCGCTACGGGATACGTTGGGCCGACTCCTCGATTCCGGTGTCCGAAGCACCACCGATCACCTCCTCAACAACGCAACGGAGAGGCGCCGATGACAACGACCGGTGGTGAACGGAGTGATGCGACGAACCCTTCGGAGCCTGCGGCCGCGCTTGCCCCGTTGAAGGTGATGACCGAGACGACCCCCACCCGCTTCTTCAACGATTCATGCGCCCAATCCGAACTTGACTATGCCGTGGCCCGCGGCGCAACGGGAGCCACGAGCAATCCGGTCATCTGTCTGAATGTGTTGAAGCTCGAGGCGCAACGCTGGCTCCCGCGCATCGCCGACCTGCTGGCGGCGCAGCCGGTCGTCCACGAGCGAGACCTCGCGTGGCAGCTCTACACCGAAATCGGTGCATCGGCAGCCCGAACCCTCCTGCCGGTGTTCTCGGCGAACGACATGACGTGGGGACGGCTGTCGGTTCAGACTGATCCGACGCTTCACAACGACGCTTCGGCGATGCTCCGCCAATGCGTGCAACTCGCTGCGCTGGGACCGAACATGCAGGTGAAGATGCCCGCCACTGCGGCCGGGCTGTCCATGGTCGAGGAGGCCACGTTTCTCGGCGTGAATGTCAACGTGACGGTGAGCTTCTCGGTACCTCAGGTCATCGCCATTGCGGAGGCTGTCGAACGGGGGCTCGTCCGACGCGACCGCGTCGGGCTACGGACGGATCGCATGGCGCCTGTCGCCACCATGATGATCGGGCGCCTCGACGATTGGATGAAAGTCGTGGCCCGTCGTGACCGGGTTGCCGTCGACCCCGCCGCACTCGACTGGGCGGGACTTGCCTGCGCAAAGCGGGCGCTCGACATCTTCGCCGAGCGGGAGTTTCGGACGACGTTGCTCGCTGCGGCCTACCGACACCTGGGGCACTGGACGGAACTCGTTGGGGGCGACATCGTGCTGACGATGCCGTGGGAGTGGCAGGTCAAGGCGAACAGGTCCGGGCTTCGTCCGGTGCCGCGCTCGCACCTAGCGGTCGATGCGGAGATCATGTCGGAGCTTGCGCGGCTGCCCGACTTCCATCGCGCCTACGAGCCAAAGGGAATGCTGATTCATGAGTTCGATTCGTTCGGCCCGACGCTCCGTACGCTTCGCTCGTTCATCGCCGCTTGGTACGAGTTCATTGCGCTGGTGCGCGACGTCATGCTTCCGGATCCTGATCGATGAACGGACGAGCCGGCGGCCCTGCGATGCGAGAATGCGTGCCGTCAGAACGGTCCCCGCTCGCCAGCGAGAGCGCCCCTCAGGACTTCAGGGGAGCATCGGGCAGAGTTCCACCGAGCGGTGCAATCAGCTCTCGCAGGGTGGCCTCGCGGGCCTTGAGCATCCGTTTGAAATCGGCGCGGTCAGTGTCGGCGATCTCGTAGCGCAGGTCGCGGATCGTTCGGTCGAGCACTTCACGGAGCAGTTCCGCCTGTTCGTCGGTGATGGAGATGTCCATGGGGTGAATCACTTTCGTCGCAGGTAACCGGTCGGGAGAGGGTCACGGTTCGGTTCGTGGCGCGCGTGGCCGTTGCGTCTCGAACGTAGCGCACCCGACTTCAAGGGGGCGAGACGAGCCCGCCGCTTCCGCTGCGTCAGCGACCGTGGGTGTTCTCGCGGCGGTGTCCTTCGGCGAGCCGGGAGAGCGGCACGGTGTCGATGTCATTGGCCGGCACGGCGGCCACCTTGCACTCGGTTACGGCGCGCAGTGTCGCTGTTCGGCGTCCACCTTCCAGGAGGCCGCGTTCGCCCAAGACAGCGCCCGGACCCAACTCGGCAATCTTCTCGCCGTCGACCTCGACAACGAGGACGCCGTTGAGAAGCAGGAAGAGTTCGTCGCTGCGCGAACCCTGCTCGACGAGGGCCCCGCCTGCTCTGATTCGGCGAATCTCGGGTCGCTGGTTTCCCCCCATGATCGCGCTCTGGAGCTCTCGCTCGAGGGCTGATTCGACCGCGGTGACCAATGTCGGCGAGTCCTCGTCACCCCATGGCGTGCGGTGACCGAACGACTCGCTCATCCATTTCTTGTATTCCGCGACACTGCTCTTCGCGACAAGCGAACCCGAGTCGTCAAACAGCCAATGACGCGGAAAACCGGACGCCCCGACGAATGTCGTCTCATGGGTACCGTCGGTTCGGATGATGAGCTCGAGCGTCGTCCACACGATTGGGGCGTGGTACTGGACGAACGGCGGATGCTTGACTGCCCGGGGCATCGGCGCCCCGGTTCGGCCGCCAACGGTTTGCGTGAAGCGGACGTAGTCGGTCGTGACCTCCGGTTCGCATCGTCGATCGTCGAATCTGATCGCCGGAACCGTGATCGAACCGACGGCGAGGCCTACCGTCGTCGCTCCCATGACGCCGCCGCCGCTGTACCCGGCGTTGACGATCCGAAGAGATGCGTCCACCTCGATGAAAGCGCGCAGATGGTTGGCGAAGCGCAATCCGTCGGCGATGCGGAGCTCCTCGAGGGTCGCAGGAATATCGGTGCCCAGCGAGAACGGCGGCGGCGGGTCGTGATGGGCCATCTTCATGCGAGTCGCGATCTTCCCCATTCCTTCGAGGAGGTCCGACGGGATCCACGAGACGGTGGTGACGCTGCGTTCGTAACGAGTGGAGGTAGTGGACATGGCTTATCGTGAGCCGATGACGAGGGGTGCGAGAAGGGCGGAGCCCGGCGCTTCCCCGGTGTGGCTGGCACACCCCGTACCGGTGGGGCGCACGCCCTGGTACGAAGCGCCGCCGTGGCTGTTCAATGAATGCGTGAACACCGGTCGCTTCCTCCTCATGCGCGGCCCGGGCACGCATGGTCGGTCGACGTGAGAGCGGTCGTCTACCGGTACCGGTCGACGCTCCGATCCAATTGGCGTTCCTGGGCGGTCCTCGCCCTGGCGGTCGGACTCGCATTGAGCTTCGCTCTCGCAGCCGCGGCGGATGCCCGGCGAACCGACACCGCATTGCCCCGGGCGCTCGTTTCCGGGCATTCAGCCGATGTGTTGGTGAGTGGGAATCAGACGGCGATGGGCCGCTCGGCCGCGCTTTCCTACCTCGACGAGCTCGAGCACCTGCCCGGAGTCGTGCAGTCGACTCGGATCGGTGGGGTGTACCTCACCGAGCTCGCTGAAGACGGCAGCGAGGGCAAGCGCCTGTCCTTCGGTTCCGCCGTCGGCAAACTGATCGCTCGGCCCGGACCTGAGGGCGTCGAGACACTTCGGCTGCTGAAGGGTCGGTTGCCTGCGACCGATCGACCGGAGGAGGTGGTAGTCAATCCGGAACTGCAGCGCGCCACCGGGTGGACGATCGGTGAACGGGTGACATCACTGCGGTTGGTCCGCCTGGAGGGCTTCGCCGACGACGGCAACGCCGATCCGAAGAAGGGTGAACCGCTCGAGCTCACGGTCGTCGGCGTGGGACGCCTCCCGTATGAGCTGCTCGACTCCGCGTCAAGCCGCCAGCCGCAGGTGTACCTGTTCGCTCCGTTCGCGGCGGCCCATCACGACTCGACGTACTACGTCTCGTCGGCGTTGAAGGTCTCCGGCGACAACTCGAAGATCGTGGACCTCCGCTCGCGAGTCGAGAAGGTTGCCGCCCGCTATCGCGGCGCGCAGGTCCTCTTCTCAGTGACGGACGATGCTCGGGTGGCTGTCCAGACCGCTTTGCGACCACAGGTCACGACGATCTGGTTACTAGGCACCGTCCTGCTTCTCGCGGGTCTGTTGTTGGGCGCACAGGCGATCGGGCGCCAGATCCTCTCGCACAATCGAGATGCGCCTGCCCTTCGAGCCCTCGGCATGGCACCTCGCGAGCTCGGAGCGCTCGCAATGCTGCACGGAATCACGATCGCCGTGGGCGCGTCGATCGCCGCCGTCGTGGTCGCGTGGTCTTCGAGTGCCTTCACACCGTTCGGTTCGACGCGGGCGGTCGAGCCGTCTCTCGGGCTCAGGTTCGACGCCGCAGTGCTCGGACCAGGAGTGCTGGTGATCACCGCGACACTCGCCGTCGCCTCGTGGCTCTCCGCGGTGCGCATCACGAGGTTTTCCGTTCCCTCACCCCGGGCCGCCCAGGCCCTCGGTGGGCAAGGTCGGCCGTCACGATTCGTCAGCCTGTTGGCGTGGGCCGGTCTGCCGCCGACCGCAGTGACAGGTTCGCGTTTTGCGCTCCAGCCGGGCATCGGGCGAGATGCAACGCCGGCTCGCAGCGTCCTTTCCAGCATCGCACTTGCGGTCGCCGTTGTTGCGGCCGCGGTCTCGTTCGCATCAAGCCTGAACCACCTCCTCGGCACGCCGAGCAACTACGGATGGGCCTGGGATGTCGGCGTCGGGAACGCCTTTGGGCCGATCCCCGACGACGCCGTGGAGGCAATTCGCGCTCGCCCCGAGGTGGCGGCGATCGCCGCGTTCACCTACGGAAACGTCCGCATCGAAGGAAAGTCGATCGAGGCTGTCGGGATCGATCAGCTCGATGGAACCGTCTTCCCGACGATGATCGACGGCCGGATACCGCAGGGGGAGCGTGACATCGTCCTCGGCCCTCTCAGCATGAAGAAACTCGGCCGCTCCATCGGTGACCGGGTCAGTGTCGAAACCAGCCACGGGATGCGCACGATGACGATCGTGGGCACCGCGACCTTTCCGGCCATCGGGAACACCCGTACCAGTAACACCGGTCTCGGCACTGGTGCTGCGACCGTGGCTTCCGCGTTTCCGCCATCTTCGGACCCCGCGGAGGGTCGGTACAACGGCGTGTTCCTCCGGATCGATCCGACACTCGATCGTGCAACAGCGACGGAATCACTTCGGGAATTCTTCATCGAGCAGGGTTGCACCGATTCGGGTTGTTTCTTCACCGACGGGAAGCCCGACGCGCTGAACGGGTACGAATCGCTCGGAGCCGTGTGGCTACCGTTCGCTGCTGCGCTCGGCGTGTTGTTCGCGATTTCCCTCGCCCACGGCATCGCCACGACGACGAACGCCAGACGGCGTGATCTGGCTGTCATGGCCGCACTCGGTCTGACCGGGCGTCAGGCCGGTCGTGTTGTGGTCTGGCAGGCGACGACGATCATTGGAGCCGCCTTGATCGTTGGCATTCCGTTCGGCATCTTCGGCGCCAACGTGCTGTGGGGAATCTTCTGCGGGCGCCTCGGCATACGACCGAGTCCGAGCATCCCTGTTCTGCAGTTGGCGTTGCTCTCATCGGGGGCGATCGTGAGCGCGCTCGCAGTGGGCCTTGCGTTCGTTCCTTCGACACGCAAGGCCACCTCAGCCGGTCTCTCCGCGACTGCCGAGTGACGGGTGTGCTGGCACCACCGAAGGACACGGGCTCACGCCCTGTGCGTGACTCCGACAAAGGAGTTGAATCAACGACATGGGAGCAATCACGGTGTTCATCGCCGACGACAGCGTCTTCATCCGCGAGGGTGTGAAGGCCATGTTGTCTCGACAGGCCGATATCGAGATCGTCGGGATCGCGGAGGACTACGACGGACTCATCAGCGGAGCGGAGACCACCGCCCCGAACGTCGTGGTGAGCGATATCCGGATGCCGCCCAACTTCCATCGGGAAGGCATCGAGGCCTGCAAGATCATCCGCAAGGCGCATCCCGGTACCGGCGTTGTCATCCTCAGTCAGTATGACGATCCCGACTATGCGATTGCGTTGCTTTCCGAAGGTGCCAGCGGTTACGGCTACCTGCTGAAGGATCGCATCGCCGAGGGGGACCAGCTGGCTCGAGCGATTCGGGAGGTTGCCTCTGGCGGTTCGATGCTCGATCCCGTCATCGTCAGTGCGCTGATGAGTCCGGTTCGGCGAACGGGCGGGTTGGACGCCAGCGAGGACGCACTGCTCGAGATGGTGGCAGAAGGTAAGCCGATCAAGGCGATCGCGATCGCCACGAAGTCGACGCCGGGCGCCGTGGAGACGAGGGTTGAGAACTTGTTTGTGCGGCTCGCAGAAGGTGTGTCGGCCGGGACCGCGGGTTCGCTCGACCGCTTGAAGCGTCTCCACATGGCGATTGTGTCGCGCGAGGAGCAGGGCGAGTCGCTTTCGCGTCTCCTGCCAACGGGGGTCGCCGACCGCATCCGTGCCCGAGGTGCGCACGCCGGCGACACCGAGGAGCTCAACGTGACCGTTCTCATGAGCGACATCCGCGGGTACACGACCATCAGTGAACATACTGATCCGTCGAACCTTGCTCAGCAGCTCAACCGGCACCGCTCGGAGATGAACAAAGCGATTCTTTCGGCCGGTGGAACGGTGATGCAATACGTCGGTGACGCCGTGATGGCCGTCTTCGGAGCCCCGGAGCCGTGCACCGATCACGCCGATCGCGCCCTGGTCGCCGCACACGCGATGCACGCCGCCCAGGACGCGGTGAACAAGAGCTGGACTGCCCAAGGTCTCGAACCCTTTCCCCTCGGCATCGGGCTTTCGACAGGCGACGTCGCCGCCGCACTGTTGGGCTCGGAAGAACGGCTCGAGTACACCGTCGTCGGCGACGCCGTGAACCTCTGCCAGCGTCTGCAGCTGTTCGCCATCGATGGCGAGACCGTCGTCAGCGATCCGACCTGGGAGCAGTTCACCGAGAAACCGGAGGCAGAGGATCTCGGTCCGCAATTCGTGAAGGGACGCTCCACGCCGGTGCGACCACGCAAGATCGCGTCACGCAACCAGCCCCTCCAGCAGTCGCCGGACAGCAGTCCCGAATCGTCAGGTGCGGTCGACCCGCCAGCGCCCACCCCCATCGACAAGAATGCGGACCGTCCGCTCGTTTCCCAGGAGGCAACGCCGTGAGCATCGACACGCTTTCCGATCAGAGCGTCACCCACCCAGGGGACGAGGCCGCAACGCCGGGACTGGATCTCGTGGTCGATGTCCGGCAGGTGTTTCGAACGTTCGAGGCCGAGATGGCTCCGGTCCGAGCCCTACGCGGCGCCGACCTGTCCGTTTCGCGTGGCGAGTTCGTTGCGGTCATGGGTCCCTCAGGGTGCGGGAAGTCGACGATGCTCAACATCATCGCCGGACTCGATATCGCCGACGACGGGGAGGTGAGCGTCGCCGGACAGCGACTCGACGGCAAGACCGAGAGCGAGCTCGCGATCATGCGCCGTCGGCACGTCGGTATCGTTTTTCAGTTCTTCAACCTCCTCGAAGGAATGACGGCGCTGGAGAACGTGCTCATGCCGGCCCTCATCGCCGGACGCAAACGAAAGGCGGCCGAGACCAGGGCCCGCGACCTGCTCGACCTCCTCGGCATCGGCGACAAGGCCAAACAGGCGCCCGCCTCCCTGTCCGGCGGTCAGCGTCAGCGGTTGGCCATTGCGCGCGCTCTTGCCAACGAGCCGACGCTCCTGCTGGCCGACGAACCCACGGGCGCGCTTGACTCCGCGGGAGGCGACGAGGTTCTCGAACTCTTCACCCGTTTGCATCGCAACGGCCAGACGATTCTTCTGGTCACCCACGACCAACCGGTCGCCGACGCAGCCCAACGCATCGTCCGAATGAAAGATGGTCGCGTCGTCGATGACGGGCGCGGCGCGCCGGTGGCGTGACGCACCGCTCGAAGGCATTACGACCGGTCGAGGACACGTGAGCTCCGAATCGTGGGCGGGACGAGGGACAGTTCCAGCCGCTGACGCCGACGCGCTTCGTCGGCGAACCACCACACTCGCCGCCTGGGTCGCAGCGTTGCTGATGAGCGTATGGGCCCTCGGTCTGTCACTTCGGACGGCGGCGATATCGCCCACGGTGGTCATCGTCGGTGCTGTAGGACTGATGTGGTCCCTCGGAGCCGGGATGGCGGTTCGACGGAGCCCAACCCGGTGGAATGCAACGGCGCTGGCCCTTGCCGCGGTCGTCGCGATGGGCGCGCTCTCCTGGTCGGCGAAGAGGTCGACTGGTCTTTCCGGACCGGCGTCCCTGCTGGCGGACGCAGGCGAGCGCTTCGCGCTGACGCTGACACCCGCTCTCGTCCTCCATCTGCTCCTGACGCTTCCGGATGGCCGACTGGCCGGCACCGGCTCGCGCCGCGTTCTTCTCGGTGCATATGCCATCGCTGTTGTGCTCGGTCTGGCGCTGCTCGGCGATCGAGACACGGTGAACGCTTTGCCGATCGTGGCGCTGTGGGTCTTGACGGTTGGCGCACTCCCCATCGCTCATGCGAGTTATCGTTCGGCGAGTGTTCTGACGCAGCGTCGCATGCAATGGACCGGATGGGGAGCCGTTGTCGCGATCGAGATTGCGTTGGTCGCAGGGGCTTTGACGCTGGCGCTCGGTTGGCCGGACCACGCCGCCGATGTCGCGCTGGTCGCGTCAGGGCTGTTGCCGATGTCGATCGCCGCAGGCACGGTTCCCCGGCTCCTGTCCCGAATCGACAGGCTGCTCACGCACACGGTGTCGGTGACCGGGCTGACCGTGCTCATCGCCGCGGCGTACCTCTTGGCGTTGGCTGCGTTCGGGCGGCGACCGTCGGGCAGCGAGCGTTCGCTGTTCGTGCTCTCCATGGCCGCAGCCGCTGGCGCGGCGCTTTGCTATCAACCGGCCCGGGCCTGGCTCGAGGATCGCGCCAACCGGGTTGTCTACGGAGAACGGGTGTCTCCCGATGAAGCACTCCGGACCTGGAGCTCGCGTCTTTCCCGGGCAATCCCGCTTGACGAGCTTCTTCTGCAACTTGCGGAGACCCTGCGGAAGTCCCTGCAGCTGCGAAGTGCGCAGATCTGGACGGGCAGCCACGGGCATTACGAGGTCGCTGCGATGGTTCCCAATCGGCCGACCTCTCCGCTCACCGTTGGCGAGAAGGAGCGTGCCGTGGTCAGTCGGGCCGGCGTCTCTGGCGGAACGTGGCTCGACATCTGGCTGTCGGGCCTCGTCGGGCCCGACGTCACGGCATCGACGAGGGTGGCCCCGATCGCGCACAGTGGTGAGATGCTCGGCCTTATCGTATGTGAACGAACTAGTGATGCTGCTTCCTTCACCGACGAGGACGACAGAGTGCTGACCGAGCTGGCGCGACAGGTCGGGCTCGCACTTCACAACGTGCAGCTCGACACGGCGCTGC
>JANPFX010000121.1:0-13458 GCA_031423635.1 Acidimicrobiia bacterium | reverse complement strand
CCTATCCGCAGTGGTGGCGCGGCCCGTTCCCCTACGTCGAGATCGCTCCCGCCTTCGACCTGTGGATGATCCAGGCCTACTGGACGAACCGGGCAACCACGTCGGGCTGGCGCGACGGCTACCGATACGTTGCCGAGAACGTCCGTCGATTGCGAACGGTGCTGAATCGTCCGGATCTTCCCGTTCACGTGATCGGTGGCGTGGGCGACAAGGCCCGAGCGGTCAACGACATCAGCGGCATGCTCCAGGCGGCCCGGGAGAACGGGTCGACGGGGTTGAGCTTCTATGACTGGCTCGTCACCGATCCGTCGTTCTGGCAGTACTTCCGGGCCTTCCGCACCCTCGGTCCCGACGGGCAGCCCGATCCGCGGTTCCCGGCAGCGCTACCGCCGGTCTACGTGCCGTCTCAGCCGCCTCCGGTCACCACCACGACGATCGTCCCCGTCGCGCCGCCGACCGTGCCCGGGACCATCGTCAGCGTCGTCGCCCCGGCGATCGTTCCGCCTGCCGGTTGAGGCAACGAGCGCGTCGTGGGCCAGCTGGCTTGCACGGGCCGGGAACTCCCGAGTGCCTGGGTCCGCTGGCGTGCGCTGGGTCAGCTACCTCGCATCTGTGCACATGTCCCGCACAGGTCCCGCCCCAGTGCACAGGTCCCGACCCAGGGAACAGATCCCGACCCAACGGGCTGGGCTGACCCAGGACGGCTCGGCTGAGCGATACTCGGTGTCGTGAGTTCTGTGCCCCCCGATGACGTCGCGCTGGTGTCGGCGTTGCGGCGGGTGATCGACCCGAAACGGGTGCTGGTCTCGGCGTTCGAGAAGGCGCTCTACGCCAAGGATGCGTCCGCGCTCTCGCCGGCGGAGCCGGGCGTGGTCGTGCTTCCGCTCACGGCGGAGGAGGTGCAGGCGTGTGTTCGGGTGGCCCGCGACCACGGACGCGCCATCACTCCTCGCGGGTCCGGCACGGGTCTGGCCGGGGCGGCGGTGCCGATCGACCGGCCCGTCGTCGTCGTCACGTCGAAGATGAACCGGGTGCTCGAGGTCGATGTCGACGAACGGATCGCGTGGGTGGAGCCCGGCGTGTTGAACCTCGACCTGTCGAAGGCGGTGGCGAAGCACGGTCTGCACTACGCGCCTGACCCGTCGAGTCAACAGGTGTGCTCGATCGGCGGCAACGTCGGGACGAACGCCGGCGGTCCGCACTGTCTCGCCCACGGGGTCACAAGCGCGCATACCTATGCCATCGAGGTGGTGCTCCCCGACGGTGAGATCTGCATCCTGGGCGGGGCAACCGGCGATGCGTCCGGCTACGACCTGCGCGGTCTGTTCGTCGGCTCGGAAGGGACGATGGGGATCGTCACCAAGGTCGCTGTCCGACTGATGGTCAACCCTCCGGCGATCCGGACACTGCTGGCCGACTTCACCTCGATCCGCGACGCGAGCGCAGCGGTCTCCGCCGTCATCGCCTCGGGGACCCTCCCGGCGGCGTTGGAGATGATGGACGCCAACTGCATCAAGGCGGTGGAGCCGTGGGCGAAGGCGGGTCTGCCTCTCGACGCGGAAGCAGTCCTGCTCATCGAGATCGAGGGCGTGCCGGAGGGCATCGAACCGTCGGTCGCCGAGATCCGCGACCGATGCTTGGCCAGTGGGGCGCGTACTGTTCGCGTTGCGTCGTCGGCGGAGGAGCGGGCGCTGTTGTGGAAGGCCCGCAAGTCGGCGTTCGGGGCGATCGCCAACATCAAGCCCGACTACTACCTCCACGATGCGGTGGTGCCGCGCAGCAAGCTCGTCGACGTGATGGAGAAGGTGATCGAGATCGCCGCCCGCCACGAGATCATCGTGCTGAATGTGTTTCACGCCGGCGACGGCAACCTGCATCCGCTCCTCGTGTTCGACGGACGGGAACCAGGTGTGCTCGATCGAGTGCATATGGCGGGGGAGGAGATCGTCCGGGCTTGTGTGGATGCCGGCGGCACGCTTTCGGGTGAGCACGGCATCGGACTGGAGAAGAAGGACCTGCTCCCGCTCGTGATGACCGACGCCGAGTTGGCCCATCAGGTGCTGGTGCGCACCGTGTTCGATCCCGACGGACGCTGCAACCCGACGAAGGTTCTGCCAGCCGGGGCCACGTGCGGCGAGTTGCGGCGCGTCCCGGAAGGGGCGTGGGTCTGATGGCAGTCACCGACACCCACGCGCACGCGTCCCTTGCCGAGCGCGTTGCCTCCGCGTCGGTCCATCGCTTCGCCGACGAAGTCGGAGCCGAAGGAAAGGTCCGTGTGGTCGGCGCCCGGACACAGTGGACGATCGGTAGGCGCGCTGATGGTATGTCCACTGATGTTCGTGAGCTCCGCGCACCCGATGGTGTAGTCGACGTGCAGCCCTCGGAGCTGATCGTGCGTGTCGGTGCCGGAACGCCGGTGGGCGATCTCGACGTCGCCTTGGCCGAAGTGGGCTTGCAGTGCCCGCTCGACCCGGCGTCCGCAGCAGCCACGATCGGCGGGGTACTCAGCGTCGGCCGTACCGGTGTCCGTCGTCTTCGGCACGGGCACGTACGTGACACGGTGCTGGAGGCGCTGTACGTCTCAGCCGACGGTGTCCTTCGCCGGGCCGGTGCGCCTGTGGTGAAGAACGTGACCGGGTTCGACCTTCCCCGTTTGCTCGTCGGTTCGATCGGCACCCTGGGCCTCATCGGCGAAGTGGTGTTGCGGTGCGGACCGCTGCCGCAACGGCGTGGCTGGTGGAGCGCCGTGAACGTGGACCCATGGGATGTGCGCCGGTCGCTGTTCCGGCCGTCGTCGATCCTGTGGGACGGTACGCGCACCTACGTTCAGCTGGAGGGCAGTGAGGCCGAGTTCCACGCCGAGGTCCGAGCGCTCCCGGGCCGCATGTGGGCGCCGTCCGAGCCGCCGATGCTTCCCGATACCCGGTCGCTGCTCGACCCGACGACACTCAAGCGGCTCCGTCACGAGGACCCGTCCGTCGTCCTCGGCCTAGCTGCGCCGAGTTGGATCGCCGAGCTCGGTGCCGGAGTGGTCCACGGGGTCGCGATCCCGGCGTCGCCGATGGCCGCCCCGATCCTCGACCTGAACCGACGGATGAAGGACGCCCTCGATCCGATGGGTCGGCTCAACCCCGGAGTATTGCCATGGTGACGCCCCTCGGCCTCGACGCCGATCTACTGAACGCGTGCGTGTCGTGCGGCCTGTGCCTGCCACATTGCCCTACGTATCGGGCGACGGAGGAGGAGTCGGCATCGCCGCGTGGCCGCCTCACCGCCATGCGGGCGGTCGAGGCCGGGACGCTGCCGATCGACGACGACTTCGTGTCGTTCATGGAACGCTGCGTCCTGTGTCGCGGATGCGAGACGGCGTGTCCCTCCGGGGTGCACTTCGGCGCGTTGATGGAAGGTACGCGCGCTGCGCTTTCGGCGAGCGGGCGGATCGGCGCGCCGATCGGGCTGGCCCAGGGGCTGAGCATGTTGCGTTTCCATCGCATCATCCTGATCGGCTCGGCTGTCCTCGGGGTGCTGCAACGCCTACGGGTGCTCCCTCGTTCACTCGCCGATCGGTTCGGGCTTCCGGCGAGGATTCCGGTGATCCAGCGGCGTCTGCGCGCCGACCAGAACCCGGTCGACGCCGTGTTGTTCACCGGTTGCGTGATGGACGCGTGGCAGCGCAACGTCCATCAAGCAACGTTGCGCGTCATGCGCAGCACCGGAGCAACCGTCGGCCTGCCTGGCCGCGGCGGCGCGTGCTGTGGGGCGCTGCACAGCCATGCCGGTCGCGAGGATGGTGCGAAGGAACTTGCCCGTCGCGTGATCGACGATCTCGGCGGTGCGTCGGGGCCGACGATCGTCGTGAACTCGGCCGGGTGCGGTGCGGCGCTGAAGCACTACGGAGTGCTTCTCGGCACGGATGAGGCGAAGGCGTTCAGCAGTCGCGTGCGCGACATCGGCGAGTGGCTGGCCGACCATGTCGACCGACTCCCGTCGCCGTCGACCGATCGCCCCCGCACCCGCGTGGCGGTCTCGGACCCATGCCACCTCCGTCATGTGCAGCGGGCACACCTACCGGTCCGGATCGCGCTCGCCCCGTTCGCCGACGTGGTGGAGCTCGATGACGACGGCCGTTGTTGCGGCGCCGGCGGCAGTTACCAGATCACCCAGCCCGAGTTGGCCGAAGAGATACGCGCGCAGAAGGTCGCGGCTATCGGTCGGGCCGGCGCGTCGTGCGTGGTGTCCGGCAATCCGGGCTGTTCGCTGTGGCTGCAGGCGGCCGGTGTGGATGTCCGTCACCCCGTCGAGATCATCGACGAGGCGCTGCACGGCACTTCTCGCCGCTGACTGCAAGTTTGGCGGTCAGCGGGCGTCTGGTCGTAGCGTCGTCTCGCTGATCGGCTCGCCGCGGACGGCAGGGGACAGGTACGGATGAGCGCAACGAGGAAAACCGTCGTCGAAGGACCGATCACCGGGGGCGTGCACGGCTGGCCGTTCGCTCGCCCGCTGTTCGACCTGTCTGAGCATGGCTACGTCGAGGAGGAGTTCTTCCTGACCGGTGACGCCACCACGTACCGGCAGGCGCCGGGAACCGAGTGGGGTCGCGACGGTCGGTGGACGCCGGAGCCGAGCGGCGTCGTGCCCTTCCGCACGCGCATCCTCGTGTATCGCCCCGCTGATCCCGAGCGTTTCAACCACACCGTGGTCGTGAGTTGGAACAACGTCACCGCCGGCTACGAGCTCTTCGGCGGCGAGAGCCCCGAGATCTTCGAAGGTGGCTATGCGTTCGTTGGAGCGACCGTACAGCACGTCGGCGTCCACGGATTTCCCACCAACAGCCAGGGTCTTGCCGCCTGGGACCCGACTCGCTACGGCACGCTCAGCATCCCCACCGATGATGCTTCTTACGACATCTACACCCAGGTCGCGCACGTCGTCGGTCCGGACCGGGACCGTGACGGGGTCGACCCGCTCAGCGGTCTCGACGTGCGCAAGGTGATCGCCCTCGGGGCATCGCAGTCCGCCGGGCGGCTTGCCACCTACGTCAATGCCATCCATCCCGTCGAGCGGGCCTACGACGGCTACTTCCTGCAGATCTACTTCGGCGCCGGATACCCGCTCGAGGTCGGAGACGGGATCATCAACATCAACGAGCCTCCGAAACCCGGTGCGCCCACGCCGCGGGCCGGGCTCGGTGGCACGAACATCATCCGCGAGGATCTCGACGTCCCGGTGATGGTCGTCAACTCCGAGCTCGAGGCCATCTCGTGTGTCGGTGTCCGCCAGCCTGACACTGACCGGTTCCGCTACTGGGAGTGCGCCGCAACATCGCACGGATCGTTCCAGGCCGCGGTGCCGCGCGCCCTGAAGTATGAACGCGACTTCTGCGAGCCGGCTCCTGTGCTCGAGAAGATGAACCGCATCCCCCTGACGCCGCTGTACGACGCCGCCCTCCATCACCTCAACCGGTGGGTCGGCGGAGGCGCTCCGCCTCCGTCGCAGCCGCTCATCGACTTTGCCGGTGACCCGCCCGAGGTCGTGCGTGACGAGCGTGGCATCGCCACCGGTGGGATCCGGTATCCGCAGGCGGAGGTGCCGATCGCCCAGAACAGCGCGATCCCGCTCGGTCCCGGCACGCTTCTGTTGCTTCGAGGTTCGAGCGTTCCGTTCGACACGGCAATGCTCGACGCGCTCTACGACGACGAGTCGGCGTACATCGGGATGTTCACCGCGGCGGCCCGCGCGGCGGGGAAGGCCGGGGTCCTGCTGCCCCGTGACGTGGAGCCGCTGATCGAGGCGGCCCACGATGAGTATCGGCGGGTCCGCTACCCCGAGATCAGCTGACGTTTCGAGGTCGGCGCCCCACCCGCTCCCGGAGCGACTGAGCGCGCAATTACGGCGCGGTGGACGCCAGTCGGGCGCGGAGCTCGGTGAGGCGGAGTTGGTTGTCGGGGAGGTCGAGGTCCCCGAGCGCCGTGGCCGCGGCGTCGAGGTGGGTGCTGGCTGCATCACGCGAGCCACGCCCCAGCAGCGACTCAGCCCAGTCGAGCTGCGTGCGGGCAACCCACGTGGGCGAGCGAAGGCCTTCGTGCTGACGGACCGCGTCAGCGAACAGCGTGTCGGCTTGTTCGTGCTCGCCGAGCCGATCGAGCAGCAGCGCTCGGAGGCGGTCAGCGGCTCCGAAGTAGATCCCGCCTGCGAGCAGATGAACGCCGGCTTGCAGTTCCAGAACCGCGTGGAAGGATCGCCGTTGCTCATCGGTGCCGAGGACGGCGGCGATCTCGCTCCAGAGCGCGACAATGACGGAATGACCGGCGTCGTCGGCGAGCTCGTCGACCCGGACGAGGTCGAGGGCGCGAGGAGGGGATTCCTGATCGCCGGTCGAGAACCGGATGAAAGCCGCAAGGGCGCGGGTAGGACCCGAGGACGGCCCGATGCCTTCCATCGCCTCGGCGAGACGGAAGAGGGTGCCGAGTGATCGCCGTTCGCGACCGATCATGATCGTCATGGTCGTCCGATAGTTCACCGCTTCCGGAACGGCCCAGAACTCCAAGAGGCGCAGCGCTTCCCGGTCGGCCTCGGCAGCGGCGGCGAGATCGCCATCAACAACGGAGAGGATCGCCGAAATCATGAACGGCATCCATTGCGCCCGGCTCGGTGCGCGGGCCATCAATCGCTGAGCGGCGCGGAGTGCGTCATCGGCAAGGTCGCGTTCGCCGCACAACACGTGGCGCATGCATCGGTTGAAGTGGAGGAGACGGGCTTGGTCGGGCCGGGCGACCTCTATCGCGCGATCCACCTGGGCCCCCATGAACTCGAAATGCCGCCGAGACGCAACAAAGCCAAGCGTCCCGCTGTTCTGCAGCAGCCGAGCGCAGTCCTCGGCAGACAACGATGGCAGGGATTCCCAGAACTCGGTGAGCGCCTCTCGGCGGCCGGGGATGTCGTTCTCGAAGATCAGCTCAGTGGCCAGCTCCGACAGCAGGTCAGCCTTTCGAGCCTGGGCGAGCGAGGGTGTGGCCAACGCCGCCCGCAGGAGCACCACCTTCTCTGGGTCGGGAGGGTCGAACGCACCGAAACTCGCCCGCGTTGACACGGTGAGCGCCGCGCACGCAGTGTCGATGTCGCCGGCGTCAAGGGCGGCGCGGGCTGATTGGACGACGGTGCGTCGGGCGCCGGCGATCGCTCCGGAGTCGGCTTGCGCTCCGGCAAGAGCGGCCAGTGTGCGGCGGCGCTCGATATCGTAGGCGCGCTGATCTTCCATGAGTTCGAGCGCGTTCTGGTACCAGCGAATGGCGTTCTCCCACGCGCCTCGCTCGTTGGCCTGCATGCCAGCCCGCCGAGCGAGTTCGATGGCCCGTCCCGGGTCGCCGCCCGCCGATGCTTCGGCCCAGTGGGTGGCGAGATCCACGATCACCGTGTCGAGGTCACCGGCGTGGCGGGCCTCGAGTGCTTCGGCGACCTTGCGGTGCTGCCGTGCTCGGCGGCTCGCCGACAGCTCGCCGTGCAGTGTCTCGCGCACGAGCGCGTGGGCGAAGCGGTGCCGGTCGACGCCGACCTCGATCACCAGGCTCGCAGCACGAGCCGTGTCGAGGGAGTCGAGCACATCATCGGCGCTACGTCCGACGACATCGGCGAGGAGGTCGACATCGAACTCGTAGCTGATCACCGCCGCGGCGCGGAGGACCTGTTCGACCGAATCGCCGAGTCGGCTGAGACGTCGGCCGACCACTTCACGGATGCCCTCGGGGATGCCTGCTTCCTCGGGACGCACGTCGCTGGTCCACCGGCCACCCCGCTCCACGAGGGCACCGGTCTCGGCGAGATGACGCAGCACTTCGCCGACGAAGAACGGATTGCCCGACGTTTCCCGGTGCACGAGCGCGGCGAACTCCAGGCCGGCCGAGTCGAGGTCGTGGCCGCCCATGCGTACGAGGAGGTCACGCACGCCGTCGTCGGCGAGGCCGGCAACCGCGATGCGGGTGACGGCGGGCATGCGGCGGAAGTCGGCCAGCATCGACGACAGGGGATGGGAGCGGTCGACGTCGGTGTCTCGGTAGGTGCAGAGCACCATCAGGCCGGCTACCGGGTTGGTGATCAGGTGCTTGAGTAGCAGCAGGGTCGGTTTGTCGGCCCAGTGCAGATCGTCGATGACCAACAAGCGGGGTCGGTCGACGCCGCCAATCGATAGCCACGACTCCACTGCTTGGAAGAGCCGGTAGCGCTCGGTGTCGGCATCGTCCTTCAGTGCCGACGGAAGCCCCACGACCCGGCTCCCGAGATCGGGCACGAGACGGATGAGATCACCGGCGTGGTCACCGAGGGCTGCGAGACGCGCATCAGCGGCGGTCTGCTTCATCAGCCAATCGAGCGCCGCGCCGAATGCCTGGAACGGCACGGTGACGTCCTCGTCGCATCGCCCGGCCAGCACGAGACCGGCGCCGCCGTGCACCCGGGTGGCGAGTTCCTGGGCGAGGCGGGTCTTTGCCGATGCCGGGTTCACCGGCCAGCAACACCGTCTCGAACGCGCCGGCCACGCACCGCTTCCAGGCATCGGCAAGTTGTTCGAACACCTCGTCACGTCCGGAGAACGGCAGACCTCCTGCATGGGCAAACACCGGAGGCAGTCCGAGCTCGACGTTTGCTGAGGCGACTTCTTCGTCGAGCGGGGTCCACCTGACTTCGCAGGCGGGCAGCGGCTCGGCCAGACCCTTGAGCGTCAACTCGCCGAGCGAGACGAACTCGTGCCCGCCGCGCCCACGGGCCAGCAAGCGAACCATCTCGGCGCAGCGGATCGTGCCCGGCTCGGCCGACGCTTCGAGACGCTGAGCTTCAACGACGGGGAGCCCGAAGCAATCACCGCTTTCGAAGGTGACGTCGCCGGTCGAGATGCCGACGCGCACCCGCATCGCCTCCGTCGCTCCCCGACGGTTGGCCCGGTCGATCTCTTGCTGCAGCGCCACGGCCGCCCCAACCGCGCCGGCGGCGCTCGGGAACGCCGCCATGAACCCGTCGCCGAGATGCTTCACCACGCGTCCGCCGTTGGTCGTGATGGCGTCGGTGAGGAGCGCGTCGTGGACTCCCTGCAGTCGGTCGGCGCCCTCCTCGCCCAGGCGTGCCCGCATGGCGGTGCTCCCGGCCAGGTCGGTGAACATCACCGTGACGGTGCCAACCTCGCGTGCTTTCCCGTCGCCGTCCACCCTTCCATCATGGCCCGGAGCGCTCGGATGAAGCGTTGTTGGTATCTCGGTCGCCCCGGAAGCGACTCAGGCACCAATCAGACCTTGATCACATTGAGGCCGCGCATCTCCGCCCACGAAGCCGAGGTGTCGTCGACTGTCAGGAAGTGATCCACCTCCGTTGTGACAGCGGCAGCAACATGGAAGGCAATGCTCGGTGGTGCGCCCAACCACGCGAGGTCGACGGCGGCGCGCTGAACCTCGTCGTTGAGGGTCACGAGCGAAAGAGCGTTGACGGCCCACACCCACGCGACCCGGTCGAGCTGACGGCCGATGAGCGAGGGCACTTCGACTTCCGTGAAATATGAAGTGCACGTGGCATCGAACGATGACCACACGGCGGCCACCCGATCACCGACCGGTCCGGGCGCCAGCGATGCCGCCAACGCCGTTCCGTCGATATAGCCAACGGTCATGCGGCCGGTCCGTCGATTGCTCCGTTGGTCGGTCCCCAGGCAGCCAGACTGTGCGCTCGAATGACGGCCGGGTCACGTGGCGTCTCCGGCAGTCGTATCACTCCATCGGCGACCAACTCGGCGTAGCGGGTCGGGCGACCCACGGGGACGAGTCGACAAAGGGGGACGCCGGCCTCGGTGACGACGACCTCTTCGCCTTGGCGAACCTGGGCAAGTGCGGCCGCTGGCGTGCGTCGGAGTTCCGTCAGTGAGATCTGCATACCCTCATCCTAGTGCGCATGCACACCATGTTGAGAGTGCGCAATTGGCGACGACCGATTGCCGTGCCGCGGCTGGGCATGCAGCAACTGGCTGCGTAGCTCCGAGTGACCAACCGACGCCACGGCGAGCGGAAGCCCTTCGGCGAGCCGGTTGTTCGATGTGTGTCCCCAGAACGTTTCACACCTACTCCGTGCGGTAACGACCGCTCCAGCTGCTCAGTTCGCTGGCCCCCGGTCGGTTCGGCTTGCGTGATCTGGATCACAGACCGACCGCAGTTCGTCCGTAACGATCGGAAGGAACCCTCACCACGAAGGATTGACCAACGAACATGACGACATCAGTGCTCGATTCGCGCGAGCTGCGCTCGCTTGCGTTGTTTTCCCGCTGCCAACCCGCCGATCTCGCCGCCGTGGCCGCCGCCGTGACGCAAACGGTCACTCTGCCGGAAGGCACGGTGATCTGTCGCGAGGGCGAGACCGCGTCGCAGTGGTGGATCGTGGCCGAGGGTCTGGCCGACGTCACGGCCTCGCCGGGAACACGCCATGAGTTCTGCCGATGCGGTCGCGGATGTCACTGCACCAGTCGCAATCGTTGACCGGATCGGAACGCAGGCCACGACGCATGCCGACGCACCACCGACGATCGATCCGTCGCTCCCCGGGTACTTCGCGGACCCGTATGCCATCTATCGGACGCTTCGTGACACCGACCCGGTGCACTACTCCGAATCGCTCGGGGCCTTCTTCGTCACCCGCGACGACGACGTGCACCGACTGACGCGTGATCGCACGTTGATGGTGAACATCGACTTCGCCACCTCGACGCCGATGATCGATGCCGAGCGCTCCCGGCTCCAGGAACTCCACAGTCCGCCGACGATTCTGCAGCTCGACGGCGACGATCACAATCGGCTGCGACGCCTGGTCACCCGGGTGTTCACCCCGAAAGCGATTGCGTCGTGGAGGGATCGGGCCGACACGATTGTGGAAGGGCTGCTCGTGGGATCCATGGAGCGCCACGAACTCGACCTCATCGACGACTACGCGTTGATCCTCCCGGCGCAGATCATCTCGGAGATGCTCGGCATGCCGTCGAAGGACATCCCCGATCTTCGTCGGTGGTCGGATGCGCTGAGCAAGACCCTCGATCCGATCAACACGCCGGAGGAGCAGCAGGCGGCGACTCATACCGGACGCTCGATGGGTGGCTTCATCAACGAAGTCATCGACCACAAGCGGATCCACCCGGGCGACGACATCCTCACTGCGCTCATCAATGCAAAGGACGAGAACCAGTTGCTCAACACGGGCGAGCTGATCGTGCAGGTGCTGACGCTCTACATCGCCGGTCACGAGACGACGTTGAACCTCATCGGGAACAGCATGACCCACCTGTTCGAGTCGCCGAAGCAGCTCGATCTCCTGCGTACCGATCCGAGCAATGACGCCAACGCCATCGAAGAGTTGTTGCGGTTCGATTCACCGCTCCAGTTCATGCGTCGAATCGCCGCGGAGAGCTTCGTCGTCGGTGACACCGAGATTCCGCCGGCAGCGTCGTGTTTCTCGGCCTTGGCTCGGCGAACCGCGATCTGCGGAAGTGGGGGCCGACAGCCGATCAGATCGACCTCCATCGGGCGGGCGCCAACGAACACCAGTCCTTTGGCGGCGGGGCCCACTATTGCCTGGGAGCGGCGCTCGCCCGCCTCGAAGCGCAGATCGCCGTTCCCCGGCTCGCTCGACGGTTTCCTCGGATGGCCCCCGCCTACGAAACGCCGGCATGGAGCCACCGCATCACGCTCCGAGGCGTCGGCCACCTGCCGGTTCGGCTCAACCATGGCTGAGTTCCGTACCCAGTGGTGTGTCTGGGAGCAACAAATGCCCCGAACTTCCGACGCTGACGAAGCACAGAGCGGCAACACTGGTGCGCATGGTTGATCTGGACGACGTGCGAGCACAACTACGGACCGCAGCCGACGGGCTTGCCGACGCAGCGATGGACACGCTGCGCGCGGCGATGCGGTCCCGCGATCAGGACGAGATCACCGAGCTGCGGGCCAAGGAGAAGCGCCTCACCCGCGCCCGTCGGTCGGTGGAGAAGGCCGTCTCGCTTCTCGACGGCCGCGACTGAGGCCGCATCCCCTCGGGCACGCAGCGTTGGAGGTTCGGGGCCGATTCACCCTACGCACACCTCGGCAGAAAGCACGCGCAGATCGAAGTATCTCGTGTCGATCTGGCGGGTTCCTGGGCGATGTGCGCGTCGAATAGTCCGAGGTGCGCGCCAGGGCTGGCGGTCTGCGCGTGGAGACGGCCGCGAGTGATCGGTCTCGAAGCCGGTCAGGTTCCGCCGAGGGTGCCGAGCGCGGCGATCACCTCAGGGGAACCGAAGCGTTCGAAGCGCGCATCGTTGACGAGGTCGAATCTGCCCCACAGGCCGAGGAACAGGTCGCTGGCCGTTCCCCGGATCGCCGCGTCTCCCTTGCCGTGGCCGTGGGAGACGGCGATCACGCCGTCGTCGACATTGATCATCCATTCGCCTGTGGTGTCGGTCGCGTGCAGGTGCAGTGACCCACCGAGCGATGCCATCCCCCGTGCAGCGAGCAGACGCTCACGCACCATCACGAAGTATTCGTCGACACCGTCGACGGCGAGTTCTGCCCCCACGTGCCATGTCGAGCCGACTGCGTTCTCGGCGTCCCATCGGTGGACGGCGGTCTCGTGGGCCATGCGACGGAACCAGAAGTACGAGCGCTTTGGTTCGTTGAGGAAGTTCCAGGCATCGGAGGAGGGGTCGCGTTGGGCGAGGACCGCATCGAGTTCGGCGGTGCCGCGGCGCACGTAGTCGGGTACGGCATCGGGCTCGCGGGGCGGCTTCTCCAGCGAGTCTGCGTCGGGGAACCCGTCGAGCGAGTTCGTAAGCACACTGATGGCCATGCGGTGAACCCGCGCAGTGTGTCCGGCAAGCCGCGCCACGTCCCATCCCGGACACGTCGGAACTGCGACCGGGCCGTCCGATTCGACCAGCGCGGCGAGCCGTTCGGCATCGGTGGCGATCGCAGCGCGCATGGAGTCGACAAGGGCAGTCACGATCGAACCGTAGCGAAGAACGTCCGGATGTCGCCGAGCAGATCGTCGGGTCGCTCCATCGCGGCGAAGTGGCCCCCGACGTCGAAGACGCTCCAGTGGCGGATGTCGTAACGGGCTGCGGCCCATGACCGCGGCACCCGGTAGATTTCCTTGGGAAAGATCGCGCACCCCGTCGGCACCGAGGACGCAGGCTGCCCGGCACCACGACCCGGACCCATCGACTCGTAGTACAGCCGCATCGATGAATTGATCGTGCCGGTCACCCAGTAGATGGTCATGTTCGTGCAGAGCTGACCCATGGTGAGCACCGAGAACGGATCGCCGTTGCAGTCGGCCCACTGGCGGAACTTCTCGAGAATCCAGCCGGCCATGCCGGCGGGGGAGTCGGTGAGGCCATAGGCAAGTGTCTGGGGCCGTGTGCCCTGGATCTGCTGATAGCCGGTCTCGTGGGTCCGGAAGTTCGCC
>JANPFX010000120.1:0-29212 GCA_031423635.1 Acidimicrobiia bacterium | reverse complement strand
CGAGCGCAGCCAGATCCAGAACCGGGCGCGGGCAATGGACATGTTGGCGGTGAAGCTCCTGGAGCGGGCGCGCCAGGAGGCCGATGCGAAGATGGCCTCGATCACCGGACCGCAGAAGGACGCGGCCTGGGGAAACCAGATCCGCTCCTACGTGATGGCCCCGTATCAGATGGTCAAAGACCTCCGCACGGAGTACGAGACCGGCAACGTTGCCGGTGTCATCGACGGTGATCTCGACCCCTTCATGGAGTCCTGGCTCCGCTGGCGCCGCACGGAAACTCCCGAGTAGGCGCGAGGAGAGAGGTCGCCCCTGTCCCTGTCCGGCGCTGCGCCGCTCGCTTCGCTCGACTGCTCGGGCACGAGTGACCCGTCACTGGGAGAGAGGTTGCCCCCATATATGGGGGCAGAACACCTCCCAACTGCGCTTGGAGGTGTTCTGCCGCAAACGCCGAGCCCGCCGCCGAGTGCCCCGCGCACCACGGAGGTCGCTGGTAGCGTTTCACCCGGTCGGGTCAGCTTCCCCTCCCGCCCCTCTTCTCTCATGATCCGGATCGAAAACGTCACCAAGGTGTACCGGAACAAGACCGTCGCCCTTCGCAACATCTCGTGTGAGATCGGCAAGGGCGAGTTCGTGTTCCTGGTCGGTTCGTCCGGCTCCGGAAAGTCCACGTTCATGCGACTGCTCCTCAAGGAGGAGACGCCTACCGAGGGCTCGATCTGGGTGGCCGGCAAGAACATCGGCGAACTCTCGGGCGCGAAGGTGCCCTACCTCCGTCGCAACATCGGATGCATCTTCCAGGACTTCAAGCTTCTGCCGAACAAGACCGTCACCGAGAACGTGGCTTTCGCTCTCGAGGTCATCGGGCGTCCGCGTAACGTGATCCACCAGCAGGTCCCGCAGATACTCGAGCTGGTCGGGTTGACGAAGAAGGCCGACAGCTTTCCGAGCGAGCTCTCGGGTGGCGAGCAGCAACGGGTGTCGATCGCCCGGGCTTTCGTGAATCGCCCACTCATCCTTCTCGCCGATGAGCCCACGGGCAACCTCGATCCGAACACGAGCGTCGGCATCATGCGGCTGCTCGACCGCATCAACCGCACCGGCACCACGGTGCTGATGGCCACCCACGATCAAGGCATCGTCGACTCGATGCGCCGCCGCGTCGTCGAGTTGGATCGTGGCTCCCTGGTCCGCGACCAGGCCCGTGGCGTCTACGGGACACTGGAGTAGTCGACGGATGCGCATCGGCTACATCCTTCGTGAGAGCCTGACGAACCTTCGGCGCAACGTGTTGATGACGGTGGCGTCGCTGTTGACCGTCACGTTGTCCCTGGCCCTCGCCGGGGCCGCGCTGCTGTTCCGCTCGTCGGTCGACAACGCCACGGTCCAGTTCCGCGGGGGCTTCGAGATCACCGTGTTCATGCAGCCGGAGGCGACGAAGGCGCAGGTCGACGCCATCGGCCGGGAGCTCAAGGCGATGCCCGAGCTGGCGCGGTATCGGTTCGTGTCGAAGGAGGAGGCGTTCGCCGATATCCAGCGCCTCTATCGAAACTCCCCCGAGATCCTCGACTCGTATCCGGACGCGAAGTACGCACCGGAGCAGTGGCGGGTCAAGCCCCGGGATGCCGCCGACATCGAGGCGATCGGCAAACGGTTCAAGAAGCGGGCCGGGGTCTACGAGGTCTCGTTCGCCCGCTCGATCAAGACGATCCTCACGGTCACCGGTTGGATCCAGAACGTGATCCTCATCGTCGCGGGCGCGTTGCTGGTGTCGGCGATCGTGCTCATCCTCAACACCATCCGCATGGCGATCTTCTCGAGGCGTCGGGAGGTGGCCGTGATGAAACTCGTTGGAGCGACGAACGGATTCATCCGATTGCCGTTCATGGTCGAGGGGATGCTGCAGGGCGCGATCGGCGCGTTGGTTTCGTTCGGGATCCTGGCGGCCGGTACCTCAGCCGCGCAATCGGCGATTCGCAACTCCAATGTGGGGCTGCTGAAGCAGTTCTCGGTCACGGGCAGCGAAGTCGTGACGACCGGCATCATTCTCGTGGTGATCGGGACGGCGGTCGGGGCCATCGGCTCGGCCCTGGCGGTCAGCCGCTTCCTCGACGTCTGAGCTACGGGCGCCCGAGCACGCGGGCGAGGTCACGAAACCAGATCAGCTTGTTGTCGAAACCCGGGAATGTGCGGTTTCTGCCGCTCGGGTTGGGCAAGACGTACACCCCTGACCCTTCGAGCCGCGTAGATGCCAGGCCGGCCCCCTCTGATGGAGTGCGGGGAAAGAAGAGCGGAAACAGTGTCAGTCCGAGCAACGCGACGTAGCGCGGTCGGTACTCGGTGATCGTCTTACGGACTTCATCTGCCCCGGCCCGACGCTCGGCTGCGGTGAGTTCTCCTGCCGACGCCGTCGGTCGGCGAACGGTCGTGGTGAGTCCGATCCCGAACTCGGAAAGACGGTGCTCATCGTTCGGTGCGAGCTGCGTCGGCGTCAGACCCGATGCATGGAGAAGACGCCAGAATGGATTTGTCGGTGAGGAGAACGAGTGGCCGACCGCCGCGGAGCGCGGCGACGGATTGATCGCCACGATCAGAAGGTCGAGGTCCTTCGAGAGAACGTCGCGAGGGTACGACGGGTCGCCGTCGTGGGTCACCCGCCCTGTCCTGCTCACACGGATCCATCGAAATCGCCACGCCGCCAGACGTCGTAGACGACGAGCGCGACGGAGTTGGCGAGGTTGAGGCTCCGGTTGTTGGGTCGCATCGGTATGCGGACGCGGTGCTCCGGCGAGAACTCTCCGAGAATCTCGTCGGGAAGTCCGGTGCTCTCGCACCCGTAGACGAGGACGTCGTCGATTCCTATTGGTAGGTGCGCATAGCTCTGTGTTGCGCGACTGGTGAGGGCCCACCATGTCCGCCCGGAGAGGGCGGACCGGCAGGCCGACCAGGTTCCGTGTCGCTGTACCTCGGCAAGGTCGTGGTAGTCGAGCCCGGCCCGCTGGAGCAGCTTGTCCTCGAGGGAGAATCCGATCGGCTCGACGAGGTGGAGCGACGTTCCGGTGTTGGCGCACAGGCGGATGATGTTGCCGGTATTGCCGGCGATCTCCGGGGTCACGAGGACGACGTGCATGCGTGGGTCAGCAGCGCTTCACGGCATCATCGCCAGCACGGATTCAACAGCGAGCGCGTCGGCGGCGAGTTGGTCGTCCGCAAGGCGTCGCCCGACGAGTTGGATGCCGATGGGCATCTGGCCCTCCCGGCGCGGCGCCGGGAGCGAAATCGCGGGCAGGCCGGCCACATTGGCGAATGCGGTGAAGTCGGCCTGGTCAGCTGGAACCGGGGCCTCGACGTCGAATGCGACCTGTGGGGTCGTCGGAGTGAGGAATCCGTCCGCGTCGGCCAGCAGGTCGCCGATCGTGGCGCCCATGTGGAGCAGTTCTTGGAGAATCGACGCGAGATCTGTCGCCGATTTCGAGGCACCGAAGGCGAACATGGATCGTACGTGCGCAGAGAATCCTTCGGGGTCGGCGCGGAGCAGCTCGCTGTGGACCGCAGCACCTTCTGCCTCGCACAGGACGAGCCCGCAACGTCGGAGTCGTGCGAGATCGATGCCGAGTGGTCGTTCGACAATCTCGACGCCGTTGTCGCGCAGGGCGTCGATGACGCGCTCGAACGTATCTTCGACCTCGGGCTCGAGGTCGTGGGTCAAGACCTCGGTCGGGACGATGAGACGTTTCGGTAGTCGGGCCGATCGGTCCCACTCGAAGGGGTGCAAGATCGGACCCGACCAGGGCCCGGCGGTGGCCGGGGCCGCCATCACTCGGAGGGCGGCTGTGGCGGTGGCGACATCCGCAGCGAGCGGTCCGACACAGTCGAGCAACGTCGACAGGGGTACGACTCCGCCGGTCGGGAGCAGCCCGTTGGAGGGCTTGAATCCGACACAGCCGCAGTATGCCGCCGGCACCCGGACGGAGCCCATGGTGTCCGTTCCGAGGGCCAGGGTGACGAGTCCGGCACCGACGACGGCGCCGGAACCGCCGCTCGATCCCCCACAGGTGCGCGTGGCGTCGTGTGGATTCCTTCCGATTCCGAAGAACTCGTTGTTCGTGGTTGCGCCGAGCGCGGCCTCGGCCATGTTGAGTGTTGCCGCGATGTCGGCGCCGGCATCGCGAAGCGCGAGTACTACTGGGGCATCGGCGCTCGCGATGAGGCGTGAACGAGCACCGATGCCCGCCGACCACGCGGCGCCCCGAACGGCGATGTTGGCCTTGACCGCGACCGCGACTCCGTCGAGTACGCCAGAACGATGCGTCGACGTGGGGACGAGTTCAATGAGCGCACCGAGCTCGCGGCCACGGATGTCGAGGGCGGTGCGGACCGTGTCCCGAGGCGGGAGGGGAGCGGACACGTTCAGCTCCGCTTGTCGATCAGCCGGATCGGCTTCTGGCGTCGTTCGACCTCGGTGAGAGGGGAGGTCGCGCCGGGTTCGACGAGCGTCACGGCGACCCGAACGCCGAGTCGTTGCGCGAACATCGCCTCATACGTGGACGCATCGGCCGAGGCCGCCTCGCGGTGCTCTACCAGAACTTCGAGGCTCTCACCGCTCGTCGAGTCGTTGGTAAGCACACAGACGAACTCGCCGATGAGGTTCGGATCTGCGAGGCCATCGAGGATGCCTCCGAACGCGTGCGGGAACACGTTGATGCCCTTGAGTTTGACCATGTTGTCGCTTCGTCCGAGGAACCCGGAGAGCCGGCGGAACGGAAGGCCGTTCGACGCCTCGCCGGGACGGACCGCGAACACATCATGGGTGTTGAATCGGATGATGGGGTAGCAGTCATCCTTGAACAGGCAGGTCACAACGAGATCGCCGCGACCGCCCTCCGGAACGGAAGAGCCCGTCTCGATGTCGAGAATCTCTACGTGGTGGGCGTCCTCCCAGATCATCATGCCGTCCGAACCGGGGATCTCGCCGGCGATGCAGCCGGTGTCTCCGACGCCGTACCAGTCGTAGGTCTCCACCGGTGCGTCAGGCGTCGACCCCCATGCTTCGGCGATGGGTCCGCGGTCCTCGGCGCCGAAGTGGGCGATGATGCGTCTGATGTCGAGATCGCGCCCCGCGACGAGTCCCTTGTCCGAGGCGATCTGGGCGAGTTTGCGCAAATAGTCCGAGAAGCCGATGAGCGTGGTCACGCCGAATTCCTGCATCACTTCGACCTGGCGCTCGGATCGAGTTTCGTTCCCGGTACCGGCGGACAGGAAGAGCGCGGTGGTGAACTTCGTGACGGCTTCTCGAAGGTAGTGGCCGCCGTTGATGAGGCCGTGCCCGTAGACGGAGTGGACGATGTCGGTGTGGTCGACGCCCTGCGCCCGGTACATGCGGCCGACAAGAAGGTTCTGTACTTCGCGCGACCACGGCCCGAAGAGGAGGGGTTGGGGGCGTCCGGTGGTTCCGCTCGTTGTATGCAGAACCACTGGTGGTAAGCGCGCAGATGGTGTGTCGACAAGCGTGCCGTAGTCGCCGAACGGCGGGTAGCGCTCGACCGAGGCCATGAGGTCGTTCTTGTCGTATGTGGGAAGCAGCGCGAGGTGGTTGATGGAGGTGACGTCGCCGCGCTCGATCCCGGCAGCCGCCCAGAGTCGCCGATAGAACGGAGTGCGCCATGCAGTCTCGACGCAGCGCAGGAACCGCTCGTTCTGGATCTCGCGGAGTTGGTCAACTGACACGGACCGGAACCGGTCGACGAAATCGAGGGGGTACTCGGCGAGCAGCCGCGCGGTGTCGAGGTACTCGTAGTACGTCGGACGGCTGTCGCTCATGATGCTCCTCCTACATTGAGGTCGGCTCCGAGCATGGCCCAGGGCTCGCTGATGTCGCCCATCCGGTCGATCCCTTCGACCGTCTTCGCGACTGCGGCCACGTCGAGCAGCGCACCGTTCTGGGGGGTGATCTCGCCGGTGAGACCGACGCCGATCGAGTCGACGAGGTACGTCCGCGTCAGGGGCGCGACGTCGGACGGCGGCGGCGCGGCGGCGAGTGCATGCGGGCGCTCGACGAGGGTGTCGACGGGAAGCGGTGACGTTGGCGTGGGAGACATGAGACGGTGGTAGTCGTTCCGCTGAACGGAACGGTGTCCCGTTCAGTGAAACATGAGCCTTGCCCGGTAGCCTTGCACGTGCAACCCCGAAGGTTGCGGTACGCGGCCAGCTGTCCACCCGGGGACGGACGGCGGCAGGTACGTGACGTGCAACAGTCTGCATCGAACAAATGAGGTTCTCCATGGAAGCTGCGGTTGCCCCTTCGACCCCTTCGGCCACCCACGTGCCGGCGTGGCATCACGTCGCTCGCCATGCGGTCATGCCCGAGCCGACCCATGACGAGATGGCCCGCTTCAACTTCCTCGCCAACCTCACCAAGCGGATCTCGATGCTGTCGCCGGGTAACCGGATTGCCTGGGATCGCCGTGTGCAGCCGTCGTTCACCCGCGAGCACGGTCATCCGATCGAGGACCGCGCCGACGCTCGGACGGCGATGCTCGCCGACCCCTACTTCCAGGCGTGGTCATCGATCCGGCGGGCGAACATGGAGATGCGTCAGCAGGCGGGCCGCTCGATGGTGCTGCGGCAGATCAACGAACTCAACGACAAGGCCAAGGTGCTCAATGAGGGCGCCTCGACTCTTCGGCTGGATCCGACCTCGAAGGTGCCGTATTACCTCGAGGTGACGGACAACCACTGCATGCCCGGCAGTTATCACACCGAACTGGGACCCGACGATGTCAGCGCAGCGGCGAACTACGACTGCGGCATCTTCGTTACGACGGGTGGCTCGCTCGGCCGGTTGCTCGACGGAGGCGGGAAGGCCGTGGCCATCCATCTTCGGGAGACCTGGCCGACGTTCTCGCCGAAGCGCATCCTCGATCTCGGCTGCGGTCTCGGCCACAACACCCTCCCGCTGGCGCAGGCCTATCCCGATGCTGAGGTGATCGCCGTCGACACGGGGGCGCCGATGCTCCGCTATGGACACGCCCGGGCGAAGTCGCTCGGCATCGACAACGTCACCTTCGTGCAGGCAGATGCGCAGTTCCTCGACACGTGGGACGAAGGACGCTGGGCCCGTGAACTCGGCATCGGCCCGGGGTCGTTCGACTACATCCAGACGGTCATGTTCTGGCACGAGACCCGTCGCTCGACCTTCTTCGATCTCTTTGCCAAGGTGCATACCTGGCTTGCGCCGGGTGGGCTCACGCTGCATGTGGAGCAGCCGCAGTACACCGACGACATGGATCTGTTCGAGCAGTTCATCCGCGATTGGGATTCGTGGTTCAACAACGAGCCGTTCTGGTCGCAGATGCACGACATCGACGTGTTCGACGCCATGGAGCAGATCGGCTTCCCTCGCACTGACCAGGTCGTGTTCCGTGCGGCGGCGCCGGCGGAGTTGACCTCCGATCAGACCGGCCAACCGGAGGACCACGGCCGCGCCGCGATCTGGAATGTCTTCGGCGCGTGGAAGCCCGCGGGATGATCGACCTCGACCCGATTGCGCTCGCCGGGGCCAAGCCACGCGGTGCTCGTCCCTGGTTTCACAACGACCCCGCAGTCGAGCGGGTGTTGGCGATCACCATGGCCCTTGCCGGCGAGGTTGCCGTGTTGCGCGAACGGCTCGACACGGTCGAACGGCTCCTGACGGAGCGCGGTTCCTTGGATCGTTCCGAGATCGAGACCTACACGCCAGACGGCCCAGCCGAGATCGAGCGCCAGCGGTGGCACGCCGAGTACGTCGCCCGCATCCTCCGTGTCGTGCAGCAGGAGATGGAGGCCCTCGAGCAGGACCCGGCGTTCAACCGGTCTGTGGCCGAGATCGGCGAAGAGCTGGGCAGCACGTAGGGCTCACAGCTCCCGGAGTCTCCGCTCGAGGAAGCGTCGGTCGGACTCGTTCGTCGGACAACTGAGGGCGCGTCGGTACGCGTCGGTCGCGTCGTCGTGCTCGCCGAGGCGGCGGTGGAAGTCGGCTCGCGTCGACCAGTAGAGGTGCCAGTCTTGAACCTCGGCGACGTCGTCATCGCCGAGGGCGTCGAGGAGATCGAGTCCGGCTTGCGGTCCGTCAGCGAAGGTCACAGCAACCGCCCGATTGATACGGACAACCGGGGTCGGTTGCAGGCGTTCGAGGAAGCCATAGAGTTCGGCGATCTGCGGCCAGTCGGTCGACGGGAATGTCGGCGCGAGACCGTGCAGCGAGGCGATCGCCGCCTGGATCTGGAACGGTCCGACGCGTCGTTTCCGAAGGTTCACCTCGACAAGGCGTGACGACTCCGCGATCGCCTCGTGGTCCCATCGCGTTCGGTCCTGGTCGGCGAGCAGCACAACGTCGCCGGAGCCGTCCACCCGACCACCGCGTCGGGCATGCGTCGCCAGCATCAACGCGAGCAGCCCCCAGACCTCGGGCTCGTCGGGAAACGACACCGACGCCAGTCGGGCGATGCGAATGGCGTCGTCGGCGAGCCCGAACCGACTGTCGAGGGTGCCGTCCGCGGCGTGGTGGCCGGCCGTGAACACGAGGTACAGCACGTTGAGCACGGCAGGCAGCCGTTCGGGGAGCTCATGGTCCACCGGCACGCGGTACGGAATCCGGGCGGTCAGGATCTTCTTCTTCGCCCGGCTGATCCGCTGGCCGACGGTGGGCTCGGGGGCGAGAAGCACTCGGGCGATCTCGGCGGTGGTGAGACCACAAAGGGTACGAAGGGTGAGAGCGATGCGGGCATCGCTGTTGAGAGCCGGGTGGCAGCAGGTGAAGAGCAGGCGAAGCTCGTCAGGGCGCTTCGCTACCTGTTCGCCCGGGCCGGCCGGCTCGTCGAGCAGGCGCACCGCCGCGCTCTCGCGAGCCGTTCTCGACGACTCGCGCCGTATCCGGTCGAGCGCTTTCCGCCGGGCGACCGTTGTCAGCCATGCGCCGGGATTGTCGGGTACGCCGGAGACCCCCCATTGTTGGAGCGCAACAATCGCCGCTTCCTGTACGGCATCTTCGGCGAGATCGAAATCACCGGTCAGACGGATGAGGGTGGCCACCACGCGGCCACCCTCCCGGCGGATGCTCTCAGCGAGTGAGAGCGGCGGTTCTACTCTGTCCGTGGCGATCCTCAGCCTTGGGAGAAGTCGATCAGCGGACGGACCTCGACTCGACCATGCCAGGCTCCGGGGATCTGCGCCGCCCAGTGCACTGCTTCGTCCAAGTCCTTGCAGTCGAGGATGTAGAA
Organism: Acidimicrobiia bacterium; assembly: GCA_031423635.1. Lineage (GTDB taxonomy): Bacteria > Actinomycetota > Acidimicrobiia > Acidimicrobiales > JANYDT01 > JANLQX01. The sequence goes on along the minus strand of JANPFX010000120.1, from coordinate 19,957 downwards.
GCCGCCGAGCGCCTCTTTCGTCTCGGCGAACGGTCCGTCGGTGGTGACGACGTCACCACCCTTGGCGCCCCCGGTCACGTGCACGGTCGTTGCCGTTGAGGTCGGCTGCAATGCTTCACCAGCACCGAGAACACCTGCCGCCCCGGCAGTTTCACCGAAGGTGTTGTACTCGGCCATGATCGCCGCCCACTGTTCGGGATTGGTGTCGGTGTCGTTCTGCTCGGCGGCGTAGATGAGAGCTGCATATCGGGCCATGTCGGCGCCTTTCTTGGTTGGGGCTTCCAACCGTCGTGATGATGGACGTGAATGTGACGAACGACGAGGGCCCATTTCGACAGCGTCCGGGTGAATTCTTTCGGAGGGTCGGCCACTCTGCCGTTAGCGTCGCCGGCCGAGGAACTTGCCGTTGGCCCAACCTGTCACGACGGCACCCGGGCCTGACTCGTTCGCGACCACGGAAGCGATGGGCACCCAACCGCTTTTCTCGTTCACCGGCCGTACCCAGACGATGCCGCCGGGCGGCACCGTGGTCACGGACGAGGCCGTTGCGGTGGGGGCGGAGCGAACGAACAGCACATCGTTCTGGGCGACATTGACGACCCGGGCCGGGCGAGAACCGTCGGGCAGCCGGTCGCATCCGCCTTCGTTCTGCACGCCGCCGAAGTGGACGGCCAGACGATAGTTGTAGACCCGGTCGCTCATGGCGTCTGAGCCCGGCCCGTCGAACAGCGTGAAGCGGCCGGTACGGCCGTCCGGGTGGAACACCTTCCAGGTACGGAGCGCGTTCTTGGGGGTGCTGGGCTGGGCCGCGACCTTGGTCCACGGGCCGTCGAACTCACGCATCCACATGCCATCGACCGCGACCGTGATGTCCCAGAACGGCTCCGTGGTACCGCAGTCGAGGGCGATGGCCCAGGGGAGGCCGTTTGGTGCTTTCGCCGCACCCGCCGTCTGGGGGGCCGAGGCGATGCCGATCGCGGAGCCAATGATCAGCGCCGCGGCGAGGAGGGTTCGAGTGGGGCGTCGGGGGGTCTTCGGTTGCGAATGCATGCCCCGCCATTGTCGCATCGGTCGGTGCGTTGTCGGCGCTTCAGTGCACTAGTTGTGGTGACGGGTGAGGAACGCCACCACGGCCTCCATGAACAGCTCGAACTGGTCGTAGCGGATCCCGTGGCCGGCCCCCGTGATATGCGCGCTGGTGATCATCGGGTTCAACGTGGACGCCTCGGCCGCGAGTTCCGGCGTGACGATGCCGCCCGCTGCGCTGTCGCCGAGAACGAGCAGCGTCGGGCAATCGATCAGGGGGACCACGGTGCGCCACGGCGCACGGATTGACGGGAAGTGCTCGAAGAGCTCGAGTTGCACCTCCAGGCGGGAGTCGAGAGAAAGCGCGACGTCGTCTTCCGACCAGAGCGGCGAATCGGATCGCCGCGCCGCCAATGCCTCATGGCGCGGTGCCTGCTGCATCCGGGCCACCCAGTCGCGCCACGCAGTGTTGCCGGCCCGGCGGGTCGCCTCTTGCTGCTCCGCCTCTTCCTGTGTCGTCGGAATCGGGGTCTCCCACCACGCCGGGTCCTCGAGAACGGCGGCACGGGCGAGCCCCGGGTTGGCAGACACGGCGAGGGCAATGGTGGACGCACCCATCGAATGTCCCATCATCGCCGGGCGGTCGAGGCCGAGGGCGCTGACCACGCTGCAGAGATCGGACACCCGGATGGCATCGTCGAATCGATCGCCGGCCCGGCCCGATCGGCCGTGCCCGCGGGCGTCGAAGGCCACGACATCCCAATCACCTGCGAGACGGTCGGCCGCTCTGCTGAAGTACAACGCGTTGTCGGTGAAGCCGTGCACGAGCAGGAGCGGAGGTCCGACCCCACCGCTCCGGAACCAACGCAACGCCGTACCGTCGTCGGCTGGGCAATGACCTTGTTCCCACTCACGCATTCGTGGCCGACCCCTTCGACGCTTTCGGCGCGGAGCTCTTGGTGGCCGACTTCTTCCCCGCGGACTTTTTCCCCACCGACTTCTTGACTGCGGGCTTCTTGACTGCGGGCTTCTTGACTGCGGGCTTCTTGACTGCGGGCTTCGCCTTCGTCTCCTTCCCAGCCGGTGTTCGGGTGGCCTTGACCGAGGGTGCGTTCAGGATGGTGTTCTTGATGGCGATCCGGTCAACGACCGCTTGGTTGCTCGGGGCGACCGGTTCCACTCCGTCACCGCCCTTGCGCATCGGCGGTGGCGATTGCGGAACGGCCCACTCGGCCCCGGTCGCCTCGAACAATCGGGCGACTTCGTCGATGTGGAGATCAACCAGGTGCCAGAGGTCCGGAACGAGGTCGCGGTCGGAGATCAGGCCGAAGTCCATCCGATCGCCGTAGCTGTGCACGGTGATGTTCAGCCCGACCCCATCGGCGATCGTCGAAACGGGGACGTAGGCATCGAGCTTCGCGCCGGCGAAGTACAGGCTGTGGCGCGGCCCGGGCACGTTCGAGATGACGACGTTCACCGGCGAATTGATGCGATCGGCCAGCCTGAGCCGGGAGACAAGACGGAGCGCTGATGCCGCGACCAGAGGAGAGGCGTAGTCCGCCGATTGGCCGAGGGCGTCGGCCGGCAGGAGCTCGAACTGGCTCTTCCCCGCGTTCATTGCCTCCCGGCAGAGCTTGACGCGCTCGAGCGGATCAGCACAGTTCGTCGGCAGGTCGGCGACGAGGCCGGAGACCCGGTTCGTCCACGGGTCTTCCTCGTTCCCGGTACGGATCGACACCGGGACCATGGCGCGCAGCGGAGCGTCGGGCAGTGCGTCGTGCTCGATCAGGTACTCCCGCAGCGCCCCGGCGCAAATGGCCATCACGACGTCGTTCAACGTGCATCCGGTCGCCTCCTTGAGGCGCTTCAGATTCTCCAGCGACGCGGAGCGCATGGCGAAGCGACGGTGGGCGGAGACGGACTTGTTCCAAGGAGTCGGAGGGGCGGGGGTGATCGGCAACTTCACCCGGGATGATTGGTCTGTCTTTGCCGTCGACCGTTTTGCGACCGCGCCGATGGTGTCGCGGGTGCGAGTGGCGAGGCCGCTGAGGCTGGCGATCCCCGCCCGGTCGGCGAAGTCGCGGATGATGTTGAGCGACAGCCGTGCACCGCGAACGGGATTGGCGGCGAGGTTCATCACGGCCCGCTGCAGCATCGCGGCCTGCGTCGGAGGCTCCTCGCCGACCCACTCCCGAGGCTCGAGCGTCCACTCGGCATCGCGTGACTCGTCGGTGAACATCTTGAGCATGATGACGCCCGACGCGCCGTCGATGGTTGCGTGGTGCGTCTTCTGCAGGAGCGCCCACCGACCGTCGGCAAGTCCTTCGATGACGTAGACCTCCCACAGCGGCCGCGCGCGGTCCATCTTGCGGCCGACGATTCTCGCGACCTGCTCGGTCAACTGGTCTGCCGCTCCTGGCGGCGCCAGACCGATGTGGCGCACGTGAAAGTCGAGGTCGAAGTCGGCATCTTCGACCCAGTAGGGCCGGTCCAACGCCATGGGCACTTCCACGACCTTGCGGCGCAGCGGCTCGAGATGGCCGACCATGATCCGCATCCGCTCGCGCACGGCGGTGAACGGATCGAAGTCGTCGGACGGTCGGTCGTAGATGCTCAGGCCGTTCACGTGGCCGTAGTTGTTGTTGGTCTCCATCAACAAGAAGCTGACGTCGACGCCGGTGAGCTGTTTCATGTCGATCCCTCAGGGTTGGGGTAGCTGCATCATGGCCGAAAACCGCCCCAGGTTTCCCATTCTCGAACGGGGAACAACGTGTTGGGGCCTCCATCGCGCCGACGCCGCCACCAGATTCGGTTGTCAAGGGACTGCGTGACCGCTGGTCAAAGGTCGGCCTGCGCGACGAATCAACGGTGTCGGTGTTGCGTGCGAGGGGTTCGGACCCGTGCGGCCGCTCACGCGGCTCGGAGGCGAACTGGCGGGCCAGTGGTGAGGATGGTGCCATCGGGAAACGTGACGGTCAGTGTGCGATCCGGCTGGAGGGTGAGTCTCCAGCCGCCTTCGTGCGCGGCATGATGATGATGCTTGCTGCAGAACGGAACAAGATTGTCGAGGTCGGTGGGACCGCCGTGTTCCCAGTAGTGAACGTGATGCGGTTTGGTGAATTCGAATGCCACGCAACATCCCGGCACGGCGCAGGACGGATGCGGGGCGCGCAACGCGCGGCTCTGTGACCTGGACGCCAGGCGGGTGGTTCTTCCGAGGTTCATCTCGCCCGGCGCATGGAGCACGACGCCGTTGGCCACGATGACCGGATGGGCGTCGGCTCGCTTGTAGAGATCTTCGAGCGCCCTCGGAGGGACCTCGACGGGCAGACCCCAGTCGACCACCGGTGCGCCTCTGTTCGCCGCGAGGGTATCGCCGCCAGCATCGACGACGAGGACAATCTCGGGCCGCCCGAACCTGCTCGGGCCACCTCGGAAGAACTCCGACCATTCGGCGAGGTCCCCGCTGGCGTCGGAGCCGCCGTCATACGGAAGTCTTTCACCGTCGCGTCCGTCCGATGACGTTTCCGGCGATGTGGCGGGCTGGTCTGGAACCACCGTGAGCCTCGCCGACTGCTGCTGCATGATCAAGGCGAGGAGAGCGAGGGCACGCAGGTGATCTTGCTTCCCAGCCGGGTCCGACGGGCACGTGGACGGCATGCGTTCCGCGAACAACGCCGCGAGCATTGCCTGAAGGTGTCCGTGAATCACCACGCCGCTCAATGGGTCGAACCGGCCGGACAGACGGAACATGCCGGTGCGTTTATCGGTCCAGGTGTGCAGAGCAGTGTCGCGTCGTTGTTGGGTGAAGCGGCTCATGCCGTCGTCGTTCTCGAGTGCGCGAGCGGCTCGGTTCAGCATGAAATTCATGCGTACAAGTGTACGAAGGAGGTGTGACAATCCGGAGTGCGATCAGCCCGAAGAGAGAAGCTGTTGAGTTGTTCTCACTCGGACCTGAACACACTTCTGCTCGATGTTGGACGTCGTCACGAAGCTGAAGAACTGCCCGGCAAGGACTGGCGTCCTCGTGTCATACGTGCACGTATGAAAGTTCCTGTAGAACGCCGGAACTGAGCGATGTATTGAGGGCTGAAGTGTGCGCTATCGGGCGGGCCGCTGCAGCGGTGCGGCAAGTCCAAAGCGAGCGATCAGGAGTCCGGATAGCCGAGTGACACAACAAGGTCGCGGTGAAGGACGTCGTTCGAGTACACGCCACAGCCACGATCGCCCCCACTGGTTCCATCGGGATCCGTGGATCTTCCGCCGGCCTCCTGCACCAACAAGTCCCAAGGCGGATGGACCCACAGCTGGAACCCTCCAGCGACGAAACCCGTCGATCTCTCCGCGAAAGAAATCAACGAGCGACAGCGGGCTCGGCGCAGCCCGCCGGCATCCTGGCCGCAGGCGAGACCGCGCTGATTCTGGAGCGAAGGCGACGAGACACCCGGCGCGATGCTGAGGGGTTGAGGCCTGGAGCCGAGTCGGTCAAGTTTTCCCCATCGGCCAGTCGACCTCAAACGCACCTTCTTCGGGTTCCCCTCGGAGGCCGAGTGGTTGATCACTCCTACTGCGTCGGGTCGGGATACGTGCCGGCGCCGGTGTCAGGCGTTGACGATCGCCGCCCGGAGATGGCCGTCGAATGCCTCCGGCGGCGCGTTCTCCGGTCCCGCGAACATCCCGCCCATCATTGCCATCATGAGCGGATCGTTCATCTGAAGATCGAAGAACTTCGCACGTCGTGCGAGGCGGTTGTCGCAGTCGTCCACGGCCATCGCAGACATGAACATCGCCGCTTCGCGTAGACGCCGCATCCGCTCGAGGCGCTCCACCCGATATGCGCTGAAGTCGGGGGCCGACGATCCGCCCTCGCGAATCGCGTCGCGCACCAGACGGGCGTCGCGCATCGCAATGGAGAGGCCCTGCCCGATGATGGGGCTGTTATACCCCGCGGCGTCACCGATGAGGACGACACCAGGGCGGTATGGGTGCGGTGTCCAAGTGTCGTCGCCCGGGTAGGTCGCGAGCGGTCCGATGGGTTGCGCCGTTGCCAGGCGTTCCCCGAAGGGCAAGCAGTCGAAGTTGGTGCTCCGCAGGAACTCGGTGCGCCCGTTGGGTCCGGCGAAGCGGTTCTTCTGGCTCAGCCCGGGGCACAGATAGACGCGCACCTGGCCAGCGTGCTGACGGAAGCTCGCCATGAACAGGTCATCGCTGGTTGCGAGGAAGTCGTGGTCAACATCAATGTCATCCAGGCCGTCGACGAGCAGACCCGAGATCATGTGCGTGGCGTCGTGGCTCTCAAGCTCGATGCCGATTTGGCGGCGCACCGTCGAGTTCCGCCCGTCCGCCCCGATGACCAGACGAGGCGCGAACTCGCACGAGTCGCCATTGGACAGCTGCGCCCTGATCCGCGGAGCATTGCCGGCTTGCACAACGACGTCCGTGACGCCGCGCAGCACACGCACGCCACGTGAACCTGCTATAGCGGCCAGCGCGGAGCATGCCTCCGGGTGGCGGAGGTTCATCGAACCCGGCGCGGCCGGGTGCATCATGCCCGCAGGGATCGGATTCGCAAGTGACGTTTGCGTCGGCACAAGCGCGTCGTAGTGCACCCAGTTGGGTGTGATGCGAGCGTCGGCGTCGAGCAGCGGCTGGAGCGCACCGAGCTCGGCGGCTTCCACCACCCCCCAAGGCAGCATGCTCTCGCCCCGGACGCGATCCTCGTATTCGAGGCTCGCCTCCAACACGACCACGTCGTGCCCGTCGCCAGCGAGCGCACCTGCGAGCGCCAGCCCAGCGATTCCGCCCCCGACGATGACGTACTCCGCACTCACTTCCATGCCGAGACCCCCTTGGCTCACAGACGAGCGTGAGCGCATTCCGTTCTCCTGTCAAGCAATCCGCCTGAGTGGCACCGGGGTGGTCGCGCAACGACGCACAGGCGATGATCATGCGCGCAATAGGTCCAGAGTGAAGCGCCGCACGCACCCTTCTTCGGGAAGCGGCCCGCAGTCGGACAGTCCCACTGGACGACCACGTCACTGACATACGCCCCCCAACGTCGCGGACACCACGACCGAACGCTCCCAGGTGCAAACCGCAAGTGATCGTTAGGCGAACCGGCTGCCGGGCAGCTGTGCAAACCGCCCGGGCGGAGCGACCGCCTCCGGCTCAGCCGACGAAAACGATCATTTGCTCCAGGATGTGCGGTCGCGGTCTCGTTCGCTCCGTCCCTCGGGGCGGTACGGAGTGAACGATTTCTACCCGCCACTCGGGAACGGCCCCTCTGCGCGCATCATCTTGCCATCAGACGCCGCCGGAACTGCGCGGCTGGTCGGCCTCACTGCCGACTACGGTGCACCCGTGAGACCGGTCGACTTTCGGACCTGGATGCCCGAAGATGTTCCCTTCCTTTGGGAGATGCTCTACCAGTCGTTGCACGTACGCGAGGGTCAGGCCCCGTTTCCGCGCTCGGTGCTACGAGATCCAGACGTCGCGCACTACCTGACGGACTTCGGCAGCTGCGAGGGCGACGACGCGCAAGTCTGCGTCGACGAGAGCGGCGAACGCGTTGGGGCGGCCTGGGTTCGCCGGATGACCGCCGCAGATACCGGTTACGGCTACCTGAGCGATGAGATTCCCGAAGTCGGAATGGCAGTCAAGAAGAGCTCGCGAGGGCAAGGCATCGGGCGCCGGCTCCTTGAGATTCTGCTCGACCGGCACCCTCGTATGAGCCTCAGTGTCGACGATGAGAATGTCGGCGCTGTGGGCCTCTACCGTTCGATCGGTTTCGTTCCCGTCGAATCAGTCGGGGGGTCGACAACGATGGTCATCGGCATGGCGTAGCGGCCGCGTGAGCGGTTTCCGCGACACACGAGCAGGCCGGATCGGCCGTTCCATCGGGCGCGTTGCTCGGTTGAGGAGAGCTGGCGAGGGCATTGGGGTCTACGGTGCATTCCCAACATGGAAACGAAACCGAGTTCCAAGGAAGAACTTCGCGCGCTTATTATATCGATGCTCGACCGGCGGCCGCCCGTCGACACTCGGGAGCAGGAGTCGGTGCGTCGATTCCTGTCCGAGCTCGATCGTCTGGACGATCCCTGCGCGGAAGCCGCAGACACGACACATGTGACGGCCTCGGCCCTCGTGGTGAGTTCACGCGGGTTGATTCTTCACCGACACAAGCGGCTCGGCATTTGGCTGCAACCGGGCGGCCACATCGACCCGGGAGAATCTGCCGCTGATGCATCGCTGCGGGAATGCCTGGAGGAGACCGGGCTGCCGGTCGAGCATTTTGCGGGTGAGCCGATGCTGGTCCACGTCGACACCCACGATGGCCCACGCGGTCACTACCACCTCGATCTCCGCTTTCTGCTGGCGGCGCCCGACATCGACCCGAACCCGCTGGAGGGTGAGAGTCCCGACGTGAGGTGGTTCACGTGGGATGAACTTCGCGAGCATCAGGAGCCGGGCGTTGCCGGCGCGATCGCGGCAATGAGTCGGTTCCTTCTGCGACCCGCTGGCGCGAGCGACGCGTCGAACATCGCGGAGGTCTTCCTCCGGTCATTTCGCTACGCGTACCGCGACGGCAACGTGCGCCTCGCTCATCCTGACGAGGATGTCCGTCGTTGGGTTCGCGAGGAGTTGCTTCCAGAATCAGATCTCACCGTCGCTGTTTCCTCCGGAATGGTGATCGGCTACGTCGCCACGAAGCCGGGATGGATCGAACACCTCTACGTCGACCCGGCCTGGATCGGCCGGGGTGTCGGCTCGTCTCTGCTCGCCACGGCACGCGAGCGACTCCCCGGCGGCGGCGATCTCTGGACCTTCCAGGAGAACGCCCGGGCACGGGCGTTCTATGAGGCACACGGATTCGTGGCGGTTGGGTACACCGACGGCGACAACCAGGAGCAACAACCCGATGTGCGATACCGCTGGCAGCCCGGGGACCTCAGTTGACCGTGTCACCGATACAACGGCGGCCTCACGAGCTTGGTCGGGTGTTGCCCTGACCGGCTGCCGGCCAGGCCCCACGTTCCGAAATCAGGGGATCCCCTGGTGCATCGGCGGTTTCCGGGGCTCAAGCTGGTGGGGTCCACTCGGGACCGGAGGGAACAGCCATGAAGATCCAGCGCACGATCGCCGTCCTGCTCACCGTTGGCGCTGTTGCCGCCGGGGCTGCCGACGCCGCCACGAACGAAAGGCTCCGAAGGCAGCCGCGACCTGCACGATCGCGAAACTCGACAGTGCTACCGCCAGGCATACCGCGCAGGACAGCCCGAAGGAGCTCGGCGTCGACGGCATCACCGCCACCGATGACTGGGAGACGGTCTCGATGCTGTGCAACAACGAGAACGTCACCGGCAAGGTCCGGGCGGCGACGCAGCTCAAACTCGTCGGCGCCAAGGGCGCGGCGAACAAGACCTCAGGGAAGGTCACCGGCAAGGTGACCCTCAACTGGAGCTTCGGGGCGAGCAATCCCGAGTCCGTGATTCTGACCCCGAAGAACGGGACCTACACGTGCACCGACAAGATCTGCACCCTCAACGCCAATCTGATCAAGCCGGGCAAGCCCCACTCCATCATCGCCGTCCTCATCGGTGTGGTGGACACCCAACAGCAGACATCCGGGTTCGTCTTTCATACCGTCACATGGACGTGACGAAATAGGACTCGCCCCAATCCTCAGGTGCCCACAAATGGGAAGACTCGCTCGCCCTTCGCCGGTCGGATGATGCGGCGCTCCGTGACGACGGCGGTCACGAGGTCTGCAGGTGTCACATCGAAGGCCGGATTCCATGCGCGTGCCCCGTCGGGGGCAGTTCGTATGCCTTCATAGGACAACACCTCGTCTGGGTTGCGCTCCTCGATCTCGATACCGCGGCCATCAGGAGCGTTGGCGTCGAGGGTCGATTCCGGCGCGGCCACGATGAACGGGATGCCCGCCCGGGCCGCCGCGAGCGCGAGGGGGTACGAGCCGATCTTGTTGCACACGTCACCGTTGGCGGCGACCCGGTCGGCTCCGATGATCACGCAGTCGACGAGGCCGAGCCGGATGGCTGACGCGCCGGCGCTATCGAGCGTGATCCGGTAGTCGATGCCCATGGCGGCGAGCTCGTAGGCCGTGAGCCGGGCACCTTGCAGCAGAGGTCGGGTCTCGTCGGCCATCACCGAGTGGAGCCGTCCGGATTCGTGCAGCGCGCGTACGATCCCGAGTGCGGTACCCCAACTCACACATGCCAACCCGCCGGCGTTGCAATGGGTGTGCACGCGAACCTTCGCCAAGCTGGTCACCTCCGTCACGAAGGCAGCTCCGCGGCGACCGAGGGCCTCCTGCGTTCGCACGTCCTCTTCGAGGATCTCGACCGCTGCCGTGATGACGGCGGCGGAACCGGCGTCGATGGCCGACCGCATGCGGGCCACGGCCCACGAGAGATTGACCGCGGTCGGCCGCGCGATCGCGAGCGCGTCGGCATCTGCGTGCACCCGGGAACGGTCGACGTCGCCCCGAGCGTCGGCGGCAAGGCTGGCGATCGCTACACCGAGTGCGCCCGCCACACCGATGGCCGGAGCCCCCCGTACGGCGAGGCGCTTGATGGCATTGATCATCGCCTCGACGGTGTCGATCCGGGTGAGCTCCAAAGCCCCCGGAAGCCGGGTCTGGTCGATGATGACTGCGTGGTCACCGAGCCAATCGATGGTGCGGGGGAGTGCAGCGGTCATGGGTCCATTGTGGTGGAACTCTCATGTCCGACCCGTACAGTGGCCGAGTGGCCACGAAGCCCACCAGACGAGTGCTCGCTGCGGCGTTCAGCGTGGCCTTCGTTCTCGCTGCCCCATCGGGAGGTGCCGCGGATGCGGCCTCGGCCTCGAAGCTCCCCTCGAACCCGTTTCGAACCGGTCGCACGCTCGTCATCCCTCACGGTGGAGGCGACGGCCTCTACCCCGAGAACACGATGCTCGCGTATGAGAAGACCATGGCCATGGGTGCCGACGTGATCGACGTGGACGTGCGCAAGAGCCGAGACGGTGTGCTGATCGCGTTCCACGATCCGACCACCACCCGGATCACCGGCCAGGCCCGCACAGTCAAGGCGTCGACGTTCGCCGAACTCACGAAGCTCGACGCTGGATGGTCGTTCACGAAGGGGAATGCCAACCCGTTCCGCAACAAGGGCATCACCATTCCGTCGCTCGAGTCGATCCTGAAGCGCTTCCCCAAAGCGCTGCTCTCGCTCGATCTGAAGGACGAGTCGACCGAGATGAACGCGCCCCTGTGCTCGTTGCTCACCAGATTCGGACGCACGAATGACGTGTTTGTCGGATCGAACAGCGATGAGCAAATCCTGCGGTTCCGTACACGGTGCCCCGGGGTTCGGACGAGCGCCACCATGGTCGACGTGTATGCGTCGCAGAACGCACGGGCGAGCAACGACGCCAACTTCGTCCCCGCAGTCTCCGTCGACCAGCCGCCGTATCGCATGGGCGGTCGAACGCTCGTCGACAAAGCATCACTTGACTGGGCCCACGCCCACGGGATTGCCATCCTCACATGGGTGGTCAACGACCCGAAGTCGCTCCAGCGCCTGGTCGATCTCGGGGTCGACGGCATCTACACCTCCTACCCCGACCGACTCCTCAAGATCCTCGGACGAACCCGCACGCCGAGGTCGTAGGCACGTATCGAGCGGGATTTACACCAACGCTCGCTCGAGATGCGTCGCCGGCACGGGAAGGCTCTCCATGGCGGGTGCTGGGAGGCCTGCCTCGCCGTCGATGTCGATGGTCGGAAGCAGCCGATCGAGCCAGCGGGGGATCCACCAGTTGGCGTTCCCCATGAGCCTCATGGTTGCCGGCACAAGGATCATCCGGACGATCGTGGCGTCGACGAAGATCGCCGTCGCCAGGCCCAGGCCCATCATCTTGGTGACCGGGTCGTGGCTGAGCACGAAGCCGAGGAACACGGCGATCATGATGAGAGCAGCCGACGTGATCACCTTGGCGGTGCTGGCGATGCCGTGCAGCACGGAGGAATCGTTGTCGCCGGTGACGAGATACTCCTCACGGACGCGGGAGAGCAGGAACACCTCGTAGTCCATGGAGAGCCCGAAGAGGATGGCAAACATGAACATGGGAATGAACGCCACCACCGGAATAGTGGATTCCAGTCCGATGATGTCCTTGCCCCATCCCCACTGGAAGACCATCACCAAAACGCCGTAAGCCGACCCGATGCTGAGCAGGTTCATCAGCGCCGCCTTCAGCGGCACGACCACGGATCGGAACACGAGGATCAGGAGCAGGAAGGAGAGCAGCACCACGGCGGCGATGAACGCCGGCAGCCGATCGGTCACCCGGTTCCCGAGGTCGGAGAAGGTCGCCGTCTGACCGCCGATGTGTGCGGTCGCCGGACTTCCGCGAAGCACGAGCGGGAACACATTTGCGCGGAGCCGGTCGATGGTGGCGATGGTTGCGTCGTCTTGCGGTGCAGATGTCGGGAAGACGACGAGTGTCGCCACGCCGGCCTTCGCGTTCACGTCGGCCGGAGCCACACCAGCAACTCCACGGTCGGCGGCTATGGCGGTGCGGAGCGGTTCGACGATGGTTGCATCCTTGGAGACGTCGATGGCGACGAGAAGCGGACCATTGATTCCAGGTCCGAAACCCTTCGCGACCAGATCGAAGGCGCGACGTTCCGTGCTGCTCGTCGGAAGTGACCCCTCGTCGGGGAAACCGAGACGGAGGGAGAGCACCGGTGCGGTGACGGCAAGGAGAAGAAGTGTTGTGCCCACGGCATAGCGCCATGCGTTGGTCGCGACGTGGGTTCCCCAGCGCTCCCATCGGACGCTGACACCACCGGGTTTGGCTGCCCGCCGGCGCGAGTACCGCAATCCGTTGACCCGGTGCCCGGCGAGACCGAGGAACGCAGGCAGGAGGGTCACCGACGCCGTAACCATGAGGAGCACGGTCACGGCGATCGCCACACCCGCAGCGGTCATGAACGGAATCCCGGCGACGCCGAGCCCGAGAATCGCGATCATGACGGTGCCGCCGGCGAAGATCACGGCTTGACCTGCGGTCGCGTTCGACCGGCCGACCGACTCTTCGATCGTCATCCCGCGGGCGAGAAACTCGCGGTGTCTCGTGACGAGGAACAGTGCGTAGTCGATGCCCACGCCGAGTCCCACCATGCTGGCGATCTGCGGTGCCCAACTCGGGATGTCGATCACGTAGGTGATGAGCGACATCGAGCTGACGCCGAGTGCCAGTCCGAAGATCGCCAGGCCGATCGGGAGCCCCATCGCGATGAGCGACCCGAACGCCAGGAGCAAAATGATGACTGCGGCGATCAGACCGAAGATCTCGCCGGATCCGGAGCCATCGGATTCGAACGAGAAGAAGAGGTCGCCGCCCAACTCGATGTCCAGCGGCGAGCCCCCTCGGAGCTTCTCGGCTGCTGCCTTGAGGTTGTCGAGATCCTTCACGCTCAATTTGTCGAGGAGCGCGTATTGCACACGAACCACCGCAATGCGTCCGTCCGACGAAATCGATCCGCTGCCAGGCGCCGCGGCCCCTGCGGCCAGAGCTGAGGAGGGATCGCTCGTGCCGAGCACGTTGGGCAATGCGGCGAGCGCAATTTGCACGTCGGTGAGTGCCGCTCTCGCTTTCGCGGATTCGAAGAACGTTTCGCCCGCCGCCCGAGGCGTCATGACCACCTGAGCCGTTGGGCCCGCCGCTTCCGACTGCGCCGCCGTGAGCAGATCGAGCGCTTTGCTCGAGTCGAGACCGGGTGCGTCGAAGGAGTCCTCCAACTTGCGCCCGAACGTGGCCGAAGCTCCGACCACGACGATCGCCATGACCAACCACGCGCCGATGACTCGCCACGGGCGCCGTGCCGCAAATCGGCCGAATCGATACAGAGCATGTGACATAGCGTTTCCTCCTGGGCGGAGCGATGCGCAGTGCTTCGCCCGTGTGGCGCCACGGACGGACGTCCGACGGAACCCTCTAGGTAGCGTGACGGTCGGCCGGCGAACAAGCATCGGTGGAACGGTCGGAGTTCGGCTGGCCGATCGCCTGAGCGACGGACCGTACTTTCGGCCGATCCCAGCCGGTGGACCGGTCCGTATGCTGGTCACGTGGTGCGCGAATCAGTCCGCCAGTTGCTGGCCGAGCCGCGCGTGCCGAACCCTCCTCGGCGGGTCTGGCGTGACTGGTTGATCGTCGGGGCGTTCGTCCCGGCAGCACTCCTCGAGGTGGTTCTTCGCACCGACCTCGGCTGGAAGCCGGTGGCGTTCGCGCTCGGTGTCGTTCCGATCGTTTCGCTCCTGTGGCGTCGAACGAATCCGCTCGCCGTCACTGCGGTGGCGTTCGCTGCACATGCGGCGAGCGAAGCGTTCGTGCCGTTGGGGGCCGAGCACTCCGGGCTGTTGTACACGTCGGCCGCCTTGATCCTGGTGCCCTACGCGCTGACCCGCTGGGGCTCAGGACGCGAGGTCGCCCTCGGCCTGGCCATCATCATGGCCGGACATCTTCCGAACGGCCCCTCGGCCGTCGACAAGCTGAGCGATGTTGCCGGCGTGATCGTGGTGCTGTTGTTTCCTGCTGCTGTCGGAGCGGCGATGCGTTACCGGACGAGCGCAAAGGTGCGCGAGGTCGATCAGATCAAGATGCGCGAACGCGAGCAGTTGGCCCGAGAACTTCATGACACGGTTGCGCACCACGTCTCGGCCATCATCATTCAGGCTCAGGCAGGTAGCGCCGTTGTCTCGAGCAACCCGGTCGCCGCGGCGAACGTGCTTGCCGCCATCGAAGAGGAGGCCACGAAGACCCTGTCGGAGATGCGCACGATGGTCGGGGCGCTTCGTCAGGGAGAGGCCGCTGATCTCAGTCCGCAACGCGGTGTCTCCGACATCACCGCGTTGGCGCGGGGTGCTGGTCAGTCGCCGACGGTGGACGTGCGGCTCTCCGGGGTGCTCGCAGATCTTCGCCCTTCGCTCGGCGCTGCGCTCTTTCGGCTCGCCCAGGAATCGGTCACCAACGCCATCCGCCACGCTCGCCATGCCACCCGCATCGATGTGTCGGTGACCGCCGACGACGAATGTGTTCGGCTGGTAGTGCGTGACGACGGCGATCCGAGCCCCCTTGGGGCCGGGGCTGCCCTTGGTTTCGGAATGATCGGGATGGCAGAACGGGTGAAGCTTCTTGGAGGCACGTTCGAGGCCGGGCCGGGCTCGGATCGCGGGTGGACGACGACGGCCGTGCTGCCACGAACAGGTGTGACTTCGTGACGATACGTGTACTTATCGCCGATGACCAGCATCTCATCCGGACCGGGCTGAAGATGATTCTCGAGGCACAACCCGACATTGATGTCGTCGGCGAAGCGGTCAATGGGCACGAGGCGGTCGCGATGGCCCGCAAGCTTCGACCGGACGTGTGCCTGTTCGACATTCGTATGCCTGAGATGGACGGCATCGAAGCAACGAGGATCCTGGCCGGTCCCGGGGTTGTCGATCCGATGGCGATCGTGATCATCACCACGTTCGACCTCGACGAGTACGTCCACGGTGCGCTCAAGGCCGGTGCCCGAGGATTCCTGTTGAAGGACGCCGGGCCTGCGCTACTGGTCCAGGCAGTCCATGCCGCTGCGAACGGCGATGCATTGATCGCCCCGAACGTCACCGTTCGGCTTCTTGCCGCGTTCTCCGGTCAACGTCCCAAAACGCCTCCCGTGCAGCCCATCGAGAGCTTAACCGAGCGCGAGGAAGAAGTCTTGGTCACGGTGGCGAAGGGCCGTACCAACGCCGAGATCGCCGCAGAACTCCATATCAGTCTCAGCACGGCGAAGACGCACATCGCCAGCCTGATGTCGAAGCTCGGCGCGCGCAACCGCGTCGAAATCGCTATGTGGGCATATGAAACCGATCGAGTGAACAACTAGCCATACTGCCCATGAGCCAAGAACGCCTCGCGACTTCCAGATTCGTCGAACGCCGCAAGGGCGTCCGCGAGCAATCCCAGTGTCGACGTCAGTGTCGACGAGCCGCGGGGTCCGTTTCTGCGCAGATCGACTACTGGCCGCCTCGAACCCGCCCCTTGACAGAGAGGGGCCGTTCTGGGGCAGGGTCTTGTTGGTGACGTTATGCGTTGGTGATGGACACGGCGATGCCGATCGAATTCGCAGCGTTCGCGAAATCAGAGTCACCGGTTACCAGGACAACATCGGAATCGGCGACGGCTGAAGCGGCAGCAAGATGCACGGCGTCGTACCCGCGCAGCCCGTGGGCCTGGGCGAGTTCACCGGCGCGATGTGCGAGCGCTTCGGTGACCTCGATGTGATCGACCTCGCTGATGATCGTTTCGAGTTCGACAATGGCGGCTTCTCGCTGTTGAGCACTGAGTCTGCCCATTCGCTCGGCCGTGGCAAGCGCTGATCGGGCCTCCGGGTACAGAAGTCGGACGCTGACAACACGCGATGACTCGTTCCAGACCCGATTGCAACGTTCGCCCGACACGCTCCCCGCCGGTATTGGTGCAGGCTCAACGATCCCGATGATCGGCACGCCTCTGGTCGGTACATCGAGCGACCGGTTGCGGCGCGGTGGTAGTCATGGGGGCATGGAGTTCGAAACCCTCATCTACGACGTCGATCCGGCCACCCACGTGGCGACCATCACCTTGAACCGGCCCGCCCAGTTCAACGCTCTGAACCTCACCATGGCCCACGAGCTCTGCCGGGCGACGATAAGTGCCGACGAGGACTCAGGCGTGCGATGCGTGGTGCTCACCGGCAACGGCAAGGCGTTCTTCGCCGGAGGTGACCTGAGCACCTTCGAGGCGGCAGGCGACGCAAGAGGGGCGCTGATCAAGGAGATGACGACGTACTTCCACGCCGCCATCTCGAGGCTCTCCCGAATGGACGCGCCGGTCATCGCCAAGATCAACGGCGTTGCCGCTGGGGCGGGGTTCTCCACGATGCTTGCCTGCGACCTGGCGATCTCCGTGGCGAGCGCGAAATTCACGATGGCCTACACCCGAGCCGGTCTCACGCCCGATGGCTCGTCCACATGGTTCCTGCCCCGCACGGTCGGCCTGCGCCGTGCCCAGGAGCTCACCTTGACCAACCGGACACTCACGGCCGACGAGGCTCTCGATTGGGGCCTGCTCACCCGGGTCGTGGCCGACGATGCGCTCGACGCCGTGGTCGCCACGCTGGCGGCGTCGCTGGCGTCGGGGCCTACCAAGACACTCGGTGGCGCCAAACGGCTGCTCCGGGAATCTGCGGACCAGGGCCTCGAATCACAGATGGAACTCGAAACCCGGGCCATCGCCGCGGCGTCTCTCACGGTCGACGGCCGCGAAGGTGTCGCCGCGTTCCTCGGCAAGCGCGCGGCGGCGTTCGAAGGCCGATAGGTCATCGTGGAACCTTCCGACGACGCCGGTCCGGCCACTGCGGCCGACGACGTTGCGCCCGTCACCACGCCACTCCAACCGCTGGCGCCACCGCGTCCGATTCATCGTGCCGCGCCCGACGTCGGGATCCGGCGTCTGCGCCATCGTCGTGAGATCCCGATGATTCTTCTGTCTGTGCTGATCTCGGTCGGGGCGTTCGCCTACTGGGTCTCACTGATTCGATCCGACAAAGAAGTGACGGGGCTGGCGGCCTTCGTCCCACTGATTCTCGTGGCCCCGTTTGTGCTCGCAGTGCTCATCCGGTTCAACTATTGGCAGGTCATCGGCGACGCCGTGGAGGTCACCGAGAACCAGTTCGGTGATCTCTTCGCGCAGTATCGCGACGTTGCCGCGGAGATGGGTTTGGCGAAGCTGCCCCGGCTCTACATGGCGAATGGCAATGGCGTCCTCAATGCGTTTGCCGCGAAGTGCACGGTGCGGCGTAGCTTCGTGGTCATCTACTCGGACCTGCTCGACCTGATGTACGAGCACGGCGACGTGAATGGCGTGCGGTTCATCCTGGCCCACGAGCTTGGCCACGTGAAGCTCAAACACGTGGCGATCTGGCGTTTCGTCGTCAACGTGATCCCGGACTACCTGTGGATCGGCCGCTCGGTGACCCGAGCACAGGAGTACAGCGCCGATCGCTGCGCCATGCACTACGCCCCCGAGGGTGCATCGTCGATGATGGCGCTTTATGCCGGCAAGCGGCTCTATCGACGCGTCGATCCGGTCGCCTACTTCGCGTCGTTCGACGATCACAAGATCGGATTCTGGGCCCGTGCCTCGAACCTGGTGTCCACGCATCCACAGGGACATCGGCGGATGCGGGCGCTGTGGGCGATGCAGTCCGAGGGCTTGGACCATCACGGCAAGATGTTGTGATGGGCGGCCCGGCAAGGATCGAGCAGGGCTTGGACCATCACGGCAAGATGTTGTGAGCGCAACGTCAGCGAACGCTCCCTCAATCCATGAGGGTAGAGAGCCGCAACGGGTGGCGATTACCGCCGCGGCGTCAGGAATCGGGCGCTCGATTGCCGAAGCCTTTCTGCGAAGCGGCGCGGTCGTGCATCTCTGCGACGTTGACCCGGCGGCTCTCGACGAGTGCCGGGAATACCTTCCCGCGGCACGGTCGTCCCTCGTGGACCTAGCCGATCCCTCTGCGCTCGAGGGCTGGTTGTCGGGCGTGACAACTGCACTCGGTGGCCTCGATGTCCTCGTCAACAACGCGGGGGTCAAAGGGCCGACGGCGTTTGTCGAAGATGTGTCTCTCGCGGACTGGAGGTCGTGTCTGGCCATCGGGCTCGACGCGCAGTTCCTTTGCTGCCGCGCGGTGGTGCCCATCATGAAGCGGCAGGGTTCGGGTCGGATCATCAACATCTCGTCGACGGCTGGCCTGTTCGGCGTCGGGATGCGCACTCCGTATGCTGCCGCGAAGTGGGCGGTCGTGGGATTGACCAAGTCGCTGGCTATCGAACTCGGTCCATACGGGGTGACGTGCAATTGCGTGTGTCCTGGCTCCGTGCGAGGACAACGAATCGATCGTGTGATCGAGGCTGAAGCGGCGCTGCGAGATGTGGATGCCGAAACGGTTCGGGCCGAATACCTCCAGGTCCAGTCAGTAAACCGGTTCGTCGAACCGGCCGAGGTCGCCGAGCTGTGTCTGTACCTCGCATCACCCGCGGCAGCGATGGTCACCGGCCAGGCTCTCGCCATCGACGGCCATACGGAGACGTTCCACCTCTGAAGCGTTGCCGTCGCTCGGCCGGCACGGCGACTTCCGGCGCAATGCTGTGCGAGCATCGTTCCCGTGACAACCGCCGAACCCTTTGCCCTTGCCCAACGTGCCGCCGAGGCGCTTGCTGAACGGACAGGGGTGGCCCGCCACGACGTGTTCGTGGTGCTCGGGAGCGGATGGAACGAAGCGGCCGATGCGCTGGGCGTGCCGACATCGTCGTTCTCGTCGTCCGATCTGCCCGGCTTCGCTGCTCCATCGGCGCTTGGTCACAGCGCAACGCTTCGCAGCATCGACCGGGACGGACTCCGGATGCTCGTGCTACTCGGCCGCATCCACCTCTACGAGGGGCATGATCCGGCCACGGTGGTGCACCCGATCCGCACTGCGGCTCTCGCCGGCTGCGCACTGAGCGTGCTCACGAACGGTGCGGGCTACATGAACATGGAGTGGAAGATCGGCGACCCGGTGCTCATCGCCGATCACCTCAACTTCACCGGCCGGTCCCCCCTCGCCGGTGCGAATCCGCCACCTCCTTTCGGTTCTCGCTTCTGTGACCTGACGGATCTCTATTCAGCAGATATGCGCGCATGCGTTCGTCAGGTTCGTCCGGATATTGCCGAAGCGACCTACATCGGACTCCATGGTCCGCACTTCGAGACGCCCGCCGAGATCCGGGCGTTCCATGGGATGGGCGCGGAACTCGTCGGCATGTCGACCGTGCTCGAGGCCATCGCGGCCAGC
>JANPFX010000119.1:0-1608 GCA_031423635.1 Acidimicrobiia bacterium | reverse complement strand
GCGCGCACGTGACGATGATCTGCGACGCCTCGATGCCCACCACACAGCTCACCTATTGGACCCGCGATCGTCGGCGCGGTGAACAGATTCCTCTGGAGTTCCTCGTCGCCAAGCAGACGTCGCGAAATGCAGCGCTCTACGGGTTTGCCGATCGTGGCACTTTGGCGCCGGGACTGCGGGCCGACATCAACGTGATCGATCTCGACGGCCTCACGGTGTCGCCGCCCAAGGCGTTCCACGACCTTCCGGCGGGCGGCACGCGGCTCATCCAGCCGGTGCACGGCTACCTTGCCACGATGGTGAACGGTGTCGTCACCCGCCGTCACGATGCCGACACGGGTGCCCGTCCGGGTCGCCTCGTTCGCAGCTGACTCGACGCGGTTCCGCCCGCATCGTCTGACGCAATCGGCGTCGCCTTCGGGCGGCGCACGTGGCGCGTGTCGCCGTCGATGCAGCTGTCCGATTCCCGCTCGCGTCGGTCGCCGCCACCCGTCATGCTTGTGCGTGTGCGCACGACCGTGAGTCCTCGAACCGTTGATCTCGCCTGCCTGGGCGTGGTCACCGTCTGGGGTCTGAATTCCGTCGTCATGAAGCGGGCGCTGCAGCGATTCGACCTCCCGACCTTCAACGTGATCCGGTTCACCGGGATGGTCGTGATCGGCTGGGCGTTGCTGGTGTTCAATCACCGGCGACGTGGCCATGCCTACCTCCCCGAACCCGCTGACCGTCGACGCCTCGCGTTCGCCGGCGGTGTCGGATTCTTCGGGTACCTCTACGGGTTCACCATTGGTCTGAAGTACACGAGTGCGTTCTCCTCGTCGTTGCTGACCGGAATGTCCTCGCTGTTCGTCGCCCTGCTTCTCTGGGTCACCCGGGTCGAGGCGCTGTCCCGGCGACACGTCATCGCGCTCGTTTCGGCATTCGTCGGCGCGGTCGTCTTCGTGGTCGGCCGCGGGAACGGTCAGATCGCCTTCAAGGGTGGTGACGTGGTGGCGCTCGGCGCCGCATTCCTCTACGCCGCCTACCTCGTGATTAATCGTCCCCTCACCACGAAATACCCGGCGGCCTCCCTCACCACGTGGTCGATGAGCGTGGCGTACGTCGTCGTGCTGGCCGTCGGTGGACCCTTCGTGAAGAACCAGGACTGGGCCGCGCTCGACGTAGCAGCGTGGCTGGCCATGGCATGGGCGATCACGTTGCCGGTCTTCATTGCCTGGACGGTCTGGGCGTGGGCCAATGGACGAGTCGGCGTGGCCCGCCCGGCGCTCTTCCTCGTGTTCGTTCCCGTCGTGTCTGGAGTGGCCGCATGGTGGGCGCTCGACGAAGAGGTCCACATGCTCCAGATCGTCGGTCTGGTGCTGGTTGTCGGAGCGCTTCTGCTCGGTCGCCAGGGGAGGCGCGGCCGACCCTCGGGAGTGGGGCTCGCTGCCGATTCGTAAGCATCCAGCGCGGACGGTTTCGACGGCTCGTTCATGGTCCGGCGTAGAGGGATCCGTCGGTTTTGCGGCGGATGAGGGTGGGTTGGCCGGGTTGTCGGTCGATGTAGAGGTTGTTGTCGTGGAGGAAGTGGTGGTGGGGGTCACACAGCAGGGTGAGGTTCCACACGAC
>JANPFX010000118.1:0-15524 GCA_031423635.1 Acidimicrobiia bacterium | reverse complement strand
TTCTGCAGTTGCTGGGCACGGTGTTGAGCCCCGATCAGGGTGACGTCCGGATCTTCGGACTGGACCCGACCCACCTCATCCAACGACTCGCGATCCGTCGACAGCTCGGCTATCTTCCCCAGACAGTAGGCCTCTACCCCGGCTTCAGTGCCTTCGATCTGGTCAACTACGTCGCCGTGTTGAAGGAGATCAACGACCGCGATTCCAGGCGCGAGGAGGTTCGTCGGGTGCTGAGCGCCGTCGGCCTCGAAGCAGACATGCATCGGCGAATCCGAAAGCTCTCGAGTGGGACACAGCGCAGAGTGGCACTGGCCGCATCGATACTCGGCAGGCCGCGGCTGCTCGTGCTCGACGAACCCTCGGCAGGGCTCGACCCGGAACAGCGGATCCGCCTCGAGTCGATCGTTCACCTGGCGCGAACCCATGGCTCCGTCGTCATGTCGACGCACCACACGGAAGAAGTCACGACGTTGTGCCAACTGGTTCTGGTGCTTGTCCGGGGGCAGATCCGTTTCGATGGGACACCAACAGCCCTTGCCGCAAGCGCGTCGGGCCGCGTCTGGGTCGAGGACGTCGCCGACCCGCGGGCGCTGTGTTCGCGAGCCGGAAGTGGGGGCGAGGTCCGCAACATCGGCACTCCACCTTCGGGCGCCGAGCTGGTCGAGCCCACGATCGAGGACGCGTATCTGCTCCTCACGATTCAACCCGGTGCGGCGGCATGACGTCCCTCGATCCACTCACGCTTCAACGTGAACTTCCCCGCAAAACTTCGATTCGTGCACTTACGAGTATCGAAGCGCGGCGATACCTGCGACGACTGGCGTTGTGGATCGGACTGGCCGGAACCATAGCGTTCACCCTCCGCTCTGGCGCCAACTCCGAGGACTCGTGGTCTGGCCAAACATACGAAAACGCCGTGCCCCTGAGCTTCCTGCCACTCATCATCGGAACGTTCATCGCCGCGTTACAGATCGGCGGAACCGACCGGTCAGCAAACCCAGCGGGCCCCGCGGATGGAACTCCACTCGGAGCCGAGCAACGTAACCTGGCCAGGCTTGCCGGACTCGTCGTGCCGATTGCCCTCAGCATCCTGGTTGGCATCGGAATCGCTATCGCGTCTCGGGTCGAAGGTGGATTCTGGATCGGAGAAGCGCCGCGACGAACCGACTCGGCCCTGCACTCCTTCGTCGAACTGATGCAACCTCCGTTGCTCATCGCCGTCGCAGGCGCGTCGGGCGTTGCCCTCGGACGAACTCTCCGCAGGCTTGCACCGGCGATGATCGTCGGGTCGGGCTTCTGGTTTCTCGCGGGCGGGTTCTACTGGGTCTGGAACACCGCCGGACTGCACTCGGTGGCCCTGGCCCAGGTTCAACCGATGCGGATCGACCTCCCGGGCACGACCGATCCGCTGCTGCTTCCCGCGGACTGGTTCGTCAGTCGACCCAATGAGTACGACGGTTGGCAGCGGATGTGGGTGCACCTGCCCACCGTTGCCTGGCACAACGTCTACCTTCTCGGTCTTGCTCTCGGGTGCAGTGGCCTGGCAATCCGCGAAGCCCGCGGAGCGCGCCTCGTTCTAGGCGGGCTGACACTGGCCGTTGTGGGGGTCGCGGCACAACTGATCGTGTCGCCCTTCTAGGCGCGGCGGGCTTCCTGGAGGGTCGCAACGAGTTCGCCGACCGCGGCAGGAAAGGCGTGATCGGTTGATCGGCTGAACCCGAGCACGATCCCCGGCCGAACGATGCCGGCGATAGCGCGTCCTCCTGAACGGAAATGCGGGCGCAGACCCCAGAGCGCAAGCGATCGCCGGGAGGCGAAGTCAACAAGCTGATCCTCGCCCATCGAGTCGTCGCATAGGTACGAGGTGACATGGAGTCCTGCCGCGATCCCGGTGATGTCGAACCACGGAACGGCGTCCCGAAGCGCATCGAGCAGGTACTCCTGTCGCCGTCGGTAGGTCCGCCGCATTCTCGCTACGTGGCGATCGAGTCCGCCACTGTCGATCAACTGGGACAAGGCCACCTGGTCAAGGTTCGACACACCCCCGCGGCGACCTTTCACGTCAGCGACCGTGTCGACAAGGTCGGTCGGCAGTACCAACCAGCCGATCCGCAGTCCGGCGGCAAGTGACTTGCTGACGGTCCCGGCGTAGATCACCCGGTCACTGCCCAAACCCTGCAATGCACCGAGCGGTTGGCGGTCGTATCGGAACTCCCCGTCATAGTCGTCCTCGACAATCCAGGCATCGTTTGTGCGTGCCCACCGGAGAATTGCGCCACGGCGACTGGGTGACATCGCGATACCCAACGGGTAGTGATGGGCCGGGGTAACCAGAACCGCGCGGAGATTCGCAGCCTCGAGTTGGACGACCGAGATCCCCTCCTCATCAACCGGTATGGGCACCACGGTGAGCCCGGCATCGGTCAGCAGACGCGCGTGGAAAGGCATACCCGGATCTTCAATGCCGATCCGGTCGATGCCAAGTCGTCGAAACGTCTCGGCGAGAAAGAAGAGCGCGTTGGTGAACCCTCCGAAAACGCTCACCCTTTCCGGTTCGACAACGACGGCTCTCGTCCTCGATAAATAGTCGGTGAGCGAGCCACACAGTTCGTGGCGACCGCGTCTGTCGCCGTAGCCGAAGAGTTCGTCGGGGCTCACCTTCAGCGCCTCGTTCACGGCGGAGAGCCATGCGCGTCGGGGAAACGAGCTTCGATCCGGTTCACCTGGAATGAAGTCCAACCGCAAACCGTTCGGCACAGCCGAAGGCTGGCGAACCGGCGACGGCGGCGACTGGTGCACGGAGCCGACCGAGGTCCCCGAACCGTGGGTGGCGCGCAGGTAGCCCTCGGCGGCAAGTTGCTCGTACGCGGCGACCACGGTCGCGCGCGCCACTCCCAGATCGAGAGCGAGCGAGCGGGTCGAGGGCAGACGCGCGCCCTCGTGAAGCTGACCGGTCAGGACCGCACGGCGCAACGCCTGTTCGACCGCGGCCCGGCGGCCAAGCCCCGGCGACAGATCGAACTCCAACAGAAGGTTGCGCACGCTGCCTCACTCCTCCCGAAGTGGACTGGAAACATATGTCCCAAGTGGACTTCCGGGCTAGACCAACGAACCGTACTCTCGACGAATGCAACCCACCATCGGCAAGAGCCAGGAGCTACCTCGTTGGGTTCGAGTGGGATCGATCGTGACGATTGCCGTTCCGCAAGTCGTCACCGGCGCGTGGGCAGTGCTCGCACCACACCACTGGTTCGACCACTTCCCGGGGATCGGTCCGATGCTCGTAGCGGCGGAACCGCCATTCAACGCACACCTGGCCAGCGATGCGGGAGCCGGATTCCTGGCCGCCGGTGTGGCGGTCGCTGTCGCGGCGACGCTTGGCCGCCGACAGCTTCTCTTGTTCGCATTAGGGATGTTCGCCGTCGGTGGGGTACCGCACGTTCTCTACCACCTTGTGAACCCGGCGCCGGATCTGAGCGACGCGGAGAACATCGTCAGCGTCCTGACGCTGGCGAGCGGACTGGTCGCCGCGGGCGTGGTGGCCTGGGGCGCTCTGCAGACCGCGCACCGCGAGCGCACACGCGACGCGATGAACCACTGAACAACATCGGAGCGTGACCTGTCGTGAACCGATTGGACCGATGAAAGGCACTGACGATCAGACACCGACGTGACCGATGTTCGGATTGGTCGTTCGGAGGGACGATCCGTCGACGAGCACTCCGTGATTTCGACCGAAGGGATGGACGAGTGGACGCAGTGGCAACGCCAATTCACGGGGATAGCCCCCAGCAAACGCAAACGGGCACAGTTCAAGACTCGTTGCCCGGCTCCATTGCTCGAGCCGTCCTCTACGGCGCCGCGTGGGGCGGGGCGGCACGCCTATGGATGCGGTACATCTCCGAGGATCCGGAGTTCAGTGTCGCAGGAACCAGTTTCATCATCGCCATACCAACCGTCATTTCGTTGTGCAGCGTTCTGGCGAGACGAAGCATCAACTGGCGTCCGCTTACACGGCGACCATCGAGGGCGATCGCCGGTTTCTCGACGATCCTCCTCGGGGTTGCCTCCGGCGCGTTGATGATGCCGACCCTCCTTCTCGGCGGCATCGCCTGGGCGAACAGGACACGCGTCCCGCCGCTCTTGCTGCTGCCCATCGCCGTGTTCGCCTGTGCGCCGATCCTGGCTGTCGTCCAGGAGATCCCAGACGGCGGCAGATTCCTCCCCGCGTTCGCCGCATACCTGATGCTTCTCGCAACATTCATTCCCGTGTACGCCCGCATCTACAACCCCGCCAGAAAGGGATCATCATGACCACCCAACATCCCACGTCGAGCTTGACCGAACTCTGGATTCGGTCACGACTGCGGTCGCGGCGACCTCTGCTTGTACTCAGTGCACTTGCTATTTGTGCGCTTGCGCTTCTCTTCACCGGCGCTAGGAGGGCGAGCTCGGCGGAGGTCATCGCCAAGGCCAACCTCACGCTGGCCGACGGCACCGCGATCGGAACGGTCACGTTCCTCAACGAACCAGGGGAAGCATGGACGGTGGTCCGCACCGCCCTGAAAGTACCGCCCGCCGCCACGAACATCAGGAGCTTCCACGGGTTCCATATCCATGCCAACGACAATCCGGCGAACGGCAACGATTGCGTGGCTGACCCGAAAGCAGCATCGAGCACGTGGTTCGTCTCGGCCGACGGGCACTGGCGTCGCGGTGTCGAGGAGAGCCACGGCGATCACGCCGGTGACATGACGAGCATCTATCTCAACCGCGACGGGCGGGCACGGCTGGAATTCACCATCGACCGCGTCATCCCCGGAGAGCTCTTCAACCGCGCCGTCATCATGCATGCCGGACCCGACAACTTCGGCAACGTGCCGATCGGCAGTCTCGCCACGCAATACAGCCCGAACGCGTCCGATGCCATCGTCGCCACCCGCAACACCGGCAACGCCGGCGATCGAATCGCCTGTGGCACCATCGAGATCCTCGGCCGCTGAGCAAGTCCTGACACCGTTCGAGGCGACAGCGGCCGGGTCGGGAGGGGTGAGCCCTCAGTTCACCGCGAAACACAGGAAGGTGCTCACCCTTCGCGCGAAGCTGCTCCCATGCACGAATCACCGAGCGAGCTCCTCGACCGACTCCTCGCCGCCATCGAACGATGCGACATCGACACCGTCCTGCAGGTCTATGCCGACGACGCGAAGATCTGGCACAACTACGACAACCTCGAAGTCACGGCGTCGGACAATGCCCGCCAGATCAGGTGGTTCTCGAGCCGCCTCGCCGGCATGAAGTACACCGACGTCCGACGCATCCTGTTCACCGACGGCATCGTGCAACAACACGTCCTGCGTGGAACCGCACCCAACGGGGACCCTGTCGAAGTCCACGCGATGCTGAAGATCGACGTGCGAAAAGGCCGGATCGCGCGTCTCGAGGAGTATCTCGATCCGGCTCAGGCTGCAAGCCTTTCGCTTCCGGGACCGACTGCGCCCTGAGGTTTCGCCCTTGCGACGGCCCACGGATAGCTTCGGATGATGCCTTCACCGAGCGGAATCCGCGCCGTCGTGTTCGACTTCGGTGGCGTGCTCATCACCACGATCACCAACCAGGTCGGTGCTCTCGCGACCACTCACGGGGTACCAATGACGACGATGCTCCAGATTCTCCTCGGCCCACACGAGAGCGGTCAGCACCCGTGGCATCGCGCTGAGCGAGGCGAACTCGCCGTCGCGGCCATCCAGGACGCGCTCCAGCCTTGGGCGGATCCTCACGGCGTGGAACTGCGCGGCAATGAGATCGACGCATTGCTGTCGGGTGGTGGCTACACGACGATCCCGGAAATGAACGCGAAGGTTGCGCAGCTCAAGCGCGACCGTTACCTCACGGGTCTCTTGACGAACACCTTCGCCGAGTTCCGGCCGACGATGGAGCGAGATCTCCACTTCCCCGACTTCACCACGGTCGTCGAATCCTTCGCCGTAGGCCGCCGCAAGCCTGAGCCGCAGATCTACGAGGCGACGCGCGAACTCCTCGGCGTGGAGCATGAGGAGATCCTCTATCTCGACGACTTCGCCCAGAACATCGCAACCGCTCAGTCGTTCGGGTGGTCGACGATCCACGTCACCGACCCCGGCTCCGACGCGGCGCGCATCGATGAATTCCTCCTGACGTCGTAACCGCGGTTTGTCCGACAATCCCGGCGCTACGTAACCTAACCCGAGACGTCCCGCACGGGGACTTGCGGAGGAGTGGACCATGGGGATTTGCGACGGACGGGTAGCGATCGTGACGGGTGCCGGGCGCGGCATCGGTCGGGAGCACGCGCTCCTTCTCGCCAAGGAAGGCGCCATGGTCGTCGTGAACGACCTGGGCGGAGCTCCCGACGGAAGCGGCACCGATCTCACCCCGGCACAACAGGTGGTCGCCGAGATCGAAGCGATGGGCGGAGCGGCGATCGCCAACGGTGACGACGTGAGCAGTTGGGCCGGTGCGGAACACATGATCAAGGAGGCCGTCGACACGTTCGGCGACCTGCACGTGCTCGTGAACAACGCCGGCATCCTCCGCGACCGCATGCTCGTCAACATGACCGAGGCCGAGTGGGACGCGGTGATCCAGGTGCACCTCAAGGGCACGTTCGCGCCGGCCCGCCACGCCGCCGCATACTGGCGCGAGCAGCACAAGGCCGGAAAGGACGTCGACGCCCGCATCATCAACACGACCTCGGTGTCGGGCATCTACGGCAACCCCGGCCAGACCAACTACGGCGCGGCGAAGATGGGCATCGCTTCGTTCAGCATCATCGCCGCGCTGGAGCTCTCCCGGATCGGCGTCACGGTCAACGCCATCTCCCCCGGCGCGCTCACCCGTCTCACCGAGAACCTCATGGGCGAGGTGAACGACGAGCTTCGGGAGCGCCGTGGACCCAACTGGATCGCGCCGATCTGCGCATGGTTGGCGAGCCCGCTTTCGCGCAACGTCACCGGCCGCGTGTTCCAGGTGGCCGGCGACGAGATCGCCATCGCCGAGTCGTGGCACAAAGGTCCGGCCGGGCCGAACACGCTCGACCCCGAGGCTCTCACCCCCGTGATCGCCGACCTCATGGCCCGCGCTCGACTGAACGCGGACATGGGCGGCAGAGACGCCGAAGGACCGGGCCGACCTGGCCACACGATTTAGTGTCCCGAGCCACAAGTCTGCTGCGAGCTGCTTATGACTCGGGGCACTGGCGCGAGGTCGCGCGAATGCGGTGCCGCCGGTTCGCCACGCCGACAACGACGAAATGGAGATCGCACGAACCTTCGGCGAGCACGGCCGATCGATGAGCCAGTCGCGACCTCAGCTGAATAGGCGATCGTTCAGCGCAATGTCCTCGAAGAAGTCCTGAATCTCAGCGACCTTGCCGTCGACGAAACTGATCAGCAGCGCCTCGGTCTGGGTGACTGTCTCCCCGTCTTTCTCCGTGGTCGACGTATGGACGGACAACGCTCGGTCGCCGCCATCGGACAGCACGCTGTCGAGCTGCACGGCGAAGGTGCCTCCGCTGAGTTCGAACAACTTGCCGTACAAGCCGAGGATGGCTTCCTTGCCCTTGTGCGCGCCAGAGACGAGCGATGAGCCAGGCACGATGTGGACAGCGTCGTCGGTAAGAAGCGCCATCATGGCGTCCATATCGCCGCTACCGAAAGCGGCGTAGGCCTGGCGCACCGTCTGCAAGTTCTGCTCGACCGTCATGATGGCCCCTTTCGCGCGCCGCCCGACTTGAGCTGAGCGTGCGTTGATGAGTGTGCGCCTCGGTAGGTCGCTTTGCAAGGGGTGGCGTCGGCTTGATCGGGCGCGGCTTGGCTGCGCGAACCGTTCGGGACCAGGAGGTCACGGCGCCCGTCGACTCGACCACCGCGCACAGTATCGAGTCGTGCAGTCACAACGAAGCCGACATGCCGATCCTCCCCCGCCTTGCTGAGCGAACGATGTGAGACGACTCAGCGACCGAAGAGCCCGGTTCGTACACTTCCGACATGCCCACAACAACCGTCGACCCGACGTCCTACGCCCGGACGCGGCGATCGCTTCACCGAGTCGCCACCCATGTGCTCGCCCAGGCGCGCCATGCCGATCGCGGCCGCATCGGACTGCGCTCGTTGCCCGGGGGCTTCGGCACGCCGATGTTCGAGGCGGGCGAGACCGTGCTGCGGGTGACCGGCCACTGGCTCGTCCGCGAATGGCGAACCGATGACGGTTCGCACAGCGCGGCATTCGATCTCGCCGGCGCGACCTTGGCTGAAGCAGCCGCGTTCGCTGGAGTGAACCTAGACCCTGCGTTCTCGGTCGGCCACGACACGCACGAACTTGGGTCGATCGACGAACCCCTCACCGTCGACCCCGCCGCGGCACGGCACCTGGCGGAGTGGCTCCACCTCGGGGCGCAAGCGGTGGACCGCGCAGTCGCGGCGCTCGGTGAGCACGGGGCCCCCGGGGTCGCGCAGCTCTGGCCGGAGCACTTCGACCTCGGTCTCGACGTTGCGACACCTTTGGGAAGGTGCAACCTCGGCATGTCGACCGGCGACGGGTTCTGCGAAGAGCCATACGCGTACATAGGACCATGGGGGTCTGAACGACCGGGCTCATCCGAGTTCTGGAACGCGCCGTTCGGCGCATATCGTCCGGCCTCCGACCTCGGACGCGGCGGCCTCGAAGCCGCGGGGCAGGCCCTCGACACGTTCCTGACCGAAGGACTGACCCGGCTCGGAGCGAACCATGGCTGACCCTGCGGTCACCTGGCACCGAATCGGAACACGCGCCGAACTCGAGGCGACCACCCCCCAGCGCGTAGTGCTCGGCGCGACGCCGGTCGCCGTCTTCGTCCACGACGATGCCGTTCGCGTCATCGCCGATCGGTGCAACCATCGGGGCGGCCCGCTGTCGGAAGGCACGTGCACGGGCGAGTTCGTGCGCTGCCCATGGCATGGATGGGAGTACAGCGTCGTTACCGGGCGAGGTCCGGCCGGGTTTGACGAGGAACAGGTCGCGGTGTTCGCCGTCGACGAGCGAGCCGATGGTGTGTTTGTCCGCACCCCGGCGACGGAGCCAAGACGACTCGTCAAACACAAGCCGTCGCATCTCCTGGAGGATCATCCGAAGGGACCGGATGATCCGCCCCGCGTGCTCGGTATCTCCACGACAGCGCTGGACGACGGGCTCCCGCGCTACTCCACATCGGAAGCTCTCGTCGCGGAAGCCATAGACGAAGCGAAGCAACTCGGAGCCGACACCCAACTGATCACGCTTCGCTCACTCGCGTTCCACGAGTGCGAGGGCAACTACTCCAAGGCAGCGGCGGCATGCACGTGGCCGTGTGCCATCACCGAGCGCGATCCGTCCGATGAGATGAGCGTCGTCTACGAGGCACTCGTCCATTGGGCCGACGTCATCGTTGTCGGCACGCCGATCCGGTGGGGTCAACCAAGCTCGCTGTATTACAAGATGGCCGAGCGGCTCAACTGCGTCCAGAACCAGATCACCACCCACAACCGGCTGTTGATCGAGAACAAGGTCGCGTCGTTCATCATCACCGGCGGGCAGGACAACGTGCAGGGCGTGGCCGGGACGATGCTCGGTTTCTGGGCGGAGCTGGGGTTCGTTTTCCCGCCGTTCCCCTACATTGGACACACGCGTGGATGGAACGCCGAGGACATGCAGAACAACGTCCGTTTCGTCCGCAAGTCCGTGGAGCTGAAGGATGGAGCGCGCCAGCTCGTTACGAGGTCACTTGCGACATGGCGGGCGCTCGACACCGCTGCATCAGCCGCCGCGGCTGCAACGCCGATGCAGCGCGCCGGGCGCAAGGCCCACCAAGCGCCGCCCGGCGTCGGCTGATGGCATCGATCGGCAAGAGAGCTGCCTGGGCAGCGGTCGCACGGAAGCCGACACGGTCGTCAGAGAGTGAGGAGAAGGGACAACTCGAGTTCGTTCGCGCAAGGATCCGAGGTCAGGCGACCGACCCGTCCGGTCGGCACAGATCCAACGCGCGCATACAGTGCGATCGCGACAGCATTCGCTCGCACGACGTCGGAAGCGAGACGTGACACCGCCATCCACTCTGTCCATTCGATGCACGACTTGACCGACGCTCTCGATTTTCAGTTGCCTCGAGCCGCGGTTCAACCCACATCCCCCAGATACGCCTTGTCGACCCCGTCATGGTCACTGGGTCTTCGAGCCCGACACCGACAACGGCGATCGGGCCGCGTTCGTCCGCAGCGAGGAACACAGCGCCCGGGCAACCGTGAAAGGTGCCGACGCGGCTACGCCACGTCGCGTCGTCGAAGCTCGCCGCCCGCTCCGCAAAGCGGGTGCGGATCATGCGTCGACGGTAGATGGCCACGCGTCGCCGTGCACTCCAAAGGACGCCCCGATTCGCACTCCCGACGCGGGCTTCGGCGCAAGCATTCCTGCCCGGCTCAGCACGCACAGGTCGCTACGCTTGTCGGGAACGAGCCGACGAAAGGCATCCAAGGATGGTGCTCCCGGTGACCCGAACGTTTCGCCTCGACCATGCGGCCATCTATGCATGCCCCGCCGGCGAGACTGCTCAACATGCCCGGTGCGGTACTCGCGAAGTCCTGCCCGCGCCGTACGAGCACGTGGTCGACGACGTCAGCCGCGCAGGGGCGGACCGTTGACCCGCCGAGGGGTCCCCAACAGGCTCGATGGCGCGCTCTTCAGGTTGGTTATTGTCGCCGGCACTGCTGTTGTGTCGCTCGGCGCCTGCCAGCCCGGCAACGGGACCTGTGGCGGGCACGGACGGCCATCGGGGGTGGAGCTCCCGATCACGTGGTCGAGACGGGTGGTGCAGCTCTCCGCCGCGCCGCCGACCGGCGCCGCCACGGGTTCGTTCTCGGTGTCACAGAGCATCGACCTCCCTGCCGGCGCCACGGGCTTGCGCGTCGACACCCAGGTGTTCGGCTCGCGCAACGCTCCGATCTTCCCCGATCCGGTGAGCATCGACGTCGTACCCGAAGACAGATTCGACGCACGGCTCACTACGCTCGCCGACGCGTGGGTGCTCCCCGCCGCGACGGGCACCGCACCGTCCTCTCCCGCGTCGCGCCCATACCTACCCACGAACGTGGGCTCCGGCATCAAAGCTGTCAACGAGTTCGTGGCCCTTGCGCCGGGGCGGTACCGACTCGTGAGCGCCAGCCCGTTGAACGGCCTCGGCGCCGGCTCGTTCCGGGTGTGCGGCTGAGCGCGCCCAGCACCAGGTGAGACGTGAGCGGGCACCGCGTCCCTCCCGGAGTGACGCTCTCGACGATGCCGGCCGCGATCGAAGCGTGCAGTTGGTGGTGCTCCGAGCGCAAGGCCGATCGCGACGCTCCCTTCGGCGACTACGGCTCGCCCGAACCGACCGACGAGCGAGCGCCGGCGCCGACCCTTCACCGCGGACTGTTCAGGCCAACGCGCGACTGATCCCACGATCTGGGCTGCGGCGCGGTGATCGAGCGGACTGTGGCTCTGCGACGTCACAACGATCCGCACACTATGTTCTGACCACTCTAAGTGATACTGTCCCGTCAATGACCGAGCGTTCACAACTGAACCGGCACGAATCTGCGCAGCGCTCATGAGTTCCCTGCGGCCACCGGGGCGGTCCACGACCCGACGAGTATGGGTCGCGATCAGTGTGGCGGCTCTCATCGCCGCGATGGCGCCGGGCCGACTTGCGGTGGCCCAGACAACCCAGTCCGTAACCAACTTCACGCTGATCAACGCAGACACCGACCTGCCGGTCGCCGGCTTCAACCCGATTCCTTCGGGGGCCACGATCAACCTCACGTTGCTTCCGACGTCGAACCTCAACATCCGAGCGAACACGACGCCGAGCACCGTCGGAAGCGTCCGGTTCGGCCTCGACGCTGCGGCCAACTTCTCCACGGACAACGCCGTGCCCTACGCACTCGCCGGCGGATCCGGGGGGAACTACGCGCCATGGACTCCAACGCTCGGTTCTCACACAGTGACCGGCACGCCGTTCACTCGCACCAACGCTAGAGGTACGGCCGGTAAAGCTTCCTCGGTCACATTCCTCGTCACGTCGACCGATTCTCAGCCTCCGGTCGGCGCCGTTGTCATCAACAACGGCGCGGCGGTGACTTCATCAACCACGACCACACTCACACTTTCTGCGACGGACAACTCGGGCACCGTTTCACAAATGCGGTTCTCCGATACCGGAGTCACTTTCGCAGCCGCCGAGTCGTACGCCACGACCAAGACATGGACGTTATCGGCAGGCGACGGCGTAAGAACCGTGTACGTCCAGTACAGCGATGCCGCTGGGAACTGGTCGCCATCGGTCAGTGACACGATCATCCTCGACACCGTCGCGCCTGCGCTCACCGCGGTTCAAGCTACCGGCGTCACGACGACCAGTGCGACCATTCGCTGGACGACCGACGAGCCTTCGACCTCTCAGGTCGACTATGGCACAACCACTGCATTTGGAAACGCGACCGTGAACGACACGGTGCTCACCACTTCACACGTAAGGGCCTGCCCAGAGTTTCGGTGACTGCTGGGGTTTAGGGGTTCAGGCCGCCCGGAGGGCGGCGGTATGAAGTGTTTCAAAGTTGATGGGTGTTTGTCGACCGAGACGGCGTTGGCGCCGACGACGGTGATACTTCGCTTCGATCCAGGTCGTGATCGCTTGGCGGAGCTCGGCCCGGTTGGCCCAGCGGCGGGTGTCGAGAACGTTGGTTTGCACGAGCGAGAAGAACGATTCCATCGCGGCGTTGTCACCGCACGCTCCGACTCGTCCCATTGAACCCCGAAGCCTGTTGTTCGCCAACATTCGTATGTACACATTCGACCTGAACTGCGATCCCCTGTCACTGTGAACCACGGTGGCGACCGGCCGACGATCGACGATCGCGTTCCGCAACGCGCTCACGGCAAGATCCGACGTCATGCGCTCGGCCATCGAGTACCCAACGATCCGGTTCGACCACACGTCTTTCACCGCGCACAAATACAGCTTCCCTTCCGACGTCGGGTGCTCGGTGATATCGGTAAGCCAGACCATGTTCGGGCCTGGCGCGGTGAAGTCCTTGGCCACCAGATCGTCATGCACGGGCGGGCCCGAGCGGCGGGAAAGGCCTCGTTTGCGGGCATGGAACGACCACAACCGCTGGGCCGTGCACAACCGGTTGACCCGACTCTCCGACGCCATCACACCGCGCATCTCGAGTTCGTCTTTGATGAACCGGTAACCGAACGCCGGGTCATCGTGATGAATATCGACCGCGTGATTGATCAGAACCGCGTCGTCGAAGTCCCGGTCCGACCACGGCTTTCGAAGCCACCGGTAGTAGGCCTGCTTCGCGAAGTTCAGTACCCGACACGTGACCGCGACCGGCACACCATCAGCGGCGAGACCGGTCACGAGCGGGTACATCAGCCTTTTGGGAGCGTCGACTCCCGAGCAGCAAAGTACGCCGCCGCCCGACGCAAGATCTCGTTCTCCTGCTCCAAGAGCCTGTTGCGTTTCTTCAACGCCCGAATCTCCGCCGACTCCACCACCGTCGTGCCCGGCCGACCACCATCTTCGATATCGGCCTGCCGCATCCAGTTGTACAACGACGCCTCACTGACCCCGAAATCCTTCGCGATCTGTTTCAACGACGCCTCCCGGCGCCTAGCGACTGCAACCACGTCACGACGGAACTCCGCCGGCTTGGCCTTCGGCATGATGACTCACTTCCTGTGCGAGACCACGGTCTCTACACGATAGGAGTCACCTCAACCCTGGGC
This sequence comes from Acidimicrobiia bacterium, assembly GCA_031423635.1. GTDB lineage: Bacteria > Actinomycetota > Acidimicrobiia > Acidimicrobiales > JANYDT01 > JANLQX01. The sequence goes on along the minus strand of JANPFX010000118.1, from coordinate 1,706 downwards.
AGGCCCCCCCGTCCCCAACGGCACGTACGAGGTTCGGCTTCACTTCGCCGAGATCTATTGGACCTCCGCGAACCAACGGGTGTTCAACGTCTCCGCCGAGGGTTCGCCGATCATCAACTCTCTCGACATCTGGCAAACCGTCGGTGCAAATGCAGCGATGACGCTGACGAACCCGGTGACCATCAGCGACGGTGTTCTGACGCTCGGCTTCGCCACAACTGTCGATGAAGCGAAGGTCTCTGCCATCGAGGTGCTGGCTCACGCCGGTGACCCGTTTCTCCATGCGATTATCAGCACGGCCCCGTATGCCGTTGATTATGACGCCAACGGTTCGGAGAACGTCACCGTCTCGGGCCAGAACTCACATACCCATGAGCTCGGTCACCAGATCACCGGTTGGAGCTGGAGCGAGGGTGCGACAACACTCGGCCAAGGAGCGAACCTCACCGTGCCCTTCAGCGTGGGAGACCACTCGCTCACGTTGACGATCAGCGATGACAAGACGCCGCCGGCATCGGTGAGCGACACGGTCTCGATCCCGGTCTACCCGGTGAACGCGGTCGGCGGGTTGCTCGCTCGGTACTATCCCGCTGGCACAACTCCACTCACGACCTTCATCGACGCGCTCCCGGCGCAGCCCGGGTTCGTCGAGGTGCTTCCCGGGGCGAAAGTCGCGGCAAACGCCGACAAGATCGGTGGATCGCCGTATTCGTCGAATGTGGTCGTCTCGCTGAAGGGGAACTACACCGCTCCGACAACCGGGACGTATCAGTTCCTGCGCTCCGGCGGAACCGCCCATCGCCTGTTCGTCGACGGTGCGGCCGTCACCACTTCGATTTCGCTGACCGCCGGACCGCACGCGATTGAGGTGCGATTCGCGGTGGCCGACTCGACCGTACTGCCGGCCGAATTACTCCTGTCCTTCAACGGGGGGACTGCGAGCACGATTCCGGCGAGCCTCCTGCGACACGACGAGACCGGTGCTCAGCCCTTCGTGAACAGCATTGCTCCGGCAACTGGCTCGCCGGTCGGCGGCGAAGCGGTAACGATCGGCGGCTTCGGCTTCTTTCCTTCATCGAGTGTGGTCGTGCGTTGGGGAAGCAGCAACCTTTCGGCGACGCAGGGTTCTGCGAACGCCGTCACGGTGATCACCCCTCCTGGCTCGGGATCGGTTCAAGTGACCATCCAGACAACGAACGGCACCAGCAATGCGGTTACTTTCACGTACAGCGCCGGCACCGTGCCCGTGGCATTCACCGCGCCGCAGACGATCGCCAATCCGAGCGGTCCCACACAGGGCACGTGGGGACCCGACGGTCGACTGTATGTGGCCACCCTCACGGGACAGATTGTGATCTACACATTCGACGACAACTACTTCGTCACCAACACGCAGACCATTGCGGGTGTCAGCGGTCTGACGAACCCAAACATCCTCGGTATCGCTTTCAACCCGTTCGATTCACCGAGTACACCGAGGATCTACGTCGCACACGGCAAGCTCTTTGCGAACGGCGGCGCATGCTTCACCGGAAACTCCGTCTACTCGGGCCAGATCTCACGACTCGATGGGACAAACTTCGCGACCGTGACCCCAGTGATAACGGGTTTGCCGACCTCGAATCATGACCACGGCGTGAACGGCCTCTCGTTCGACAACAACGGCGATTTGTTGATCGCAGTGGGGGGCAACACGAACGCTGGTG
>JANPFX010000117.1:0-4237 GCA_031423635.1 Acidimicrobiia bacterium | reverse complement strand
GGATCTCGCCGGTGTCGCCGACCTGGCCGCCGGACTCGGCATATAATGGCGTGCGATCGAGAAACACCTCCACCGCAGATGCGTCTTCCGGGTCGACGTTGACAACGCCGACCACGGTGGCGTCGCTCACCTCGGCGGCGCCGTAGCCCACGAAGGTCGTGATGCCGTGGAACTCCATGATGTCTCGGTACTGCCTGGCCTGCTCCTCAGGCGTGGATGCATCCTTGCGGGCCGATCGGGCCCGGTTGCGCTGCTCGTCCATGAGCACCGTGAAGCGCTCCTCGTCGACGGCCACGCTTCGCTCACCGACGATCTCCCGGGTCAGTTCGAGTTGGAACCCGAAGGTGTCGTGGAGCTCGAACGCAGTGTCGCCGTCGAGCGGCGCACCGGTAGGAAGCGCGCGTAGCTTGTCGTCGAGCATCACGCTCCCCCGCTCGAGGGTGCGTCGGAACTGCTCCTCCTCGCGCGTGATCACGTTGAGGATGTGGTCGCGGCGCTCACGCACTGCGGGATACGCGTCGCCCATCACGTCGATCGCCACATCGACGAGTTCGGGCATGACGTTTCGCTTCGCACCGAGACGGTACGCATGCCGAACGGCGCGCCGCACGATGCGTCGGAGCACATAGCCGCGATCGTTGTTCGACGGGAAGACCTCGTCGCCGATCAGCATGGCGCTCGATCTCGCGTGTTCGGCCAACACCCGCAACGAGAACGAGTCGGCATCGTCGTAGTCGCCGACGATGTAGTTGGCGCCGGTGATGCTTCGGGCCCGATCGATCAGCGGAGCCATGAGATCGGTCTCCCACACCGCCTCAACGCCCTGGAGAAGGCACAGGATCCGCTCGAGGCCGGCACCGGTGTCGATCGACGGCTTCGGCAGCGGAGTCCGCGTGCCGTCCTCCGCCTGATCGAACTGCATGAACACGAGGTTCCAGAACTCGAGGAACCGGGCCTCGGCGGCCGGATTGAGCGGACCGCCTTCGGGTCCGTACTTCGCGCCGCGATCGATGTAGATCTCGCTGCAGGGGCCGCACGGACCGGTCGGACCCATCTGCCAGAAGTTGTCCTTGTCGCCCAGCCGCTGGATCCGCGACTTGGGCATCTCGGTCAGATCGAGCCACAGCGCCTCGGCCTCATCGTCGGACTCGTGGACCGTGACCCAAAGCTGCTCCGGATCGAAACCGAGCGTGCTCGTGGTGAAGTCCCACGCATACGTGATGGCCTGCGACTTGAAGTAATCACCGAAGCTGAAGTTGCCCAGCATCTCGAAGAACACGAGGTGGCGCGCGGTGCGGCCGACGTCGTCGAGGTCGTTGTGCTTGCCGCCGGCGCGAGCGCACTTCTGGCTGGTCGTGGCCCGCTTGAACGGAGCGGTCTCGTCGCCGGTGAAGTACGGCTTGAACGGGACCATGCCGGCCACCGTGAAGAGCAGTGACGGATCGTGCGGGATCAAACTCCCCGAGGCGACCTCCTGATGACCGCGGGCGACGAAATGGTCCAGGAAACTCCGACGGAGCTCGTCGGAGGTTTTCGGAGGAGACGACGGACGCGGCGAGTTCGACATGGCCGGACGATCCTACCGGCCGCCTGTTTGACGACTCCCCCGCTTTGCGGGTCTATTTCCGGCGAAGGCCTTCGCGCAGTTCCCGCTCACGGACGTTGGCGGCGGACCTGCCCTCGGTGATCGCCGAGCGGATCTTCTCGCGGGTTGCCGTGTTCCGGGCCTGGGCAGCGCCTCGGACTCGGCGGGCAAGTGCGCCGGGCGCAGCGGCCGCGACTTTTTCGGCGACGACCCGCCTGGCCTTGCGTTCGAGCCATCGCGATCCGACCGTTCCGGCGACGGCACCCGTCGCCCACCAGATGACGCGCTTGAACATGGACACGATCGTAGAGCGCAAGGGCACCGAGGGAGGCATACCTGGCAGGTGCCCTCGGCCCGCCCGGGACTGAAGGGCCGGGGGTTAGCGCTTGGTTTCCTTCGGTGGTTTCGCCGGCTCCGTGGCCTTGGCCAGGCGGGCGAGCGCCCGACGACCGCCGGTCAACCACGCCAGCAGCTTCACGAACGGGTTGGTCACGGCGTTGTAGGCCAGCTTCGACGCTGCGTCGGCGGTTCCGGTGAGGGAGGCTGCAGTCTCGAGCAGCACGTCGGCCTTCCGATTGGCGCCTTCGGCCTTGCGGAGCGCGGAGCGGGTGTCGGCGAGCAGCGGGAGCGTCTGGGTGCGCAGGTCGGCGAGCCCGGACGCGAGGTCCCGGACGGTCCGGAGCAGGGCGCGGACGGCGAGCGCCAGGCCGATCACCACGACCAGCAGGCCGAAACCCGCGGCCACCAGCAACCATTGCCACCAGGTCATTCGCCGGCCCGTTCGTCGATGCGTCCGAGCTGACCTCGCTCCGCCATGCGGGCCGCCACCCGGCTCTCGTGGCCGTGGGACGACGGCGCGTAGTACGTACGCTCGACGAGATCATCGGGCAGGTACTGCTGGGCGACGAAGCCAGTCGGGTCGTCGTGGGGGTAGCGGTACCCCTTGCCGTGTCCGAGGCGAGCGGCTCCTGCGTAATGCGCGTCGCGGAGATGGATGGGCACCGCACCAGCCGCCCGTTCGGCGACGTCGGCCATCGCCGCCCAGATCCCCAACGCGACCCGATTCGACTTCGGGGCCGTTGCCAGGTGGACGACGGCCTGACCCAGCACGAGTTGGGCCTCGGGCATACCGACGGTCTCGACGGCACGTCCCGCCGCCTCCGCCACGACGAGGCTCATCGGATCGGCCATGCCGACGTCCTCCGACGCGAAGATCATCAGGCGTCGGGCGACGAATCGGGCATCATCGCCGGCGGTGAGCATGCGGGCGAGCCAGTAGAGCGCAGCCTGCACATCGCTGCCCCGAAGAGACTTAATAAGTGCACTTACCACATCGTAGTGATCGTCGGGGCCGTAACGAAGAACTCTCGCATCAACGGCCGCCTCGGCGTCGGCCAGCGTGATTCGGGCCGGTCCCGCCTCGACGTTACGGAGGGGGTCGTCGGCGAGCGCGATCGCCACCTCCAGCGACGTCAGCAGGGAGCGCCCGTCGCCGTCGGCCATCGCCACGAGATGTTCGAGCGCCTCGTCGTCGGCGCACGTGCCGTCGACGGCGAGGCCACGGCGGGCGAGTTCATGCAGCGACGCGGTGTCGTGGGGACGGAGCCGGAAGAGCGTCGAACGTGACAGCAGCGGACCGTTCACCGCGAAGCTCGGGTTCTCGGTTGTCGCCCCGACCAGGACAAGTGTCCCGTCCTCCACACTCGGGAGGAGGGCATCCTGCTGCGCCCGGTTGAATCGGTGGATCTCGTCGAGGAAGAAGATCGTGCCCCGCTGATGCAGGCGCAGCTCCTCGCGCGCCAGGTCGACGGTCTCGCGCACATCCTTCACCCCGGCCGTCACCGCCGACATCGGCACGAACCGCTTCGACGTGGCCGCCGCGATGAGCGATGCGAGGGTTGTCTTCCCGGTGCCGGGAGGTCCCCACAGGATCAGTGAGGAGATCCGATCGGATTCGATCAGCCGGCGCAGCGGCCGACCCGGCGCGAGGAGGTGGTCCTGACCGACAACGTCGTCGAGCGTCCTCGGCCGTAGCCTCGCCGCGAGCGGCGCCTGGCGCTCGAGGCGCTCACGTAGACCGGCCGAGAACAGGTCGTCATTCTCCGTGGCGGGTCGGGCGGACACCGCACCATCCTGCCCGAGCCGCCCACCGGCCGCGAGCAGCACGCCCCGCCCGAAGCCAAGCTCACGCGCACATCACCGTCGTTGACGCGCCCATCACCGTCGTTGACGCGCACATCGACCGAGTTTGGCCGGGGACGGCAGCGTTCTGCACGATGTGCGCGTCGAACCCTCCGATCTGCGCGTGGGGCCCTCCGGATGGGCGAGTACGGGTGCGACGCCCCTAGCCTGGGCCGGTGCGCTGGACGATCCATGGTGAGCGGAACCTCTACGAGTCCGAGTGGGTGACGCTGGCGCTGACCGATGTCGAGATCCCGGCGATCGGTGACCGGGTCGCAGTCCGCTTCGAACACCACGTCGTCCGCATGCCGGCGCCGGCGGCCGGGGTCGTCGTCCACGATCCGGACCGCGGCGTTCTGCTGCTGTGGCGGCATCGCTTCATCACCGACACCTGGGGATGGGAGGTGCCGGCCGGAAAGGTCGACCCGGGAGAGGACGCCCCCACCGCCGCGGCACGTGAGGTCCTCGAGG
>JANPFX010000116.1:0-1787 GCA_031423635.1 Acidimicrobiia bacterium | reverse complement strand
GCGGGATGTCGCCGTGTACCCCAATGAAGGCTTGACGGTGCCCGCCAAGCCGTTCCGGCTGTTCGCGGTGGACCAGTGGCAGCCACCCGCGCGCGTGGTCGACGACCACGGCCACGACGTCACCGGGCGTATCGCCCGCGTCGAGGCGACCTTGCGTACGACGGCGTCGCCAGCGACGATCGATCTGCGCAACCATGGACTGCACCCGACGACGCTGCCGCCGGTCGGCGCGGTGGTCCCGGCGGCGGAGAATGCGGACGTGCTGGCGGCGCTCGCCGGCGTTCCCAAGGGCTGACGAGCGCCGAATTCGTCGCGCGCGCCGACGGATCTGCCTCAACCGAACGATCGTTTGAGTTTTCCGACGGCAGTTCGTTCAATACGCTGCGACCCCATGGAGCTCAATTACCCGGCCGAAGCGGAAGCATTTCGTGGGGAGGTGCGCGCCTGGTTGGAGGAGAACCTGCCCAAGGGTTGGTTCGAACCGGGCTTCTCGATGACCCCCGAACAGCGCGCCGAGTTCAATGCCACGTGGACCGAGAAGCTCTACAGCGGCGGCTGGATCTGCGCGTCGTGGCCGAAGGACTACGGCGGCAAGGGGCTCTCGGTGATGGAGAACGTGGTGCTCAACGAGGAGTTCCACAAGGCCGGGGCTCCGCTGCGGGCCGACTTCTTCGGCGACACCCTCGTCGGTCCGACGATCCTGCAATGGGGGACAGAAGAGCAGAAGAAGCACTTCCTGCCGCAGATCCTCAAGGGCGAGATCTCGTGGTGTCAGGGTTTCAGTGAGCCGGACTCCGGTTCCGATCTCGCGTCGCTGAAGACCACAGCGGTGCTCGACGGCGACGAGTGGGTCATCAACGGGCAGAAGGTGTGGACGACGCGAGCGCAGCACGCTGACTACGTGTTTCTCCTGGCCCGCACCGACCCGAAGGCGCCCCAACATGCGGGCATCTCCTACCTGCTCGTGCCGATGCGTCAGGCCGGGGTCGAAGTGCGGCCGATCGTGCAGCCCGACGGCACCGCCGAGTTCAACGAGACGTGGTTCACGAATGCCCGTTGCCCGAAAGAAAACGTTGTCGGTGGCGTGAACAACGGATGGAAGGTCGCGATGACGACGCTCGGTTTCGAGCGGGGTGCGTCGGCGACCACCAGTCATCGTCGTTTCGAGACTGAGCTCGAGCACATCGTCGACAAGGCCAAGAACAACGGCGCGATCGAGGATCCGCGCATCCGTCAGCGGCTCGCCAAGGCGTACTCCAAGGTCCAGATCATGCGTTTCAACGGTCTGCGGTCGCTGACGTACGCGTTGCACAAGCGCGGTGACGTGATCGCTCTTGGGGCCACCAACAAGATGTTCTGGTCGGAGTACCACCGCGACGTGATGGAACTGGCGATGGACGTGTGGGGGATGGATGCGCAGGTGATGACGGGACGCGCCGGTTCGCCTTCATGGCCGGGCGTCGTCCGCATCGAAACGCGAGAAGGCTATGAGCCCTCGGGCATGCAGAGCGCATTCTTCTTCAGTCGCTCGGAGACGATCTGGGGTGGCACGGCCGAGATCCAGCGCAACATCGTCGGGGAGCGAGTGCTCGGTCTTCCGAAGGAGCCGAAGCCCGGGGCGAAGGCCAGCGCGTAGTTCGGCGTGTGCAGCAAAACACCTCCCAGAGGCGTTGGGAGGTGTTCTGCCCCCAACGCTTGTCCGGGCGCTGCGCCGCTCGCTCCGCTCAACTGCTCGCAACACAGTCGTCGCGTAGGACTAGAGAGAGGTTGACCCCATTGTTGGGGGC
>JANPFX010000115.1:0-56640 GCA_031423635.1 Acidimicrobiia bacterium | reverse complement strand
CTGTCGAAGTTCAGGCCGGAGATGGGCCCCGAGAACGAGTACGTCAGGTATGCGCCGAGCGTGAGGAACGCGCCCTGGCCGAAATTCAGCGTGTGGGTCGAGCGATAGACGATCACGTAGCCGAGGGCGACGAGACCGTAGAGACCACCGAGGGAGACCCCGGAGACGAGCGCATTGAAGAAGGTGGTCATCGCGTTGCCCCCAGGCGTTCAGCGAGCACGGACGAAGGCACGCGGCCGGCCGGCTGGGCCTGCGCCACAACGGACGGGATGACGGGGAGCCCGAGACCGGCGAGGAATTCGGCTGATCCCGCGGCGAGAGTGCTGGCATTGCCGATCGCTGCCCGGCAGGTCTCCAGGCCGTAACGACGCTTGATCGCCGCACGCACGGCGGCGGGCGTGCGCAGATACAAGACGCCACCGACCGCGGCGATGGCGATCGAGATGATGATGCGGATCCAGTCGTTCATCGACGGGGACACGAGCAGGAAGACGAACACCGCCGCACCAGTGGCCAGCCCGATCAGACGCGACGGTGGGAGCGGTGACGGAGAACTCCCGGACGCCGACGGGCTTCCCGCCGGTAGGCGACCACCGAGGGCGAGCCGCTTGATTCCCTTGGTTTCAGCGACACGGCGGGAGGCGTCGGCGTGCACGCCCCTCAACCATGCGGGAGAAACGTGGAGGTGGGTGGGGGCGACCTGCACGAGCTCGGAACCAGCCAACGGACCGCCTTCCCCGATCGCCACCGAGCAGCCGCACAACATCGACGCTCCGACGCTGAGCACCTGCTCCTCCAACTCCGCCAGCGAGCGTTGCGCCAACAGCCGCGAGGTCACACGAATCGACATGGTGTCGAGCGCCGTTTGACCGGCGGCGAGGAGATCGGCGTGCGTCACCGAGGCGACGGCGACGTCGGTGCCGTCGATCGACGTGACAAGCAGCGCGCGTGCGGTGGCGGGAACCGACGCGACGGACGAACGCCACGACGAAGTGGCCCCAGCATCGTCGATCAACTGCGCGAGTGTCGAACGGGTGGATCGATCGGGACGGCCCGCGACCTCCAGGTCGCGAAGACCGCGGGTCTCGATGACGATGACCGTGGCCGGCGGCTCGGGCGCGTCGACGCACTTGTCGTACTGCTCCTCGTCGCCGGTGATCGCGAGAGACACGTTGTTCGCCCGCAAGAGAGCAGCCGTCGTGGCCGGCGAGTAGTCGGGCGGAACCAGCAACGCGGTGGCGCCGGTGCCGACGATGGCGTACTGCGATGCGAGGAACTCGACCGAGTTGTCGGCGACGATGGCAACGGTGTCGCCGGCGTGCACGCCCTTGGCCAGCAGTCCGTTGCCGATGCGCTCGGCCATCTCACACAGCGCCGTCCACGAAATCGGCTCCCATACGCCGAGGCGGCGCTGGAACACCCCGAGGTGCCCGCCGCTCGGCCCCGCAGCCCGCTCGAGAAGCGCGGCCGCCAACGTGTCACCGCTCACGACGCTGCTCCCAGATACGCAGCAACACATCGAGGCTCGCCCGAACACAACATCACGACGCCGCCCCCAAATACGCCTCGATCACGCGTTGATTCGACTTGATCTCGACCGGTAAACCTTCGGCGATCTTCTGGCCGAAGTCGAGAACCATGATCCGCTCCGCCACCTGCATCACCATGTGCATGTCGTGCTCCACCAGGATCATCGAGATGCCCAAGGCATCCTTCGATTCGAGGATGTAGCGGGCCATGTCCTCCGTCTCGGTGGCGTTCATGCCGGCGACCGGTTCGTCGAGGAGCAGCAGCTTGGGCTCCATGCACAGCGCACGGGCGAGCTCCATACGCTTCTGCACGCCGTAGGGAAGCGAACCAACCGGCTGCCCACGGTAGACGTGGAGGTCGAGCAGCTTCATGATCTCCTCGACCCGGCGGCGATGGACGATCTCCTGCTTCTTGGTGATCCCGGTGAACACCATGCCGGCGAGGAACCCGCCCTTCATCAAATGGTGACGTCCGAGCATCAGGTTGGCGACCACGTCGAGGTTCGGGAACAACCCGATGTTCTGGAACGTGCGGGCGATCCCCTGGGCCACGGTGAACGGCGGCTTGGTGCCGATGATCTCGACGCCGTCGATCTTGATCGTGCCCTCCTGCGGTCGGTACACCGCGTTGAGACAGTTGAAGATCGACGTCTTGCCGGCGCCGTTGGGGCCGATCACCGCGAAGAGCTCGTTGCGGCGGACCTCGAAGCTCACGCCGTCGATGGCGGTCACGCCACCGAAGCGCATCGTGATCCCGTCGACGACGAGCAGCGGGCTGGTGTCGCCATAGCGGCCGGGCAACGTGGAGGTCTTGCCGAGAATGGTCATACCTTGCCCCCGCCAACTGTCCGGCACGACGTCGTGGTGTCCGTCACGATGTGCACCTGCTCCGGGCCGAATGTCCCGACCACTTCGAGGATCGTCTTCATGCGCTGTACTCCCGGGTGTGACGGTACGACTTCAGAGACCGGTACGAGGTGTCGTGGGAGTCGCCGCCGAGATAGAGCGCCTCGATCTCCGGGTCGTGGAGCAGGTCCTCGCCCCGGCCCTCTTTCGCCACACGGCCGGTCTCGAGCACGTAGGCGTAGTCGGCCACGGACAGCGCCTTCGCCGCGTTCTGTTCCACGAGCACGACGCTGGTGCCGAGGCCGTTGATGGTCTTGACGATCTCGAAGATCTGCTCGACGATGAGCGGCGCAAGGCCCAGCGACGGTTCGTCGAGCAGAAGAAGCGTCGGATTGGCCATGAGCGCGCGTCCGATCGCCAGCATCTGCTGCTCACCACCGGACATGTAGCCCGCCACCTGCTTGCGACGCTCGCCTAGACGCGGGAACAGCTCCATCACCTGTTCATACGACGCCTTGATCCCGGCCTTGTCAGCCCGCGTGTACGCACCGGTCTTGAGGTTCTCGTCGACGCTGAGCGGAGCGAAGATCCGACGACCTTCCATGACCTGGGCCATGCCGGCACGGACGAGCGCCGACGAGTCGCCAGTTGTCGTGTCCTTGCCGTTGAACTTCACGGTGCCGGCCGTGATGGCGCCGTTCTGGTAGAGCAACAGGCCCGAGATCGCCCGCAGCAGCGTCGTCTTCCCGGCACCGTTGGCCCCGAGGATGGCCACGACCGAACCCGTCGGTACGGCAAGGCTCACGCCTCGCAGAACTTGGATCGCTCCGCCGTAGACGACCTCGACGTTGCTGACCTCGAGGATGGGAGGGGTGGTGTCCGCGGTCACAGGGTCACGATGATGGCACAACGTCGCCGCCCGGGGACGTGGATCGGACCGGGAATCTCCCACCCGGCCGTATTTGGGAACCGAGTCGAGGGCAAGCAGAATTGGCGGTCGTGCCCCCCATCGCCATCGACCCGATCGCCGCCGGATTCGACCCGGAGCGCCTGTTGCGGATCACCGATCACCTCCGCCGCAACTTCATCGACCCAGGCAAGATCGCCGGTTGCCAGACCCTCGTCGCCCGCCGTGGCACGGTGGCCTACTTCGACTCGCAGGGAGTCGCCGACCTCGAGAGCGCCACCCCGCTTCGCGACGACGCCATCTTCCGGTACTACTCGATGACCAAGCCGATCACCTCGGTCGCGCTGATGACCCTCTACGAGCGGGGATACTTCCAGCTCAACGATCCGGTCTCGAAGTTCGTCCCGTCCTTCAAGAACCACCAGGTCTGGGTTTCGGGGTCGGGCGAGAACATGGTGCGCGAACCACCGCGGCGGGCGATGACCGTCCGCGACCTGCTCTGTCACACCAGCGGCCTGACGTACGGGTCGATCCTCGCCGGCGTCGGGGCTGTCGTCGAACCTCATCCCGTCGAGGAGGTCTACGACGCCCTCCGGGTGCGCGAAGACCGCAACCAGCCACTCGCCGAACTCGCGAATCAGCTGTCGAGCGTCCCGCTGCGCTTCCATCCCGGGGAGCGCTGGATGTACTCGCTGGCAACGGATATGTGCGCATACCTCGTCGAGGTGTTGTCCGGCCAACGCTTCGACGAGTATCTGCACGCCGAGATCCTGGGTCCCCTCGGAATGGTCGATACGGGCTTCTGGGTGAAGCCGTCGAGTGTGAATCGACTCACCACGAGCTACGGGCGACGCCGGGATAAGTCCCTCACACCGCTCGACGCTCCGTCCTCGAGCATCTTCCTGAAGGAACCCGGCTTCCTTTCCGGCGGTGGCGGACTCCTGGGCACGATGGCGGACTACTTCCGTTTTGCCGAGATGCTCCGACGCGGTGGTGAGCTCGACGGACACCGCGTCCTCGGGCCGCGCACGATCGATCTGATGCGACGCAACCACCTCGCAGGAGGTCAGGACCTCACGCAGATGTCGATGGGCGGATTCTCCGAGACCGCCTACGACGGCGTCGGGTTCGGCTTGGGCTTCGCCCAGACCCTCGACGAGGTCGCCGCCGGGTCACTGGGGCACGGCGACTACTACTGGGGCGGCGCAGCGTCGACGATCTTCTGGGTCGATCCGGTGGAGGACATGGTCGTGATCTTCCTCACCCAGCTGATGCCGTCGGGCACGTTCAACTTCCGGGGCCAACTGAAGAACATCATCTACTCCGCCCTCGTCTGACCAGTTCCCCCGGGCCGGGTCGCACCACGGCGGGCTCACATCCCGGCTCGCCGGCGGGCCGAAATCCCGCACCGCCGACCAAGGCATCCCGCATAGCCGAAAATCGGCACCCCAACTCGCGGAATCGCCCTATCCGGGATGCTGCGTGACCCGACGCGGGATGAACCACCCCGGCACCTCCGCCAGCTGACCTGTCGAGCACTCCCGACGCCCCGACGACCTTGTCACGCCGATCACCTGTGCCAGCATTCGTGCGTGGTTTCACCCGGGTCCCAAGTCCTCACGCCGACCGTCGAGGCCTTTGTCGCTCCCATCGCCCAAGCGGTGCACTCCCTCGCCCTCGCCACCGGTCGGCCGTCGACGATCGACCAGGCCACCGACGACGCCACGGTCGAGGCCTTCAACCTGTGCTGCGCCATCGTCGACGCCGACGGCCGTCACACCGACGACGAGCTGTGGGCCATGCTCGCCACGTTCGGCCCCCGGTTCCCGACCCAGCTGGGAATGGCCAGCCCTGACGACGTGCGCCGCTCCGGTCTGCTGGCCGGCAAGAAGCAGTGGCTCGACGCGCCCTCGCCGCTCTTCGACCTGTTGCTGCGCGCCGACGGCCGCAACGGCAGTTCCACTGCGTGGATGTACTACTCGGGCGCGATGGCAATGGCGCAGCTCGTGGTCGCCCTCGACTCGAAGCCGACCATGACCGAGCTGGCCGCACTCGACGCGTTCCGCACGATGGCGGTCCGGGCCCTCGAGGCCAACCGGGTGCCGCGGCCCGGCCGGGCCCGGCCGTCCGCCCTCGCACCGGCGACCGGACCGACCGCCGCAGCACCTTCCGGCGACGCTGCCGTCCCGGCGACGGAACCGATACTCCCCCCGCCCGAGCCGATCGACGATCTGCTCGCCGAGCTCGATGCGCTCGTCGGCCTATCCGGCGTGAAGTCCGAGGTGAAGCTCGTGACGAACCTGCTCCAGGTGCAGCGGCTGCGCAAGGAACACGACCTCCCGGTGATCGAGTCGAGCCGTCACCTCGTCTTCACCGGCAACCCGGGCACCGGCAAGACCACCGTGGCGCGCCTTCTCGCCCGCATCTACCGGACACTCGGCGTCGTCGAGAAGGGACAGCTCGTCGAAACGGATCGCTCGCAGCTCGTCGCCGGCTTCGTCGGCCAGACCGCTCTGCGTGTGTCGGAAGTCTTCGACCGCGCCGACGGCGGTGTACTACTCATCGACGAGGCCTACGCGTTGGCCCGCGGCGGGGCCAACGACTTCGGGCGCGAAGCGATCGACACGCTGGTCAAGCTCATCGAGGATCGACGTGAGCGGCTCGCCGTGATCGCCGCGGGCTACCCCGTCGAGATGGACGAGTTCATCAACGCCAACCCCGGTCTGCGCTCGCGCTTTCCCAAGGTCATCGCGTTCGCCGACTACACCGACGACGAGCTCGTCGCCATCTTCTCGTCGTTGTGCAAGAAGAACCGATACGAGCCGACGCCCGAAGCCATCGAAGTTGTGCGCGCATACTTTGCCGCGCAACCACGTGAGAAGGGCTTCGGCAACGGACGGCTGGCCCGCAATGCGTTCGAGGCCGCGGTCGCCCACCAGGCGTCACGGCTCATGGCCACAGCCGACGCCAAGCCCACCTCCGAGGAGCTCCAGCGACTCGAGCCGGCGGACATCGTCGCATGAAGCGCGTCCTCGCGGCCGTCGTCGCCATCGGCCTCATCGCCGCGGGGTTCTTCGTCAACGGACGGCGCACCGACCCCGAGCGCGGCCGTTCCCCACTTGTGCTGTGGTGCGTCGCTGACGCCGCGGATGCCTGCAATGCCGTGGCCTCGGATCGCGTGCTCGTGACCATCCGCACGCCGAAGCAGATCGAGCGCGACGTCGTGAACGAGACCCAGGGCAACGTCGTCGATGCCGTCGTCACCTCGCCCGAATGGCTGGCCCGGCTCGACGATCAGCAGCGTCTCGCCGTGTCGGCCCCGCTCGCCTCGGCCCCGATCGTCGCAGTCACTCGGGCCACCCAGGGAGCCGGCTGCGTCTCGGCATCGTGCCTCGTGAAGGGCGACCGCAAGGTGGCGCTCCCCGACCACCGGTCGCTCACCGCCGCGCTCGTACTCGCCCAGGGCCTCGGCGGTGGAACGGGTGACGATCTGTCGACGAAGCAACTGGAGTTCGTCCAGGGCGACGGCACACCGACACCGGGGATCGAACCCCTGAACGCACTGCTCACCGTTCGGCTCGTCGACGCGGTCGTGACGCTCGCCCCCACGGTGAAGGACGTGAAGGGAGCGAAGAGCACGCAGCTGTCACCGCCGCTTGCGCTCGCGCTCGACATCGGGACGATCCGTGAGGATCCCCGCATCGACGCTCTGACCGAGGACCTGCGCAAGACCCTCCGCTCGCAAGGCTGGACACCTCGCGCCACCGGAACCTCTTCGCTTCCCGGCCCCGACTCGACCGCGACCATCGACGCGTACGGAATACTGAACCCATGAACACGCGCCGCCGCTCCGCTGCCGTCACCCTCGCCCTTGCGGCCGCGGTCGCGTTGTCGGCGTGCACCGTCAAGAACAGCAGCGACACCTCGGCGGGCGGAACCGCGCCGAAGGGACGCGTTCCGATCACCGTGACCGTCTCGTCGGAAAAGATCGCACTTCTCAACGAGCTCGCCCGCACCTTCAACGACGACAAGGCGACGTCCACGTTCACCGACTCATCGGGCGCAAAGAAGCGCGCGTTCGTCACGATCACCAAGAAGGCGTCGGGTGCCGCCGCCCAGGCGCTTGCCGCCGGATGGAACGAATCAACCGACGGCCCGTTCCCCACCGTATGGTCGCCCGCCGCTCGGTCGTGGGGAGCGATCCTCAACCAGCGCCTCGGCACGAGCGGCGCCCCTGCCATGGCCCCCGACGACGCCCCATCGTTCATGCTGACGCCGTTGGTGATCGCTATGCCGAAACCGATGGCGTCGGCACTCGGTTGGCCGAAGACGCCGATCGGCTACGGCGATCTGCTCGCCCTGGCGAAGGACCCCACCGGCTGGGCCAGCAAGGGACACCCCGAGTGGGGCACGTTCAAGCTCGGCAAGACGAATCCGAACTTCTCCACCAGCGGCCTGTCGGCCACCATCGCGCAGTACTACGCAGCGACCGGCAAGCGCAGCGGCCTCACCCTCGAGGACCTGAACCGGCCCGAGGTGCAGGACTATGCGAAGGCCGTCGAGTCGAGCGTCGTGCACTACGGCGACATCACCATGACCTTCCTCAACAACTGGTTCCGCGCCGACCGGCGCGGCACGGCACTTACGTACGCGTCAGCGGTCGCCGTCGAGGAGAAGTCGCTCATCGACTACAACATGGGCAATCCCGACGGCATCCTCGATCCGGGCGAAGTGGCCCGCAAGCCGCGGGTGCCGCTCGTCGCGATCTACCCGAAGGAAGGGACGCTGTTCAGCGACAACCCGCTCTTCACGCTCAACGCGCCGTGGGTCACGGCCGAGCAGAAGGCGGGTGCCGCAGCTTTCGCCGCGTTCGTACGTACACCTACGAATCAGAAGCGCGTACTCGAGTTCGGCTTCCGTCCGGGTAACCCGGCGGTTGCCGTCGCTGCGCCGATCGTTGCCGCCAACGGTGTCGACCCGAACGAGCCGAAGGCCGCGCTCGACGTGCCCGCCCCGAAGGTCCTCGTCTCGCTGCTCGACAAGTGGGCCGAGCAGCGCAAGGGCGCCCGTGTGCTGTTCGTCATCGACGTGTCCGGGTCGATGGGCGAGGCCGCCGATGACGCGTCGAGCGACACCAAGCTCGACCTGGCGAAGCGCGCCACCGTGGCCGCCCTCGATGAGTTCAAGGCCGACGACGAGATCGGCCTCACCATCTTCTCGACCGATGTCGGCGGACTCGGCATCGACACCGTCGACGTCATCCCCATCGGTGCGGCGTCGGCGAACCGTGAGCAGATGGCCGAAGCCGTCCGCAACCTCACTCCGGTTCAGGGCACGCCGCTGTACTCCACAGCGACCGCGGCCCTGCAGAAGATGAAGGAGAACCTCGATCCGAAGCGCATCAACGCCGTGGTCCTGCTCACCGACGGACGCAACGAAGACCTCAATCCCAATGACGACGCCGACCAGCTCGAGGCGCTCCTCGCCGCCGGCCGAGCCGGGTCCGAAGGACGCCTCCAGTCGCCGGTTCGCCTGTTCCCCATCGCCTACGGCAAGGACGCCGACCTGGCCACGCTCAAGCGCATCGCCGAGGCCACCGACGCAGCGGCCTACGACGCCAGCGACCCGGCCTCGATCGAAAAGGTCCTCGTTGCCGTCGTCTCCAACTTCTGACCCGACGATGTCCACGTTAGGAGAGAGGTTGCCCCTGTACCTATTGGCGCTGCGCCGCTCGCTCCGCTCGACTGCTCGCAACACGAGTGACCCGTATGTGTTGGGAGAGAGGTTGCCCCCATATATGGGGGCAGAACACCTCCGAACGTCGCACGGAGGTGTTCTGCCGCACTTCAGCGGGTACGGTGACGGCAATGGGTGACGCCACTGGACGGGCCATCGCCACGATCGGCCCGCGCCGCCTCGCCGAGGCGCTGACCTCGCCGTCGTCTCTTCTTGCCGCGGGCGCCGTCGGCGGTGTGGCGATCGCCGCCTCGGGTCCGATCGGTCTCGTCGCCGGCGCCGTCGTGTGGCTCGGAATGACGGGCTGGCGCCTCCGCCCGAGGAATGCGGCGTCAGCTCTCCGCGAGGAACGCGATCGCATCGATCCGTTCACCCTGAGCGAGCCGTGGCGGCAATACGTCCAGGGCGCGCAGGAGAGCCAGCGCCGATTCGATGCAACCGTGCGCGCCACGTCGACCGGGCCCGTTCGCGACCAGCTCGAGTCGCTGCGCTCGACCGTGGCGGAGGCCGTCCTCGAATGCTGGAAGACCTCGAAGCGTGGTGCGCAGCTGGCCAGGGCCTTCGATCAGCTCGACAACCGTCAGACGACCGCCGAGCTGTCCGATGCGCAGTTCCGAGCCGAGGCGAATCGCGATCCCTCGCGCGCGCAGACACTGCAGGAGACCGTCACTGCGTTGCAGACCCAGGTCGATGCCGCCGAACGGCTGCGCTCCGGAGCGATCGGTGCGCAGGACCGATTGCGATCACTCGATGCCCAGCTCGACGAGATCGTGGCGCGCACCGTCGAGCTCTCCGCCACGGCCGACGATGTCGGTGCCGTCGACGCCATCGGCGCTGACCTCGACCGGGTGCGGATGGGCATGGAGGCCGTGCGTCAGGGCCTCGAAGAAGTGAGCCGCATCGACCGCGGCACCAGCACCACCGCATGAAGCACAGCCTCGAAGAAGTGAGCCGCATCGACCGCGGCACCATCACCGCTGCGTGAGGGAGCCCGGCAGCAACAACCGTCGTGGGCCAGCTGGCTCGCATCGGCCGGCGGGCTTCGAAAAGCACGGCTTTCCCGGCCAGAGCGAGTGAGCCGGCCCACGTCGGGGTAAACCCTGAGTGGCACGTCAGCATCACGGGAAACGTTCCGGGTTGTCCCTGAGCCCGAGCATGGGGACAGGTCGCTACGATGCTTCCCATGCTCAAGCTCGTTCGCCGCTGGTGGTCCTACGTGACCGCCGCGCTCACCGGAAAATTCAACGAAAAGGCCGACCCGAAGGTTCAGCTCGAACAGGCGCTGATGGAGGCGCAGGAGCAGCACCGTCGCCTCACCCAGCAGGCTGCCAACGTGATCGCCAACCAGAAGCAGGCCGACATGGGCCTCAACCGCAAGCTCGAAGAGCTGGCGAAGATCAACTCGTCGGCGCGCCAGGCCGTCGTCATGGCCGACGACGCGGCGAAGCGCGGCGACGCCGCCAAAGCGACGGACTACACCCGCACCGCCGAGGCGTTCGCCAACCGGCTCATCGCGCTCGAGTCCGAGGTCGAAGGACTCAAGACGTTGTCGCTGCAGGCCACGCAGGCATCGGATCAGGCGAAGGCCGCAGTCGCCCAATCGTCCACCCAGTTGCAGAAGAAGCTCTCGGACAAGCAGAAGCTCCTCTCCCAGCTCGACCAGGCCAAAATGCAGGAGCAGCTCAACACCACCATGGGCCAGCTCACGGCGACCGTCGGTGACGATGTCCCGTCGCTCGACGAAGTCCAGCGCAAGATCGAGGAGCGCTACGCCCGGGCCATGGGCACCGCTGAGCTGCAGGGTTCCACCGTCGAGGCCCGCATGCTCGAAGTGGAGCAGGCGTCGCTCAACACCGAAGCCCAGGCCCGCCTCAGCCAGATCAAGGCCCAACTCGGCCTGGGCGATGCGCCGGCCGCGGCGCCGGCCGTCGAAGCACCCCAGCCCGGCGCGTCGGCGTAAGCACCCGGCGGCCCGATCCATTCATGAGCAACCGCCTCGCGTCCCTCGTCATCATCTGCCGGGGCGTGCCCGGGCTCGGCGGTGCGCCCATCACCGCCAAGCTCGACGACGCCCCGATCTTCCTCGGATGGGACCGGGCCGAGGAGTTCGTCGTGCCCGCCGGCGTGCACGGCCTCGACCTCGCCTACGAGCCGCTGCGATGGCCCTTCGGGGCGAACAAGATCTCCAACTCGATCACCCTCAACGCGGGGTTCCGCTACACGCTGACGTATACGCCACGAGTCATCCCGACGATCCGGCCGAAGATCACCATCGACGTCGACCGGTACAGCGGCTGACGACCTCCCGGGGGGTCGGCGCCTCCTACCGAGACGTCAGGAGCACGAGGTCATCGGCGTGGACGATCACGACAGGGGCGTCGGCGGGACGGTCGCCGTTGCGGGTGCCCCGCAAGGCGCGGACGGTGACAGCGTCGGCACGGCAGAGCCCTCGGGCGAACGGGTGACCGTCGGGTCCCGAGATCGACACGATGTCGCCCTCCTCGAAGGGCCCGGTGATGTCGACCACGCCAGCTGGGAGGAGCGACGCACCGCGTTCGGACAGCGCCCGCTTGGCGCCGGCGTCGACGACGACATCACCGCGCACGTCGCCGGCGAAGCCGATCCAGAGCTTGCGTGAGGTGAGGTGACGGTCGAGCGGGGCGACCATGGTTCCGACGCCCTCGACGCCGTCGATGGCATCGACGAGCGCGTTGGGGCGCCTGGCCCCGGCAATCACGGCGCGAATACCCGACACCGACGCGATCTTCGCGGCGCGCAGTTTCGACGACATGCCGCCGCTCCCGCGGGCCGAACCGGCCGCCCCGGCGAGGGCCTCGAGCTCCTCGGTGACCTCGTCGACACGCCCGATCAACACGGCCGACGGATCGGTGCGCGGGTCGGCGGTGAAGAGGCCTGGGGTGTCGGTGAGCAGTACCAAGGCATCGGCGCCGATCAAGTGGGCGATCAGCGCGGCGATGCGGTCGTTGTCGCCGAAGCGGAGTTCGTCGTCGGCCACTGCGTCGTTCTCGTTGACCACGGGGACGACGCCCAGCGCCAGCAGACGAGCCAACGTGTCACGGATGTGCAGGTACTGGCGGCGGTCGAAGAACTCGTTCGGGGTGACGAGAACCTGACCGCTGATGAGGCCGACCTCGGCGAAGGAGTCGTCCCACACCCGCATGAGCCGCGACTGGCCGACCGCCGACACCGCCTGCAGCGTCAAGATATCCGTGGGGCGCTCGGCGAATCCGAGGGTTTCGACACCCGCGGCCACAGCCGCCGAGGTGACCACGACAACACGGTCGCCCCGGTCCCGCAGGACACGCACCTGGGCGCACACCGAGGCAATGGCGTCACGGGCAATCACTCCGCGGGCGTCGGTGAGCGACGAGGAACCGATCTTGGCGACGACGGTGGTCATGGGAGAGGGATCCGGTTCGGGGTGTGGAGAACGGGGACGACGACGGCGATGCCGCCAAGCCCCGCCGATCGTATTGCCGAAAGTCCGGGCAGCCCGCGTTATTCGATGTCGAAGGAGAAGGAGCCGATTCGGACAAGATCGCCGGTCTGGGCGCCGGCGCGCTGCAGCGTCTTCACAACGCCGAGACGGTCGAGCTGCTTGCGGACGTGGGCGAGGGCCAGTGGGTTGTGGAGATCCGACACGGCGACGGCCCGGTCGGCGGCGCGGCCGTGCACCGTCCACGACCCGTCGTCGTTGCGGCTGACTTCGACGCCCTCGGACTCGGGGCGATGCACGACAAAAGTGTCCGACATCGGCTGCGCAGCGCGGGCCTCGGCGATGAGCGGGGCGAGGGCGATGAGCATCTGACGGAGGTTCTGTCCCGTTGCCGCGCTCACCAGGATGTCGGGACAACCCGGGAGTAGGTGGGCGATCTCCTCCTCGCCGTCGAGCGTGTCGAGCTTGGTCCCGATCACGAGACGCGGGCGTTCGAGGAGTTCCGGCGAATACTCACCGAGCTCGTGCAGGAGGATCTCGAGCTGCTCGGCCGGGTTCGGCCCGGCGCTGTCGACAGCGCTGAGATCGAGCAGCACGAGCAGGGCGCGGGCCCGCTCCACGTGACGCAGGAACTGGTGTCCGAGCCCGCGTCCCTCGGCGGCGCCTTCGATGAGTCCGGGGATGTCAGCCATCACGAACTCGAAGTCGCCACGCGGATCGAGCGGAGTGCCGAAGCGTTCGATGCGCACGACCCCGAGATGGGGCTCGAGGGTGGTGAAGGGGTACGCAGCGATCTTCGGCTTGGCCGCCGAGACGGCCGAGATCAACGTGCTCTTGCCGGCGTTGGGGAATCCGACGAGGGCGACGTCGGCCATCAGCTTGAGCTCGAGGTCGAACCAGAACTCCTCGCCGACCTCGCCCTGTTCGGCGAAGTCGGGGGCGCGCAGACGATTCGAGAGGAACGACGCGTTGCCACGCCCGCCACGTCCACCGCTGGCAGCACGCCACTTGTGGCCCTCGGTGGCGAGGTCGGCGATGATCACGCCGTCGGCGTTCTTGACCACGGTGCCCACCGGTACGGCCACCACGGTGTCAGCGCCGGTACGGCCGTTGGCCTGCTTGCCCCGACCGTGCTCACCTGAGGTCGCGGCGCGGTGGGGGTGGTCGCGGAACCCGAGCAGCGAGGCGACGTTGCGGTCGGCGACGAGCCACACGTCGCCGCCTTTCGCGCCGTTGCCGCCGTCGGGGCCACCACGGGGCACGAACGGTTCGCGTCGGAAGGACACGCAGCCCGCGCCGCCGTCACCGGCGCGCACGTGGAGCTGGGCTTCGTCAACAAATCCGCTCATGCGCGCCCACCGAGCCCGCGAACGCGCACACCTGTGCAGTCACATCCACTCATGGGTCCTCCCTTCCTCGATCTCGACGGAGTCACTGCGGGCACTCGGTCCGGGCCACGCACGGTGACGCGTGGTTCGCACCTAGACGCGAAACAGACCGACAGCATGCGCCGTCGGCCCGCACGTTTGTTCCGCCGGAGGCGGACGAAAGACACCGCCGCCTGGGCGGGAAGACCTCACACCCGCCGAGACGGGCAGGAGGTGGATCAGTTGGTCGTGACGTTGACCATGCGGCGGCCACGGCGCTCGCCGAAGGCAACGGTGCCGTCGACGAGAGCGAACAGCGAGTCGTCCGAGCCCTTGCCGACGTTGACGCCGGGGTGGAACTGGGTGCCGCGCTGGCGGACAATGATCGAGCCGGCCGAGACGGCGGAGCCGCCGTAGACCTTCACGCCGAGGCGCTGGGCATTGGAGTCACGACCGTTGCGGGTCGAACCGCCACCTTTAGTCTTCGACATGAGTGCAAACCTCCGTTGAGTGCCGACGCGGGGCGTCAGGCAGAAATTCCGGTGACGGTGACAGTGGAGTAGCTCTGGCGGTGGCCCCACTTCTTCTGGGCCCGGGCCTTCGCCTTGTACATGTAACCGGTGATCTTCGGACCTTTGGTGGTACCGATGACCGTTGCCGTCACGGTCGCCGCCTTGGCCTTGTCGCCGGTCAGGACGGTTGTGCCGTCGACCACGAGAATCGGGGCGAACGACACGGTCTCGCCGTCGGCCTTGCCGAGGAGTTCGACCTGCAGCGTCTGGCCCTGAGCGACCTTGTACTGCTTTCCACCCGTTTTTATGACTGCGTACATAAGGGGATCAACTCTACACGAGCCGCGCTCCCCTCCCGGGCACGCCACCCATCGTGGGCCAGCTCCCTCGCTTGGGCCGGCAAAGGCCGAGAACATCGGAGCCTGCTGGCCCGAGCGAGCCTCCTGGCCCACTGGGGTTAGTGGAGGAGGTCCTGGTCGAAGGTGATGCCGCGGCCGCCGCACGTCGGGCAGGTGCCCGACAGCGACTCGACGAGACCTTCGGAGATGCGCTTGCGGGTCATCTCGACGAGTCCGAGCTCGGAGATCTCGAACACCTGGGTGCGGGTCTTGTCCCGGCCCAGAGCGCCCCGGAACGCGGTGATCACGGCGTCGCGGTTGGCCCGGATCTCCATGTCGATGAAGTCGATGACGATGATGCCGCCGATGTCGCGCAGGCGCAGCTGGCGGGCAATTTCCTCGGCCGCCTCGAGGTTGTTGCGGAAGACGGTCTCCTCGAGGTTCGACGAGCCGACGTTCTTGCCGGTGTTCACGTCGATGACGGTGAGCGCCTCGGTGCGCTCGATGATGAGCGAGCCCCCTGATGGCAGCCAGACCTTGCGGTCAATGGCCTTGTGGAGCTGTTCGTGCACGTGGTGGCGCTCGTACAGCGGCAGCCCCTCCGAGGCTTCGTCGTAGAACTCGACGCGGTCGGCCAACTCGGGCGTGATCCGTTCGACGTAGTCGCGCACCTCCCGGTACAGATCGGGGTCGTCCAGAACGACGCCGCGATAGTTCCGGTTGAACTCCTCCCGGATGACCCGAACGGCGAGATCGGGTTCGCGGTGCAGCAGCGTCGGGCCCTTCGACCGTTTCGCCTTGGCCTCGATCTCCGACCAGAGCCGTCCGAGCTCGACGACGTCGGCGCGGAGTTCTTCGGCCGTGGCCCCCTCCGCAGCGGTGCGCACGATGAGCCCGTGTCCTTCGGGGCGGACCTCGTCGAGGATCTTGCGGAGCCGCTTGCGCTCGTCGTCGCCCAGCCGTTTGGAGATCCCGTACGTGTCGGAGTTGGGGATCAGCACGACGAAGCGTCCGGGGAGCGACACCTCCTGGGTGAGACGCGCCCCCTTCGCTCCGATCGGGTTCTTCGTGACCTGGCACACGATCAGCTGGCTGTTGCGCAGCATGTCTTCGATGCGGCTGTCGTTCTGGCGCTTCTTCGCGCCCTTGCCGCCCCCTTCCAGGTCACCGAGATCGACGGACACGTCGCTGCGATACAACACGGCGTTCTTGGGGGTACCGATGTCGATGAAGGCGGCCTCCATCCCGGGTAGCACGTTCTGGACCCGGCCGAGGTAGAGGTTCCCGTGGATCTGTGCCGCCTGGTCGGTCGGACGGCTGACGTAATGCTCGATGAGCGAGCGTCCTTCGAGCACGGCGATCTGGGTGGCGCCGGGCTGGGTGTGCACGCACATCAGGTAGCGGCCGACCGGACGGCCGTTCTTGTCCCGGGGCGCATCGCGAGCGGGTTCGGCGACGCGTTTGGGGTCGATGCTTCCTCCACGACCGCGTCGTCCGCGCCCGCTGCCGCGCCCACCGCGCTCCGCGTCGCCACCGGACCGGGCCGGACGGGAGGGCGACTCTCTGTTGTCCTCGGTGTCGTCCTTGACGTCGGCAACGGCACCGGGTCCCCGTCGCCCACGTGGACGGCCGTCAACGGCACCTGCGTCGCGCCGGGGCCGATCCGCTCCCTCCGCAGATTCCGAACGGGCGTCGTCGGCGGTGTCCGTGAGCGAGACGGCGGCGGAGTCGGCGAGCACGTCGGCGACGTTGCCTTCGGCGCGCACCTGCCCCTCGTGCGGCGGGTCGGGAAGTTCCGGTTGGTCAGCGAAGCCGTCGGCGCCTGCGTCGGCGTCCTCGGCACTGGCGGGCTCGCTCGGCCTGGCCGGACGACGGCGGTTCTTGCCGCCCCGTGATCCCCGGCGGCGTTTGCGGGCGGCTTCGGCGGCCGGCTCGAGCGCATCTGGCGCGCCCGCAGCCGCTGCGGACCCGACCGAACGAGCCGATGGCGACGACCCCGGCGAGGAGCGGAGCGTGCCGTCAGTTCCTGATGGTGGGTGTTCTCCCGAGGTTTCCCGGGGCGTCGACTCTGGTTGCTCTGCAGACATGGTGAGGCCTTTCGGCGGACACCCACACGGGGTGCTCGCAAATGCTGGAGGCGGCGCCTGGTCGTCGATCGACGGCTGGCGCGCCTTGGCGCGATTGGGGGACGAACGTTGCCGTGGCGCCGTACCGGGAAGGTTTGCCCGTTGTCGCCACGCGGGCCGCGACCAGCACGATCAGTACGGCACCGAGCACCGCGCTCTCGATCACTGGGAGGCCCTCGAACACATCGGCGACTGTACCGCCGACCGGGCCGGTGACGGCGTCAGCGCGGAAGGGCCCCTACCGGAACCGGCTCGCCGCCACGTTGAGGACGAGCCCGATGGCGAAGAACGCCATGATCGTCGAGCTACCGCCATAGGTGAGGAACGGCAGCGGTATGCCGGTGACCGGCATGATGCCCATGGTCATACCGATGTTCTCGAAGATCTGGAACACGAACATCCCGAGAACACCCCCACACAGGAGCATGCCCTCCGGATCGCGGGAAACGGCGGCGGCCCGCCAGATCCGCCAGCAGATGATGGCGAACAACAGAACCACGAGGATGCCGCCGGCGAATCCCAGTTGCTCACCGACGACACTGAAGATGAAGTCGGTGTGTCGCGCCGGCACCCACGAGCCGCGGGTCTGCGTTCCCTGGAACAGACCCTGCCCGGTGACGCCGCCGGCGCCGATGGCGATCTTGGACTGGAACACGTTGTACGCCGCGTCCTGGGCATTGGCGCTGGCGTCGATGAACGACGTGAGCCGCTTGACCTGGTAGTCCTTCAACACGCCGAAGCGGATCATCAGCCACGCCATGGCGACGCCCGAGGCAACGAGCCCAAGGACGTGCTTGCCCTGGGCGCCGGCGAGCCACGCCATGACCAACACGATCGACAGGTAGACGAGCGCGGTTCCGAGGTCGGGTTGGAGGAAGACGAGCAGCGTCGGGAACCCGGCGATGGCGAGGAAGAGGACGAACCGGCGGAGGTCGAGCTGGTTGCGCTGAGCGGCGCCGTAGGAGGCGAGACCACCGATGATCACGATCTTGCCGAACTCGGCCGGCTGCAATTGGAACAGCCCCAGCTGGTACCAGCCGTGGGCGCCGTTCTTGGCCGGAACGAGGAACAGTCCGAGCAGCGCCACGGTCAGAACGGCGAAGGCGAGGGGCATGCGTTCGAGGAAGTTCCGGTAGTCCAGGCGCACGGCAGCGGCGCCCGCGACCAGGCCGAACGTCATGAAGATGATCTGCTTCTTGAGGTACAGGCCCGGGTCAGCGCCGATCGCAAGGAGGGAATCCCGGCTTGCCGCGTAGACCATGACGAGGCCGATGCCGGAAAGGGCGACCACCGCGGCGATCAGCACAGCGTCGAGTCGCTTCACCGTGGATTCGGCGCGGACGGATCCGGAGACCCGGACCCGCGGCGGGGCATCGGTCATCGCCACGACAACCCCTGGGACTCGCCGGCTCGAGACATCAGAACTCCGCCCCGCCGCCGGTGACGGTGCGAACCGAGTTCACGGGAAGGCCGCAGAGGCCTTCGAACACGCGCCGTACTCCGGCCGCAGCCTGACGGCCGAAGCCGCCCTCTTCGACGACGATCGCGACGACGTACTTGGGCTTGGGCAGCGGGCCGAAGCCGACGAACAGGGCGGTGTCCTGTTTGCCGGTGCGCTGGGCGGTGCCGGTCTTGCCGCCGACGCGGCACTTGTCGAACGGGAAGCCCTCGAAGGCGCTCACGGCCGTGCCGCCCTCGGCCGACGTGACGTCCTCAAGACCGGCCAGGATCACCGACCGATCCCGTTCGTTGAAGTCGAGATGGTTCTCGACGGTGGGCTTGGCCACGATGGGCGCCAACGTCGTACCCGATGGGATGCCGAGGTCGGGAGCGCCCACCGGGCCGACGATCGGTTCGACGACCGTCGTTGTCGTCGGCGCGGGAGCGGCAGGACCGGCGACCGATGTCGAGACCGCCGGGTTGACCGTCGTCGACGGGTTCGCCAGCGCGGACGTCGATGTCGTCGCTGGTGGCTTCGAGGCGGCAGCCGACGAGGCATTCGACACGTTCCCGGCAGTGGCGACCGCGCCGCCGATCGCCCGGTCGCGGATCTCGAGGTCGATCTTGGTGTCGACGACCGTGCCTCCGTTGATGAGGGTCGCGTAGCCGCGGGCGAGCCCGAGCGGGGAGGTCAGCACCTCACCCTGGCCGATCGACACGTTGATGGTGTCGCCGGTGAACCAGTTGTCGTTCGGGAACTTCTTCCGTCCGTAGAGCGCAGTGAGTTTCTTGCGGTACGCCTCGTCCGGGACCGCGCCGGCCCGTTCCTCGGGAAGGCGGATGTTCGTCGGCCGTCCCAGACCCATTTCCCGGGCTAACTGCTGAATTCCGTTCTCCTTCTCCTTTGAAAGATCATCGAACTTGTTGCCGATTTCGTAGTAGTAGACATCGCTGGAGACGCGCAGCGACTTCCGAAGGTCGGTGATGCCCAGTGCGGCTTTGCCGGCATTCTGCCACCGGCACTTCACCCGGCGTTTGCAAAGGTCGGTGCGGACGAACTCGCCTTGGTCGTCGATCACGGTCTCGGTGGTGATCATCCCCGCCCGAAGGCCGGCGACCGCGGTGAACGGCTTGAACGTGGAGCCCGGCGGGTACAGGCCGAAGGTCGCCCGGTTCGTCAAAGGCGACGCCTTCTCCGCGCCTTTGAACAGCTCGTCGTAGCGCTCCTGCGAGATGCTCGGGAC
Source organism: Acidimicrobiia bacterium (assembly GCA_031423635.1). Lineage (GTDB taxonomy): Bacteria > Actinomycetota > Acidimicrobiia > Acidimicrobiales > JANYDT01 > JANLQX01. The sequence goes on along the minus strand of JANPFX010000115.1, from coordinate 37,138 downwards.
AAACTCTCGGGGGTCGTAGGTGGGATGCGAGGCCATGGCAAGCACCTCACCGGTGTCGGGATCGAGCACGACGCCAGCCGAGCTCGTCGCCTTGATGAAGATGCTCGGGTTGTCGGCATCGACGTTTTGGCGGGCCGCGCGTTCGGTCTGCACGAGCGTGTCCTCGAGGAGCTTCTGGAGGTCGAGGTCGATCGTGAGCCGGACGTCTTTCCCGGGCACCGGTTCTTTCGTCACTTCGCGGTCGACCACGCGCGAGAGCCGGTCCTTGGTGATCAATTCCTGTCCGGGCTCGCCGCGAAGCTCGCGCTCGAAGGAACGTTCGACACCGGTCTTTCCGATGAAATCGGCCCGGGCATAGCCGAGCGCCAAGGGCTGACGGGCCAGTTCTTCGGCGGTGACTTTTCCCACATACCCGAGGACGTGCGCCGCGGTCTTGCCGTTCGGATACACCCGTTGCCACGCGGTGCCGACCGCGACACCCGGGTACAGCTCGGCGTGCTCGGCCAGTTCGATGGCGACCGACTCCTTCACCCCGCGCGCCACCTCCCGAGGCGAGAACTCGCCCCCGGCGTTGTCGTCGAGCCGCCGCTCGAGGAGGTAGTACGGAACCTCGAGCAAGGCGGAAAGCCGGCTGAGCGTGCGCACCCGATCGGCCTTCTTCAGCTTCTTCCGATCGACGCGGACCACGTTGAGCGGAAGGTTGTCGACAAGCACGCGACCACTGCGGTCGAGGATGCGTCCCCGGGTCGGTTCAATCGGTTCGGTGTCGAAGATGTTGCGGGCGGCCTGGCGTTTGGCGTCGGTCGACTCCACGGTCTGGAGGATACCGAGCCGTCCGGCGAGCGCGGCGATCAGCACCACCACGATGACGCCGATCACCCGCAGCCGCTGCTGGGTGTTCATCGGATCGTCCGCTTCGGATGCAGGACGACGCGAGCGGCGATCATGAACGCCGGCGCCAACACAACGTTCCACAGACACGCGAATGCGATGATCGTGAGGAAGCGGAGAGGCGGCGGGTAGCGCGTCTCGGAGACGGCGAAGGACAGTGTCGGATAGAGCAGCAGCCCCACGACGGTGCAGCTGACCACCGCCACGATGGTGGTCGTGCGCTGGCGCTCCTGGTTGAGCTGGCCGCGCAACGTCCCAAGAGCGAGACCGATCAGCCCGCACACGAGCATCCACAGCCCGAGGGGGCTCGACGACAGCAGGTCGGCGGCGAGGCCAGCCGAGCACCCGAGGAGCGCTCCCCCGCTGGGACCGAGTTGGAACGCCCCGACGATGGTGAGCAGCAGGAACGGTTCCGGCCGGACGGCGAAGAGCGAGAACCGGCTGAACAACATGACGTGGAGCACCAGCACGGTGACGCTGAGCAACAGGACCCGCGCCGCCGGAACCCGCGCCTCGGCCCCGAAGATGATCACGGACCAACCCACAGCAGCACCGACACGTACACGCTGCGTTCGACGTCGACGGCCGGACGGACGGCGATCTTTTGATGGATCGTGCCGGGCCGCACCCGGGCGACCCGCCCAACCGGTATCCCGGGCGGGAACTTGCTGCCCTGGAGACCGCTGGTGACCACGACCTCCCCGATGGCCACCGTGGTCTCGAGGTCGATCAGGTCGAGGTCGAGCGCCCGGCCGGTCGAGACACCGCGGGCGATGCCGGTGTCACCCGATCGGGAGAGCCGGGCCCCCACGGCCGAGGCTGCGTTCGACACCGGGCTCACCCGCGCCCGGTCGGGGCCCACGCCGACCACGACGCCGAGCAGGCCGGCGCCGGTGACCACCGGGTTACCGACCCGAACACCCTGCTTGGCGCCACGGTCGATCTCGATCGTCTCGTCGAAGTTGTTGATCGGTCCGTCGATGATGCGGCCCTCGACGGCCGGGATACCGGTCAGCTCGCTGTAGTTGCCGAGGGTGAGGAGTTCCTCCCGTTCACGCAGGGCGTCTTCGTAGCGCAGCGAGGACGAGCGGGCGGCGTCGAGCTCGCGGCGAAGCCGGGCATTCTCCTCGCGGAGTTTCTTGTCGCCGCCGAAGCGGCCGAGCCCGACGCCGACGCCGGCAGTGGCATTGCGCCCGAGGTCGCGAAACGGGTCGAGTTCGGCGCGGACGCGATCACGGGCCGACGTGAGGCTCGAAGACGCGGCGAGCACCGTGAGGCTGCTCAGCAGGATCAGCGCAAAGAGGAAGCGGGGCCGGGAAGAAGACGTCACAGCCACCCCGCAATTGTATCGGTCCGGGGATGAGCGCTCTGTGGGAGCGGGTGTCCCGCGGTGCCCGCCGCGGAGGGTGAGCGGGTCGGTGCGGAGGCCCGGACGCGGGTGTTGCGATGCTACGAGCGGCGGTCGGCGTCGAGGACGCCCTTGAGCATGTCGTAGTTCTCCAGGCACTGTCCGGTGCCGATGGCCACCGCGAACAGCGGGTTGCGGGCAACGAAGACGGGCATGCCGGTCTCCGTCGACAGCCGGTGCTCAAGGCCTTTGAGCATGGCGCCCCCTCCGGTGAGGTAGATGCCTTTCTCCATGATGTCGGCGGCGAGCTCGGGCGGGGTCTTGTCGAGGGTGTACTTCACGGCATCGCAGATCGCCGTGACCGGCTCCTCGATCGCCCCGCGGATGTCCTGGGTCGTGGTGATGATCGTCTTCGGCAGACCGGTCCGCAGATCACGGCCGCGGATCTCGGCCCGCAATTCCTCGTCGAGTTGCCAGGCCGAGCCCAGGGCGATCTTCACCTCTTCAGCGGTTCGCTCACCGAGGGCGAGGTCGTACTCCTTGCGGGCGAAGGCGATGATCGCTTCGTCGAGTTCGTCGCCACCGATCCGGATCGATTGGCTGGTCACGATGCCACCGAGCGAGATGACGGCGACTTCGGTGGTGCCACCGCCGATGTCGACGACCATGTTGCCCGTCGGTTCGTGCACGGGGAGCCCCGCGCCGATGGCGGCAGCCATGGGTTCTTCGATGGTGTGGACCTGGCCGGCGCCGGCGAAGCTGGCGGCGTCCTCCACAGCACGTTTTTCCACCCCGGTGATGCCGGATGGGATGCAGATGATCATGCGTGGCTTGGCGAAGCGGCGCTGGTGGACGCGATGAATGAAATAGCGCAGCATCTGCTCGCACACTTCGAAGTCGGCGATGACACCGTCCTTCAGAGGACGAATCGCCTGGATATGGGCCGGCGTGCGCCCGAGCATGCGCTTGGCTTCGAGGCCGACGGCGACGGGGCGGCCCGTCTTCACGTTGATGGCGACGACGGACGGTTCGTTGAGCACGATGCCGCGGCCGCGTTCGTAGACGAGGGTGTTGGCAGTTCCCAGGTCAACGGCGAGGTCTCGCCCCATCAGAGAAGACATGCTCGCTCCTTGTCGTCTGTTCACAGAGGCCCTTCCCACCGGCAACAGGTCGAGTGCCCAGATGAACAGTCCAAGGCTACGCCCCTTTGTGCGACGTTGTCGCCCGCCGAGCGCATCGGGCGCTGGCGTGTCCGCCGAGACGGACGCGGCCTGGAGGTGATGCTCACGCGTTCGGGAAGAACAGACCGATCTCGCGGGCGGCGGACTCGGCGGAGTCGGAGCCGTGGATGAGGTTCTCGGTGAACAGGATTCCGAGGTCGCCGCGGATCGTGCCGGGGGCCGACTCCTTTGGGTTGGTGGCACCCATCATCGTTCGCACGACCTTCCAGGTGTCGCCGGGGCCTTCGACGACAGCGAGCACCGCGGGCCCGCGGGTGATGAACGACACGAGGTCGGCGAAGAACGGCTTGCCGTCGTGTTCGGCGTAGTGCTTGCGGGCGGTGGCGTCGTCGATGGTGCGCATTTCGACGGCGACGAGCTTGAGGTTGCGCCGCTCGAAGCGGGCGAGGATCTCGCCGACGAGACCCCGTTCGACGGCGTCGGGCTTGCAGATGATGAACGTTCTATCCATGGGGCCGGAAATTCTACGGGCACCCAAGACCACTCCAAACCAACGTGGGCCAGCTGGCTGTCTCGGGCCGGCAACTTCCACGTTCTTGAAGCCAGCTGGCCCCTGCGAGCCAGCTGGCCCACGAGCGTTCGTCAGTAGCGGGCGCAGCCGGCAACCGGAGAGGTGGCCTGGAAGCCGACGCGCAGGGCCCGGACCCGGTCGAAGATCGTGGCCGACCCACCGGTTCGGATGACGGTGATGAGGGCCTCGTCGACGTCGCCCGGGGACAGGCTGATCGGGTCCTCCGCAGTGCCGCTCTCGCCCCGCTGGGCGGCGCCGAGCCAGGTGCCGGCAAGGCACGTCGCCCGGAGCTCGGCCTTGACCGAACTGTCCCGCGTTGGCTCACCGAGGATTTGCTGGACGCGTGTCGTCCAGCCGAGCACGAGGATCATCGACACGCCGACATCCCCGACTTTGGTCAACGCATCGTTCAGCGCGTTCTCGCTGACCCGGATGAGGGGCTGCCCGGAACCGCCGTCGGGACAGACGGCGACGCGCTGCTCGAGGACGGCCGAGGTGTTCGGGCACTCCCGGCCGAGCGCTGCAACGGTGGCCCGGTCGGTGCGCTGCACGACGGTGATGGGCATGAACCCCGGGACGGACGCGAAGTGGCGGTTGGCCGACGCGATGGTCAGGCGGACAGCTTCGTCGAGGGAGACATCACCCCCGCTGGCGGCGTCGGAGGCGGCTTGGAACGAGGTCGCCGTGACAGGTGGCGGGTTGGTACGGAACGTGGCGCAGCGGGCAGTGCCTTCGTCGTAGCCAATCTGGACGGCACCGGTGCGGTCGAAGCCGTTGCCGTGGGCCCCGGCTTCCTGAGCGCCGATGCCGGGCCGGTCGCGGAAGGCGAGGGTGGCGCTCAGCGCGTCCTCGATCACACCGCTGTCGAGCTTGACGAACTTCGACTTTCCGTCGGCCACGTGGCGGAGCCACGAGCCGGCGAAGCAGTCGGCTTGGAGCTCGGCATAAACCGATGGGAGGCGGGTCTTGGTGCGGGTCTGCACGGCGTGGCCGAGCTCGTGGGCGAGGACCATGCCGAGGGAGATGTCGCCGAACCCCTCGTAGAGATCGGGGAACAGCTGCTCATTGTCGAACGCGATGTAGTCGGCGACCCGGCAGTAGAAAGCGTTGCCGGCGATGTCGGTGTAGCGCATCGGTGTGCCGCAGTCCGGCGGGTTGGCCACGCTGTCGTAGGCGTAGTAACCCCGCATCGGGCGGTACGGGATCTTGTAGTACTTGGGGAGCTCGACCGCCCAGAAGGCGTCGAGGTCGGCGGCGAACTTGGTCAGTGTCAGCCCGTACTCGCCGGGCGGGGCGACAAACGGGGTGCGCGTCGACGCCTTTGTCGTGGCCTTTGTGCGCGAGGTCGCCGCCGATGCATCGGTACCGGGGAGCGCCGCCGTCGAGACCGCAACGCCAATCACGAGTGTGGTGAGAAATGCTCCGACGCTTCGCCGAGAGCGCGGATGGAACATATCTGCCAGTCTTCCCGATCGACATGAAGGGCCGGTGAATGGGGTGTTCGCAGTTCATTCAGGGCCACCGCCGCACATCACCCCTCCCTCGCCGCACATCGACCGTTTTCCTGGCAATTCCGGCACAACCTGCTGATGTGCGGCACCACGGGTCCGATGTGCGGCACAGACCGGGAGATGTGCGGCGCACGCGAAGCCGCGCCGCTGGGCAAGGCGGAGCGAGTCGGCCGGCCTTCCGGCGGGCCCGAGCAAGCTCAGCGCTGGAGGCGGACGCGGGCGTCGGCGACGAGGTACAGCGAACCGGTGATGGCGATGAGGGAGTGGTCGTCGGCGGCGTCTTCGGCGAGCTCGATGGCGCGGGCGACTGAGGGCGCGGTGACGGCGTCAATGCCGAGGTTGCGCGCCGCGGCGGTGATGAGTTCGGGGTCGAGGGCGCGCTGTGTGGGCGGGGCAACCGCGACGATCAGCGCGATCTCACCTGACGCCATAAGCGCGCTGATGATCTCGGACGGCTCGCGTCCCTTGAGGAGTCCGAGGACGATGATGTGGCGCTTGTTGGCGGCGAACGTTTCGGCAAGAGCGGCGCCCAGGACCCGGGCACCGGCTTCGTTGTGGGCACCGTCGAGGACGATGAGCGGGTCGCGCTTGAGCACTTCCATCCGCCCAGGGTTGGTGACGTTGGCGAAGCCTTCGGCGACGGTGTCGGGGCTGAGCTCGTCGCCCAGGAACGCTTCCGCCGCCGCGAGCGCGATGGCGGCGTTGTCGCCCTGGTGGGAGCCGTGGAGCGGTAGGAAGATCTGCGGGTAGGACGCCCGCGGGGTGCGCAGCGTCAACAACCGGCCGCCGATGGCAAGCCGGTTGGAGTCGCACGCGAAGTCGATGCCGGCGAGGGCGACCGACGACGCGCCCACCTCCGCTGCTCGGGCCTCGAAGATGGCGACGAGGTCGGGGTTGGTCTCGCCGATGACCACTGCCGCGCCGGGCTTGATGATGCCGGACTTCTCGCGGGCGATGTCGGCGGTGGTCGGGCCGAACCATTCCACGTGATCGAGGGCGACGTTCGTGACGACGGCGACGGCACCGTCGGCGATGTTGGTGGCGTCGAAGCGCCCTCCGGCACCGACCTCGACGACGGAGGCGTCAACGGCGATGTCGTTGAACCACCGGAACGCCACGGCGATCATGATCTCGAACCAGCTCGCCCGCTCTCCCCCGCGCTCGATGGCCGCCTGCTCGGCGAGGGCGACCGCGGTGAGCTGGTCGGCGAGCGCGCCGTTGCCGATCGGCTCGCCGAGGGCGACGATGCGTTCGTGGAAGGTCGCGAGGTGGGGGCTGGTGGTGACACCCACGGATTGGCCCGCCGCAGTCAGCAGCGACGCCACCATGCGGGCAACGGAACCCTTGCCGTTGGTGCCGGTGATGTGGACGATGTCGAGGTCGAGCTGAGGGTCGCCGAGGTACGCCAGCAGGTCGCGCATCCGGCCGAGATTGGGCGGGTCGAGGCGACGTCCGGCCACCGTCGGTGACGCCGAGGGAGCCGACCACACCGGGATGCCGGCACGGTCGACGACCACACCGGTCTCGGAGTTGATGTGGCTGTCGAGCCAGGCGAGCGCGTCGTCGTAGTTCACGAGGCGTAGTTCATGAGGCGTGGATCATGAGGGTGGCGGGAGGGTTCACACGGCCGTTGGCAACGCGATGGAGCGCGCTGCTCGGCCCGAATCAGCTGGCGGCGCGGCGGGGCCGGTCGGTGCGCTCGGGAACGATCTCCGAGCGGGGCACGAGGGTCGGGTTGACCTTTTCGAGCACGGTCTCGCGGGTGATGACGCAGCGGCCGATGTCGGTGCGGCTGGGCAGGTCGTACATCACGTCGAGGAGCACTTCTTCAAGGATGGCGCGCAGGCCGCGGGCGCCGGTCTGGCGCATGAGGGCCTGGTCGGCGATCGCCTCGAGGGCGTCGTCGGAGAACTGGAGGTCGACGCCGTCGTATTCGAAGAACTTCTTGTACTGCTTGACGAGGGAGTTCTTCGGCTCGGCGAGGATGCGGATCATCGTCTCGCGGTCGAGGTTGCCGACGGCGCCGATCACTGGGAGGCGGCCGACGAACTCGGGGATCAGGCCGAACTTGGTGAGGTCTTCGGGCTGGCAGTACTGGAAGAACGAACCGGTCGGGGTCTCCGTGCGGGAGCGGACGCGGGCGGTGAAGCCCATGCCCTTCTGGCCCATGCGGTCCTCGATGATCTTCTCGAGGCCGGAGAACGCGCCTCCGCAGATGAACAGCACGTTGGCGGTGTCGATCTGGATGAATTCCTGATGGGGGTGCTTGCGTCCACCCTGCGGCGGCACAGAGGCGACGGTGCCCTCGAGGATCTTGAGCAGGGCCTGCTGGACGCCTTCGCCGGACACGTCGCGGGTGATCGACGGGTTCTCGCTCTTGCGGGCGATCTTGTCGATCTCGTCGATGTAGATGATGCCGGTCTCGGCCTTCTTCACGTCGAAGTCGGCAGCCTGGATGAGCTTGAGGAGGATGTTCTCGACGTCTTCACCGACGTAGCCGGCCTCGGTCAGCGCAGTGGCGTCGGCGATGGCGAAGGGGACGTTGAGCATGCGGGCGAGCGTCGACGCGAGAAGAGTCTTGCCGCAGCCGGTGGGCCCGAGCAGCAGCACGTTGCTCTTGGCCAGCTCCACTTCGGGGTTCGAGGCACCGGTGGCGCCCTGGGCCTGGACGCGCTTGTAGTGGTTGTACACGGCCACCGCGAGCTGCTTCTTGGCGGAGTCCTGGCCAATGACGTAGTCGTCGAGGAAGGCGTGGATCTGGCGGGGCCGGGGGAGCTCGTCGAAGCGGACTTCACCGTCGCCGGCGAGCTCCTCGTCGATGATCTCGTTGCAGAGATCGATGCATTCGTCGCAGATGTAGACGCCGGGGCCGGCGATCAGCTTCTTGACCTGCTTTTGCGACTTGCCACAGAAGCTGCATTTCAGCAGGTCTGTTCCGTCACCGAATTTGGCCACCGGGTTCTCCTCGAGCTCGTACTGATTCGGTGCGTTGGGAAGGCGTTAGGACAGGGGGCTGCGGGGGCTTAGTGTACGCGGACTTAGCGGGCGATTGCTGCCGCATCGGCGGCGAGGCGGCTGGTGAGCACTTCGTCGATGATGCCGTAGGCGCGGGCCTCTTCGGCTTCCATGATGTAGTCGCGGTCGGTGTCCTTCGAGATCTTCTCGATGGTCTGGCCGGTGTGGTGGGCCAGGAGGCCGTCGAGGATCTCGCGCATGCGCAGGATCTCGCGGGCCTGGATCTCGATGTCCGAGGCCTGACCGCCGGCGCCGGAGTAGGGCTGGTGGATCAGGATCCGGCTGTGGGGCAGGGCGAAGCGCTTGCCCGGGGTGCCGGCGGCGAGCAGCACTGCGGCGGCAGAGGCGGCCTGGCCGTAGCAGAACGTGGTGATGTCGTTCTTGATGAAGGTCATGGTGTCGTAGATGGCCATGAGCCCGGTGATCTCGCCGCCGGGCGAGTTGATGTAGAGGCTGATGTCCTTGTCGGGGTTCTCCGACTCGAGGAACAGCATCTGTCCGCAGATCAGGTTGGCGATGGTGTCATCGATCGGCGTGCCGAGGAAGATGATGTGTTCGCGCAGCAACCGGCTGTAGAGGTCGTAGGCACGCTCGCCGCGGTTCGTCTGTTCGACGACCGTGGGGACGAGGTAGTTGAGGATGGGCTGACGAGACATCATTTGCTCTTTCCGTACGACTTCACTGCGAACCGGGTCGCCCACGTTTGTCGTACTTGTTCTTTCTGTCCGACTTCACTGCGAACCGGGACGACCACGTTGCCACGGACGGCCCCTCTACTCGCGGCACTTCCCCACCTATCGGCGGATCAGCACGGCTTCTGTGGATCAGCCGTTGTCGTTTCCGTCATCGGCAACGTCGACGTTGGACTCAAGACCGGGGATCTCCTCGTCGGCGTCGACTTCGGCGAACTCGTTCGGGGTGACCTCGAGGAGCGCCCGGTCGATGGTCGTGCCGTCGGCGTCGACGATCTGGGCCCGCTCGCTCACCCAGGTCACGGCCTTGGCCTTGCGGATGTCGGAGCGCAGTACCGACATCTGGAAGCTGTTCTCCAGGTTCTTGCGGACCTTGTTGGGCTTCATCTTGAAGCGGTTCGCGAGGTTGGCGATCTCCTGCTCGATCTCCTCCTCGCTCACGTCGATCGACTCGGCGGCGGCGACGGCGCGCAGGGCCAGGTCGGCCTTGACGGCCTCGATGCCGGATTCGCGGGCCTCGTCGATGAGCGACTCGGGGCTGCGGCCGGTGGCCATGAGGTAATCGTCGATGGACGCGTTCTGCTGGGACAGGCGCTGGGCCAAGTCCTGGAGGCGGCGGTCGATCTCCTGATTGACGAGCGGCTCGGGCGGATCGCCGCCGTCGCTCAGCTCGACGAGGGCCTTGACACACTCGTCGCGCAGCGCCATCGAGGCCTGGACCCGCTTGACCAGGCTCATCCGCTTGGCGATGTCGGCCCGCAGGTCGGCGATGTTGGTGAACTCGCTGGCCGAGGCGGCCCATTCGTCGGTCGGCTCGGGGCGGACCTTTTCGATCACTTCGAGCACTTCGACGCGCATCTCGAGGTCCCCGTGGTCGTGGGTCTCGTCGTGGTCGTGGTCGGGCAGCGGAGCGGTGAACTCGAGCACGTCGCCGGCCGACGAGGCGATCAGGTTGGTGTCGAGCTCGGGGATCACGGTGCCGGAACCGACCTCGTAGACGTAACCGTCGGCGTGAAGACCGTCGACTTCTTCGCCGTCGAGCATGCCGCGCACGTTGATGCGGACGCTGTCGCCGGGGTGGGCCTGGCGGTCGACGACGGTCGAGGCGGCGAACGCGTCACGCATGCGGTCGATCTGCGAGTCGATCTCGGCCTCGGAGGCGACCGGTGACGGGATGGTCACCTGGAGACCGTCGTAGCCCGGAACCCGTACGGTGGGGCGCACCTCGACGGTGGCCTCGAAAGTGATGGGGCCTTCGGTGGCGCCGCCGGTGATGTTGAGCTCCGGCGGCGCGATCACGTCGACGTCGTTGTCGGTGACGGCCTGGAGGTAGTAGTCGGGGAGGCTGTCCTGAATGGCCTGCTGACGGGCCGACTCCTTGCCGACATGGCGCTCCAGCACCCGGCGGGGTGCCTTGCCGGGACGAAATCCCGGGAGGCGAACCTCACGGGCGATCTTGCGGAACGCAGCGTCGATCGACTTCTCGAACTCAGCTTCCTCGATTTCCACCGAGAGCTTGACGTGGTTGCCTTCTTGGGGTTCGACGCTGGTCTTCATACGGGGCAGAGATCCTACCGGCCAGGCGCTTCTCCGCTGACCGTTTCCGGCGGGGTTTCTCCAGCCGTGGTCGGCGGCGATGCGGGCGTTTCGGCCGACTGCGCCGATCACGGCAACCCAGACCCGGGCCCTCAGCATCCCAGTCCCGCCCGAAACCGGTCATCTCGCCCAGTTTTCACCGGTGTGGGATGCGGTTCACCACCATCTGGGCTCGGCCGGCGGCATGAAGCGCATCTGCCGGAGCGCCCAGCGCCTAGCCTGGATCACGCACAACAAAGAGGTGTCGCGCCGTGCTCGATCCGGGCCCTGAGTGACAACGACGGAGTGCAACGGGGTGTAGCGCAGTGCTCGAATCGGGCGCTACGCGACCTTCCGCAGGCAGCAACGGGGTGTAGCGCAGTTGGTAGCGCACCTGCTTTGGGAGCAGGAGGCCGCTGGTTCGAGTCCAGTCACCCCGACGCCGGACCACTAGTGTGTTGGTTCGCTTCCGGGGCTTCGGCCCCGGTCTGCGGGTGTAGCTCAATGGTAGAGTTCCTGCCTTCCAAGCAGGCCATGCCGGTTCGATCCCGGTCACCCGCTCCACACGAAAACCCCTGCTCAGGCAGGGGTTTTCTGGTTTCCGGGCCCGGGCAGAGTCGCCGACCCGGCCCGGCGGAACCGGCGCCCATCGCCCTCGTGCGCGCCGGAACGTTCACGCCGGTCGGTAGCCGAAAGTGCTGGCAACGTCGATTGCCTTCTCGCGCGATTCGTCGCGTCCGAAACCCAGCCCATCCACGTCGACGCCGACCGAGCTCTTTCCACCGTTGGCGTAGCGGGCGAGCACACCGTCGACGATGCACACGGACTTCCAGTGATTGAAGGCGACATAGAAGTCCAAGTCACGAAGATCGACACCCGTACGGGTCGCGTAGCGTTCGAGCAACTCGACATCGGTCGGGTATCCCGGGACCAGCGACGGCTTCGGGGCGCGGCGGCTCTGCTCGCCACGCTTGCCCCAGAGATTGAGCGAGTACGCAAGATCCGCAAGCGGGTCACCAAGCGTCGCGACCTCCCAATCGATCACCGCAGCGACCCGCCCCTCCGTTGTGGAGAGCACGTTGTGGAGCCCGTAGTCGCCGTGCGCGATGCGGGCCGGACCCTGCGGCGGCACGTTGTCGGCCAGGAAGTCGTGCAGTCGCTGAACGTCGGGACGCTCGCAGGTCATCGACGCGTCCCACGACGCCTTCCACCGCCGGAGTTGGCGCTCGATGTAGCCATCGGGACGGCCAAGCCTGCCCAGCCCGACATCGGTCGGGTCGATCGCGTGAAGATCGGCGAGCACGTCGATGAACTGGAAGCCGTGCGCGCGTCGACGATCCTGCGGGACCGTCGCGAGGGCCTGCTCCGCGTTGTAGAGCGACACTCCCTGAACGGAGCGCATTGCATAGAACACTGCTCCGGTGACCGAGGTGTCTTCGCACAATGCCAGCGGCTCGGGGACCGGCACCCTTGTTCCCCAAAGCCCCTTCATGATGGTGAACTCCCGAGCCATGTCATGTGCGCTTGGGAGTAGGTCGCCCAGCGGAGGACGGCGCACGACGATCGTCTCGCCGTTGGCATCCCGAACTCTGAAGGTGAAGTTCGAGTGCCCGCCGTCGAGCTTCTCCCAGTGCAACGGCGCCGTCAGCCATTCGAGATGAGCGTGGAGCCAGGGGATGACTCGATCGAGATCGAACACCGCCGAGGCATCGTTGGCCCGGTCGGTCTCGGAAGCGGAATGACCTTGCACTCGATACCTTCAGTCTCTACGTGACTCGGAGGCGGCCCGACGAGCAGTGACGTTAGGGTGTTCTTCGACGGCACCGCCAGGTCCCATCTGCGACTCCTCCACTCGGCGTTCGATGCAGGTCAGCTTCTGATGGGATCCGATGTCGGCAAACGAACTCTTGGAGCGAGTCGACGATCTCGTCACCGACCTTCCATCTGCGCTGCCCGAACATCTGCGGACGGAATCCGACGGCTGTTCGGCGGGGAACCACAGGCATGACTGCTCGACGAGTTCGACAGTTCCGTAGGCGATATGGCGTGGCAGCGCTTGGGCTTGCAATCAGTTCGACCGCAGAAGGTCGTCGCACCGGCTCCGAGGACGAGTGCCGGAAGCGGCCTTTGCGATTCCTCACACGCGGGGTTTCGGGCAGGCCAAGCGGGGGTATGGCGGGCTCATGAACGGTGTCGAACGTCTCGATCCGGTCGGTCGGACGACGTGTTCTCGTTATCGTCGTGACCGTGGGCCCGTCCCTCGGCTCGGAGAAACGTGCCGCGACCGGCGTTGCCCCTGATGACTGAACGCGGTGATCTCCGCTCCTCACGTTTTCGTGTGAGGCTTGGTTGTGCTGAGCCCGCACGGGCTCGCACGAACCGACCGGCACGGCACCATGGATCGAAAGCCCAGGACTGCGACGTTGCACCTCGCCTCGCGAAAGGTGGAGCCGCGGAGCGGCGTCAGCCGCCGGGTGCGCTCCATCGTGGCGACCTCGGTGCTTACGGGACTCGTCGCGTCGAGCGGTGTGCTGAGTTCGCCTGCCGGTGCCACGGTCAATGCCGCCAAACTTGCTCCGAGCGTCAAGGGTTCGGCTTCGCCCAAGAGCGGCGTTTCGCTCAAGCGCAACGTTTCGATGCAGCGTCTCGTCAGCCCGATCGCGCAGGCGCCCGACAGCGCAGCCCGGGTGCAGACGGTCATCGACGCCGCGATGTCGCAGATCGGCCGCACGACGATCTACGACCCGGCGTACGTGACGCTCGCGTATCCGGGTGGCGACGTGCCGATGGTCCGCGGTGTCTGCACCGATGTGGTCATCCGCGCGTATCGCGCAGTCGGCGTCGACCTGCAGGTTGCCGTGTATCAGGACATGCGCCGGGCGTTCTCGGCCTACCCGTCGTCGGGTCGATCAGTCCCCGATCCGAACATCGATCACCGGCGCGTCAAGAACCTGCTGGTGTTCTTTGCCCGTGCAGGAGCGGCCGCGCCGAAGTCGCTCGATGCCGCGGACTACCTCCCCGGCGACATCGTGATGTGGGATGTCGGTGGGCTAGCACACACCGGCCTGGTCGTCACGGCGACGGCGCCGGGATCCGACCGGCACATGATCGTGCACAACATCGGCGATGGCGCGCAGCTCGAGGACATCCTCTTCGAGTTCCCCATCACCGGTCACTTCCGGTACATGCCGGCAACGGCGACGACCGCCTGAGCGATGGAGCGGTGCCGTGGCGCCGCTGATCCGATCCGCGGCCTTCGCGTTCACGATGGCCTGTGGCGGCCTGGTGATGCTGGCTGCACCGGCGCGGGCGCAGACGACGATCGCACCGACCCCGACAACGACTTCTGGGGCGCCGACGACGCCGACCAGCACAAGTCCGACGACATCGACGGGCAGGGCCACGACGACGACCATCGGAGCGACCGGGAGGACAACGACGACGATTGTCGACGCGACCGAGACCACGACTCCGCCATCGCAGCTCGAGGGCACAAAACCCGCCTACATCGACCAGCCGAAGGGGGCCCGTCAGCTCGCGGCTGCATACGCGTACCGTTGGGCCTACGAGACCAACCCGGCGTTCGCACTGAAGTCCGGTGCCATCTTGACGATTCCTTACGACAACCCGGACCAGCGCGGGCGAGCGGTCGAAGGAACCTCGAACATCGAGTTGGATTGCACCAACTACATGTCGCAGGCGCTACGGGCCGGAGGATTCGCCTACACGAAGCAGTGGTGGTATCAAGCGAAGCGACGCACAGCATCCACCGCGTGGGTTCGGGCCAGCGGACCGCAGGGCCTCTCGGCGACGTTCGTCAAGCTCGGATGGATGCGTCAGATGGGCGGATTCGGTCTCATCAACCGGGACCCGCCGCCGCCGGGGATCCAGATCGGCGACATCGTGGTCTGGGATCTCAACGGCGTGCCCGGCCGCGTCCACATCGACCATCAGCTCATGGTCACCGACGTTGCCGGCAGCGGGACGACCTGGGCCGACATTCGCGTCTCCTATCACACGTACGACCATCGGAACCGGGCCATGAGTGAGTACCAGGACTTCGTCGTCACCGATGCGCCCAACGCACGTCTCGGGGTGTTCCATGTCAACTATCCGTCCTGATCGCACCCGGCGAGCCGTCGCCACCGTCGTCGGCGTGCTGCTGCTGAGCGCGGGTCTCAGCGTTTGTTTCGGCGCGTCGGCTGCGCTCGCCGGTGACCCGAAGGTCGACGGCACACCCCTCGCCGGAACAGCGTTGCGCTACATCGAGTGGCAATGCGCAGCCGCGGCGCTCGGCGCCGGTGGGACGAAGAGCGCGGCAACCGAGGTGCGCGTCCCCGGAGCTACCTCAGCGGTCGGGGCTTTTTCGACGCCGACAACGGTCAACTGGTACCGAGGCCACACGCCCGGCCGTTTCGTCGCGCTGCTCGAAGCGACGCGTGCCGGGCAGCGGGTTCGGATCCGTGCGACGGTCGAGCTCCGACGCAACCCGTGTCGGCTCGTCAGCTGGGTCGTCCTACCGACCCCGTAGGCAACGTTCGTCGAACGGGCCAACCGGGGTCTCTGTCGCGTTGGCTCGTCGGACCGGACGGCCCATGAACGCAGCCGTACGAACGGCCATCGGCGCATCGGCAGGCGCCGGGTGCTCTGCTTCATACATCCCCGGCGTCCGGAGGTCGGCCGTGATGTAGCCCGCGGCGGCTGCCGAGCTTCTCGATCGGGTCCATGCCTGCTCCTTGCCGGAAGGGGCGACGTGCCCTGCCGTCGACGCGCCGGACGCCATCCCTTGCGACAATCTTCCTGACGGGTATCCCGGGTGTGAACAAGCCGGCCAACGTGAAGCCGGCAGAGATGTTGCGCCTCAACACGACGACGGCAAGCGGATTCCCGAATGGGCGCTTGCTCACCGACGACGTGATCGACGTGGCGTTCACAAGTCATCGCCGGAGCAACGGCCTTCTCGCCAACGTTCAACGTCTTCCCGAACAATGCGCTCGGTGACGGTGTGCATGCGAACGACAAGGCACTCGGAACGGTGTTCCCGTACCTGGCCGAACCCTTCTCCGGGTACGGCGCGTAACCCCTTGACGCCTTCGACGATGGTCCCCTCGCTGCCTCAGCGTTCGGACCATCGTCGGGGTCGCTTTGTTTCAACGGCGACGACCGTGCGCCAACCTGTCCCGTCAACTCGTCGAACGACCCCGGTCGCTGCTCTCGATCAGCGTCACGTCGGCGTCGGCCAGACCTCTGGCAAGAACCTGTACGCCGCGATCGAACGTCGCCAACGAACCCTGGTTTTTCCGACTGATGCACAGAAGGTGCGCGTCCGTGACCTGCCGGTGGCCGATCAGCCGCTCACGCGCGAAGAGCGGCGAAGTGCTCGGCTCCTCCACGTCGTTCCAGAATCGGTGGGCCCCGACCCCGCGCAACTCGAGGAGGAGAGCAGCTGACTCAGTCGGGGTAACGGGTGTTTGTACAACCTTCGCATCGGCCGAGATCCTCATGAAACCCGACTCCGTGATCGCGCACGTGGCCCACCCCCCGTCAGCATGAGCATCGAACCATTCAAGCGCCGCCGCGTGGAGCGTGTGCTCCGGCCACGCGACCGCTATGAGCACGTTGACGTCGGGAAGAACGGTCACTCGTCGTCGAGGCCTCGTCGCACGCTCTCCATGGTGATCGGTCGGGCGCCCGGCCGAGGGGCGAAAGTCGGCACTCGGCCAGTTCGTGTCGAACCGAGCCGCGCCGCCTCAAGCCCACGACGGGACAGATCCGAGATCACCGCACCGACCGACACGCCTTGATGATCGGCGAGCTCCCTCGCCGCGGCGAGCACGTCGTCGTCGAGACTCAGCGTCGTTCTCATGGGGGTCATGCAGCGCATCAGATGCTCACTCACCACTGCCGCGGCCGGCGGGCCCCGCTCCCTCAGAGAAGGCTGCTTCCCCGGCCGGTGCCCAGTGAGAGCGGGCTCGCGGCTTTGGTGAAGCGGAGTTTGAGCTTGAGCGTGCCGAGCATGATCCCGGGCTGGTGCATCCACGTGTTGCCGTCGCCGTACTCCAACGAATCGATCCGGTCGAGCAGCACACCCCAGGCGATCTGCTGCTCCACCCGCGACAGGTTCGCCCCCGGGCATACCCGCGGTCCCGTCGAGAACGTCACGTGGCGGGTGAGCCCTTCGCGGTCAAGGTCGAGATTGAACGGGCAAGCGAACTCTTCCGCGTCGACGTTGGCCGCCGCGAATCGTAAGTGCAGCAACGAACCCGCCGGGACCTCGACACCCTGGAAGACCTCGTCACGCGAGTTCGTCCGCGTCGAGAGGCCGTGCGTTGGAGAACGCATCCGCATGCCCTCTTCCGTGAACGAACGCACCTTGCCGCGATCGTGACGCAACTGCGCGAACACGGCAGGGTTCTCGCACATCAGCTGGGCCTGCTCCTCGAGGGCGTACTGCGTCGTCTCCAGTCCCCCGAGAATCATGGCGTGGACGATCCCGGCGATCTCCAGGTCCGTGAGCTTGCGGTCGAGCGCCTCGTAGTGGACCTCGCACAGGAAGCTCACCATGTCGTCGTGCGGGTCGGCACGCTTGGCCCGCACATGCTCGTAGATGTAGTCCTGGAAGCCTTCGAGGCGACGGAGCATTTCGGTCGTCTGCTCCGGGGTCATCTCGTGCTTGAGCCCGGTGCCGTGGACGAACGGCGTGACGACCGCATCGCCCCACTCCGCAAGGAGCGGGATGTCGGCCATGGGAAAGCCGAGCACGGTGGCCATCACGCGCTGGGGCAGCGGACGGGCGAAGCGGCTGATGAACTCGACCTCGCCGTCGTCGATCCACTCGTCGAGCAGATCGTTCGCGTGCTTCGCAATCATCTCCCGATGGCGCAGCGCACCGGTGCCGACCCACGGGTCGGTGAGCTCCTTGCGGTGACGGATGTAGAGCTCCTGCGTCGGGCGGAGCGACACCATCGACGCCTGCATCAAGCTGCGATACGTCGTGTAGGCATCCTCGGCCGTCATGCCCTGCTGGGCGTAGCCGCCAACGCGCACCTGCGACAGCGGCGGGAACCGCTCCGGATCCTTCACGACGCGGGTCACGTCGGCATGCTTGGTGAGCACGAACGCATCGGTCCCGGGCTTGTAGCCACCGCCCTCTATGCGCAGCACCGGGGCGTCCCGGTGCAGGATCTCGTACGCCTCGTACCAGTGCTCCTGCGCGCCTTTGCCGAACAGGTCGACATCGGCCAGCGCGACCGGACAGGTCATGGGCGAGAGATCGTGGTTGATGTGCTTCGGATACGACGCCATGCGCGTGCACTCCCCTGGTCGTGTCTCGGCTCAGGTGTAGCAGAACGGGACGTTCGGAGCGAAGCCGTGAGACGGAGGCGGCGGCGTGACGGCCCGATCCCGCCTGTCGTGTCGAGGTCGCAATGGTCGACGGATCCGCGCCAGCGGTCAGCCGAGCAGGTGCACGTGTTTGGGGTGCAGTGCGGCGAGACCGCGGTCGAGCGTGACGACGCTGGCGTCACGGTGTCGAGCGAGCGCGACGAGGTACGCGTCCGTGACCTGTCGGTGACCGATGACGCCGGTGAGATGCGCTCGTTCGAGCGGAAGCGTGTCTGGCCAGAAGACATGCCAATCCTGAGAGCGGATTGCTTCGAGCACCGCCGTTGCGTTGATCGCCGTCTGCCCGGACCGCATCAGAAAACGGACAAGGGTTCCTTCGGTGATCGGGCAGGTCGCAAGGTTCGGTTGTTCGTTCTCGAACCAATGAAGGGCGATGCCGTTGTGGACGTGTTCAACGATCGTCAACGCGACCAAGACGTTCCCGTCAGCGAGGAACGTCGTCACGCCTCGTCGTCCAGCGAACGAACGTCTTCGGCGGTGACGGACCGGCCAATCGAAACCTGCGGCATGCCGCGCTTCGTCACCGCGACTTCTGAACCCTGCCGACCAAGGCCGAGCCGAATGAGGTCGGCGATGACATCGCTCATCGACCTTCTCCGGTCGTGGGCCAGCTGACGCGCAAGGTCGTGAAGGTCAGGCGGAAGATCAATCGTCGTTCGCACACTTGCACCATAACATCGTTGCATCATGATGCAAGGTCAACGGCCCGCCCCTCCGGGTCAGCTGGCGAGCCTGACGTTTGCAAACGGAGGCGGTCCGAGGATTTCGATCGCCCGGGCGTTGGCCTTGGCTGACGCCTGAACTCTGGCCATGTCGACCACATCGGATGTGACCCCCTCGGTGGGATCGCTTGCGCCCCGGTAGAACGCCTCGCCCTCGCCGGGTGACTGCATCGTGAGCAATCGTGCCGTCTCCGAGAGCACCATGAACGCGTGCGGTACGCCCTTCGGGGTGAAGGTCATACCGCCGGCACCGATTCGCCGCTCAGTGCCGTCGATGTTGACGATGATCTCGCCCTCGATCACGTACAGGGTCTCGTCAGCGTGTGGATGCAAGTGCCACGGGGTCATCTTTGCGCGCCCCATCGCATCTTCGAACATGAAGAACGCCCCTTCGGTATCCCCGGTCAGAAGCTTCCACGTGTGAAGGCCACCTCCGAGAAATGATCGCCTCTCGCCTTCGCCGGCACTTCGGATGACAGGAACGCTCATCGCTCACCCACTTTCGTTCATGGGACATCTGTCCCACGAAGAGAGTACGGTACCATAAGAGCCGATGTCAATCCCCTATGAACTGGCTGGACGCACCGGACAGAAGCGCCGCACGCGGGAGGCGCTCATCGCTGCCGCCCGCACGATCGTTGCGACGGGAGTGACGCCCACGGTGGAGGGGGCAGCAGAGGCCGCATCGATCTCGCGCACCACGGCGTACCGCTACTTCCCCAGCCAACGAGCGCTGCTGATCGCAGCACATCCGGAGACATTCACCGCTTCGCTTCTGCCCGCCGACGCGCCAGAGGACGTCGAGACCCGGCTCGATCTGGTCGTCGACTCCTTCATCCGTGGCAACCTCGAGAACGAAGCGCAACAGCGCACGATGCTCCGACTATCGCTCGAAGCCGACCCCAGCGAGCGGGCGCCTCTCCCGCTGCGCCAAGGCCGGGCCATCAAGTGGATCGAGGAAGCCCTTGCGCCGCTCCGCACCCAGATGTCCGAAACCGAACGGCATCGTCTAGCCCTTGCGGTCCGAAGCGCGACGGGGATCGAGGCGCTCGTCTGGCTGACCGACGTGGCCGGACTGTCGCGTGAGGACGCGACCGATCTGATGCGCTGGTCGGCCAGAGCGCTGCTGCGGTCTTCGCTCGCCGACCAAGCGACTGGCGTCGTCGACCCGAGCCGCCGAAGAACCCGGCCTCGTGGCGTCGCCACGAGATGATGCTGGGCTGGTGAGCTGGTTCAGCCCACGCAAGCGAACAGGTCATCGGCGGGAGTCCGTGGTTGATGTTCTCCGGATACGACACCATGCGCGCGCACTCCCCTCGTCGTGCCTCGGCTGAGGCGTCGCGGAGCGAGGAGTTGGGTGATCAGCGGTGACTGTCCCGACCGCACGAGTCGGGCAGGCCTGGGCCCTCGAGAGGTCGCCGCCTTCCGGCGCGGACGATCGAACGCACCGAAGTCGTCACAATCACTCGACACGGTGGACGACGGTCATCCAGATGCCGTCCACTGACGGTCATGACCATTCGACCCGGAACTCCGTCCACCTGGGCTCCTCGGCTCACCAAGTCCGACGTCAAGCACTTCCTCCGCCTCGTCGACGGCCGGCTCATCGCTCGACGCCTGGTGTTCACGGGCACCGCTCCCCTGCTCGTCGACCGACTCGGGCGAGAACTCTTCCTCGGCAATCTCGCCTCCGAGTGCGCCCAGCAGCGTCGTTCCGCATGGCCCTCGGCGATAACCACCTTCGTCGACACGATCGCCTGCATGAGCAACGTCGACGATCCGTCGGCGATGAGTCCCGACGTGGTCCGCCGGAGCTTGCGACTCCGGCTATACCGGTCGGCGAGTCCCACAGATACGCGCACCTATGACTCGCTACGCGCGCTGACTGATCTCATCGTCCGTCGGCCGGCGATGCCCGACACCGAATGGTGCCTCTACGTCCGCCGTCCGGGCGCCGGGCAGGGCGTGATCGACGAACATCTGGAGCAGTGGGGCGTCGATGCGGACGAGGCGTTTGACCTCGCCCGTGCGAACACCCTCGCCGACGAGCGCGGGATGTTCTGCGAGCGCGACGGTCTGTACATGGAGTCGGGCGATTCGATGTTCGCCCATGCCGGCGTGCTGGCCATCATCGACCGACTCCCCCGTGCCGACGGCTACGTCGTGGCCGTCCCCAACCGCCACGAGGCCCTCGCCGCGCCGGTCACGCCCGACGAGTGTGGGCTCAACGCGGTCGTCGGCGTGCTCCACGAGAGCCTCACCCGCTATGACAACGCGTCGCCGATCCACCCGTTCGCCTGGTTCGTCCCGGCGAGCGGCATCGGCACGTTCGGGGAGAACGCCG
The DNA here is from genome assembly GCA_031423635.1 of Acidimicrobiia bacterium. Classification (GTDB taxonomy): domain Bacteria; phylum Actinomycetota; class Acidimicrobiia; order Acidimicrobiales; family JANYDT01; genus JANLQX01. The sequence goes on along the minus strand of JANPFX010000115.1, from coordinate 15,884 downwards.
AGTTGATCCGTCTGGTCGACAAGGCACCGGAGGGCGCCGAGCCCGAGGTCGGTTTGCGCTTCGGTCCGATGTTGCGCGAGTGCTTCGCGCATCTCGGTTGAGGTGGCACTGCGTTTTCGCGCTCACGCTCGGGTCCGAAGCGGCCACGTATAGTGAGCGCGCTGTTGGGATGGCAGTTCCTCAACGGCCGCACGGCCAACCTCTTCTTGGAGATCCACTGATGAAGGCACAATCGGCGACCGAGAAGTCGGCGAGAAACACGAGGATCGCAGAAGCCGTCAGTCGACCCGCTGTGGGTGCGGCACAGCAGCCAGCCACGCACGGGCAACTCGAAGTCACCGACACCGGACTGGTGCTGCACCTCGCCCCCGAGTTCTTCGGCGAGCCAGCGGCGAAGCGTCGCCGCAACTAGCGGCGAATGGAAGTTGCCAGAACGACAGAGCGTTCACTTGTCATCGAGCGACTGTGCGCGCATCACAACGTCGATGACCTCCACGGCGGATCCGTCATCTACGACCGGATGATCCGCGTCGCGGCCCGGGCGATCAGTACGGCAACGGAAAACGATCCGTTCTTTGTCGCCCATCACGGCGACAACATCGCTGTGGGATTTCTGGCGATCGGCGAGATGACGGTCGAGACTCCACGTTGCCAACAAGCCAGGGCCTGCTCATCTCGCGGCGCCGAGCTCGATTGATGTACCTGCTCGACACCAACGTCGTCTCCGAGCTCCGCCAAGCTCCCGGCCGGTCGAGCCAACGGCGGTGTCGTGACCTGGGCGGCGTCCGTGCCTTCGGCGGCGATGTTCCTCTCGATCATCTCGGCCCAGAGCTCGAACTCGGCGTCCTTCTGGCGGAACGATCGGACCCCGCGAAGGGCAGGGGCCTTCGAGCGTGGCTCAACGACACCGTGCTGCCAGCGTTCGATGGACGGATCCTGCCGGTCGATCACGCGGTCGCGGTCCGATCGGCGACCTTGAACGTACCCGCCCCTGCCCCGTATCGCGACGTCTTCATCGGAGCCACCGCGTTGGTCCACGCCATGACGGTGGTGACGCGCAACTCCAACGATTTCGCGCGCTTCGCGGGCACCGCTGTCCTCAACCCCTGGACGTAGGCGCGTCAGAGCGCCGGACCTCACTCGGCGTTGGATAGGGTCAGCATGTGCCGGATTCGGACGATGTCGCCAACGCCGACGTGCGTGACGTGCCTGACGTGCCGGTCGACCCCGGCGTCGAGCGGCTCATCGGCCTCCTGTGGCTCTTCCGTCACCAGGGCCGCGTGAGGACCAACGACGAGATCGAGGAACGCGGCTATCCCGATCTCACCGGCGAAGACTCCGTTGGCCGGGAGGTGAGGTGCGGGTTGCCGACGCCCGCCTGCATGATGGTGTACTCGGCGATCTCCCAGGCAATCGCTGCGATCGCGCCGATGCCGTTACCGGCGATCCACACGAGACCCCGTTGACGTCGACGGTTCTCGCTGCCGTCGTGATCGTGACGGCCACCCATGCGCCGATTGCTCCGCCGACCGTCCCGGCAGCGAGGTCGCCCAACGTGTCGGCATTGGCGCGCTGGTGGCAGGAGGCCGCGGCAAGCGCGTGAGGGCGTAGGGACGACCGGGATTCTTGGTACCTGGGTCGCTCCCGGAGCGACTGAGTGAACAACCAAGGCGGCACACAGCTCGCCGAACGCATCACTCCACGCGCGGCTCCACGTTTCGTCCCACCTCGTCGTCACGGAGGCACGCATCCCGTGCATAAGTACGAATCTGCTATACTGCTCCGATGCGCGCGAACGAAGTGCTGACGACCGCCCGGCGGCGGGCTGGCCTTACGCAGGCTGAGGTTGCCCATCGTGTCGGCACCACCCAGTCGGCCATCGCCCGTTTGGAGAGAGGCGAGAACAGTCCGTCGTGGGACCGCGTCGATGAGATCGTTCGTGCCTGCGGTCTCACCCTCGACGTGTCGATCGTCGAGCCCGATCCGGTCGAGCTGGCCACCATTCGCGGCAGCCTCGATCTCACCGTCGACGAGCGTTGGCGGCGGGCCGTTTCATCAGCGCGCTTTGTATTGACCGGTCGCGATGCGATGGCAGCAACGGGACGCGTCACGGCGAAACGTCGATGACCGAGTTCCGGCCGGAGCAGATTCTCACGGTGCTCGCCGAGCACGGCGTCGACTACGTGCTCATCGGCGGCCTCGCTGCAGCCATTCACGGATCGGACATGGTCACCACCGATCTCGACATCACACCCGCCAGAGGAACCGCGAACCTCTCCCGGCTCTCGGATGCGTTACGCGCTCTGCATGCGAGTATCCGGTCCGACGCGGTGCCTGACGGACTGCCCTTCGCGCACGACGCCACATCGCTGGCCAAGGCGGACATATGGAACCTCACGACCGACTTCGGCGATCTCGACATTGCGTTCATCCCCGCGGGAACAAAGGGCTACACCGATCTGCGGCGAAGCGCGGTCGTCATCGACGTGATCGGCACCACGACCACGGTTGCCTCGCTGGCCGACATCATCAGATCGAAGGAGGCCGCCGACCGTCCGAAAGATCGGATCGCCGTTCCCGCCCTTCGTCGTTTGCAGAGCGAGATCGATCGCCGACGCAGTTCGTAGCGTTCATCACTCGGGTCCGGCGAAGGTCGGCATCACTACCCCGCCACTGCGTCCCGCAACTCCTCACGACACGCGTCGAACCACTCGCGTCGACGGGTGAAGCGCTGCTCGCCGCCGAACGCCTCCCACATCGCCACGAAGTTCGGCTCGCCCCGCTCAACCCTTGTCCGCACGAACCGCTCCGCCAACACGATCGAGCGGTCGAGGCGATCGATGAACGTCGGCCGATCTGTCACCGACGCGCCATGGGCATCGAGCACCACACGGAGACGACGCCCCACTTCGACCGACGTCCACGCCAACTGTTCCCGACGCACACCATCGTCGACCGGCACACACATGCGGGCCATCGCCGCGAGATCGTCGAGCGGATCACCTGGCGCGGCGAAGTCGAAGTCGAGCAGGGCCACGGCGACACCGTCGCGGAACACCACGTTCTCCAGGCACACGTCGAGATGACAGATCACGGTGGCCTCCGGCGACGGCTCGCCGAACGCATCACTCCACACGTCGCCGAGCAATGGCGCCGACACCTGTGCCGACGCGTCGTGGAACCGTCGAAGCAACCGTGCCACCGATGCCAACGCATCGTCGGTCTGCGCCCACGCCGGATACGGCGGCAGCGCAACGTGGCCCTCCACGAACCGCAGTTCCTCTTCGGTGGCGCTCAGGCCGAGCGGCTCGGGTCCATCGGTGAATCCGACGGTACGAAGCGCGCGTAGGAACGCGTGAGTCGTCGACGAATGCTCTGTGCGCGGACGAATGACGACATCACCTCGACGCCGCACCGCCCCGGCATTCGCGACCCCACCGGCCAACACTTCGTCCATGTCGCACCGTACCTCGATGGGACCCCGGGCCGTCCAGCTTCTTGGCACCCGGATCGCCCCCGGAGCGACTGAGTGAACAACCACGCGCTGGCCAACGGCAACGGAGGGGCATCGAGAACTGCGAGCGGAGTCGTGTCTGGTGCTCCTGGCCGCGTCGAACTCCTGGCCCGAGTCGGTTTGTCACACGCTCTTGGCAACGATCGGCCCATGGCTCCACCGTCCGACTCTCGACCCTCCGACTCTCGACCACCCGACGCCGACATCGCTCCTGCCGTTCGAAACGCACTCACACGCGTTGACTTCAACGACGATGAGCACCCACCCCGCTACGCGCTCCTCGGTCTCGACCGTTCGGCAAACCTGCTCGAACTCGTCGTCATTGTCGCCGACGGAAACCGACACGTCATCATTCACGCCATGCGAGCGCGCCCCAGATGGCCTGCTCGAAGCGTATGGAGAGGCCACATGAAGCCATACACCCACAACGGCAGGATCGTCACTGACGAAGAGATCCAGCCACTCGCCGACGAAGCCGAGGCCGGATACGACGTTTCGAAACTGAGGCGCCGTCCGGGACGGCCTTCGCTCGGCACCGCCGCTGCTGACGTCTTCCCCGTTCGCCTCGACCCCGAACTCCGCGCCGCGCTCGAGGCGCGGGCGCAGCGGGACGATATGACTGCCAGCGACGTGGTGCGCACGGCTCTCCGCGCCTATCTCAGCGTCGCCTGACCAACCGGATACTCGGTGCCTGGGTCGCCCCAGGAGCGACTGCGCACCCGACAACGCGAGAGCACGCGGGTCAGTGCGTGTCGATCGTTGCTTTGCGTGAGCCGAGGAGGCGACGGAGCAGGTTCGGGTCAGCGGGCCACGCGTCGAAGAGCACGTCCGGCGGGATCTGTCGTGCGGCGTAGCGGAAGGCCAGCGCGACAACGACGATGTCGTCGAGGGGTCCGATGACCGGCAGGAACTCGGGGATGAGGTCGATCGGCGAGATCACCCAGACCCCGGCGAACGCGATCGCCAGCTTGGCCCGGCGAGGAACGCGTGGGTCCTTGCGCAGCGTCTTGATCGTCGTCACGCAGGCAGGGAGGAACCCGGCGAGGTCCTTGAGGATGCCCGGCGGAAGCCTCGCCGCCAGCACGATCATCAGCACCCATGACGCGGCGAGGCATCCGAGCGCGATGAGCAGGACGCGGATCACCGATATGCGAGTCTCGCGGCGCCGTCGCGTGTCATGACGAGAGGCCGCAGTGGTGTCCGGGCGATCGCCCGCAGCAGAGGCTCGAGCACGAGTGCGGCGAGACCGCTGAGGACGAGCGTCACGGTGGCCCCGAGGAGCAGCCCGGCGACGACATCGCCGGGATAGTGCGCTCCGACGTACACCCGGGCGAGCGCCATGGCGACCGCAGCGACGACGGCGATGAACCCCAGTCGCCGGCTCACCAGGAACAGGCCCGCGGCTACAGCACCGGCGATCGTGGCGTGGTCACTCGGGAACGAGAAGTCGGCGGTCTTGTCGACGAGCAGATGCATCGCAGGGATCACCGCGTACGGCCGGGCCCGGTCGATGGCGGAGCCGATCGGTTGGTTGATTGCCAATGCCAGCAACGCCCCGGCACCGGCCCACACCGCCTTGCCGACGTTCTCGATCGGCGTATGCGACGTGCGACCGAGCCACCACCCCACGAGCAGCAGCACTGCGAACACCGCGATGCCGTCCTTGGCGTAGAGCCTCACCGCGCCGTGCGCCGAGCCGGTCCGATCGGCGAGACGGTTGATTGCCTTGTAGAGGTTCCGGTCGAGTCGGGTCACCGTTGATGTCTACTCCCGAGTCGGCACCACCCCGGTCGTACGGATGCGCACCACCGACGCGGTTCCGGGAACTCGCCCTCCGACCAGCGTCCTTCCACTTCGCTGACGCCGTCGCCCGCCGAACTTAGACGATCACCACAAAGGCGGTTGCCACCACCGGACGGCGCGGCCGATCGACCGCCGAGCGGCGCAGCCCATCGACTGCCGAGCGGATCACGCGACGCCATCGATCTCGTCGACGTCAGCCCGCCCATCCGATCCGCCTCGTTCGACGGGATGCGCGCTGTTTCTTGCGGTTACGGCGGTCCTGAGCGCGAGATTCGCTCCCCGGACGGGTTTCTCACACATACGTTCGTACTTGTCGTATAGATGTTCTATAGTTGGGTTCATGAACAGCAGCGCGGACGAACAGATCGGGGTCTACAAACGCCTGTCGATCCCCCGCGCCTGCTCGTCCGACTGGAACCCGGGAACCGCCAAGGCTGCGCTGCGGGAGCTCCGACGACTCCGCGGGGAACTCGCCTCCGCCGAAGCCGTGTTGGTCAGCGTCATGAAAACCGAAACCGGACGCGACACCAAGGCAACACTTGCGCGTGGATTCGGAATGTCCGCAGCAGAAGCCGCCAAAGCCGAAGCCGTCGCCGACGTCGTCACCCGCATCCCCGGCGCCGATGATGCCCTCGCCGACGGAACCGTCACCGGTGAACACCTCCGCAAACTCGCCCCCATCACCGACCCCACCGAAGCCGCCGAACTCTTCGAGCTCGCCCCGAGCCAGTCACCCGACGACTTCGCCAAAACCGTCGACCGCTACCGCATCAACCGCAACGCCGACGGATGGCGCGCCCGCCAACGCGCCGCCCGGTCCGTCCGGTTCTTCAAAGCCGACGACGGCTGCACCGGCATCCGCGCCATCCTCCCCACCCTCGAAGGCGAACGCGTCAAAGCCGCCATCAACCACGCCTGCGACGCCGCCTGGCGCGCCGCCCACCCCGAACGCGCCGAAGCGGCAGGCGGACACGACGACGAACCACGAGAACGACGCCTCGCCGACGCCCTCGTCTCGTTGGTCTTCGGCGAACCGTCGGCCAGCGGGTCTGGCCCGGCCCGGACCGCGCTCATCGTCACCGTCCAAGCCGAAACCCTCCAAGCCCACATCCTCGGTGACGGGCCACTGCCGACCGACGACGCCATCGACTTGATTGACGACGCCCGCACCGACCTCTATACCGCCATCCAATCATCAGACGGCGCCATCCTGAAGTTCGGCCGGTCACGACGGTTCGCCTCGGCACTCCAAAAACTCGCCCTCTCCCTACGCGAACACGGCACCTGCGCCTACCCCGGCTGCGACGTCCCATGGAACCGATGCGACGCCGACCACGACCCACCCTGGGACCAAGGCGGCCTCACTGACATCAACAAGATGAAGCTGATGTGCACCCACGGACACCACACCCACCGCCACGAAACCGACAACAACATCACCCGACAACCCAACGGCACCTGGACCGTCGACAACGAACCCGACGAACCCTGGCCGCCGCCACCGGCGGATGACGATGTTCTCTCAAGCGCGCACGCTCGCGAGGCCTGCCTCGGACGACTTCGCCAGATCCGTTGCGGCCGTTCACCTTCGGTCGTCAGAGCAGGCCCGTAGGCTCGCGCCGATGGCAACGCTGGCGCGCCTACGGGCGGGAGGATCGGTGCCGACCACGACAACAATGGTGACGACTCGATCGGACACCGTCACACAACCGACGTCGAACGACTGCCGCACGAACGAGGTCATCGTCCGAGAGCGGTCGCCGCATCCGGATGGCGGGCTCGTCCACTCGACGCCGGCGCTCGCCTGATTCCGAGAGCACTGATGAACACTCACCTTCCGTCCCGAAAGCGCTTGGCGGCGCTCGGCATCGCCGGGCTGCTCCTTCCGCTCACGTTCGTTTCGGTTGCGACCGCATCGACGGCATCGGCCGGGCGTAGTTGCAGTCGCGCCGAGATCGGCCGCCAGCGCACGACCGCGGGCGTCACGCTCCGCTGCGCGGTGCAGCGAGGCCGCCGTCAGTGGGTCGTTGTCGCGACGAAGCAAACGCCCACGTCCGCGCCACCGACGAGCCCGACCGCCAAGACCACACCAGGACCCGCAGCCACAACCACACCGACGACGACCGCTCCCCCGACACCCACCATCGCCAACGTCCCACCACCGCAGTTCAACGTCGCCGCCCGTCGTTTTGTCGTCCATCACCCCAACGGGATTTGGCCGCGGGTTCCCGGTCCGCTCGTCGTCGTACTGCACGGCGGTCTCGGTGGTGCCGAGCAGGCTCAGTCGGCGTACGGATGGGACGCTGTGGCCGACCGCAACGGATTCTCCGTGCTCTATCCCGAAGGCCTGCCGATCGCCATCGGCCACGCATGGAACGCCGGCTCGTGCTGCGCCGCACCGGCGGCGCAGGGCGTGGACGATGTCGGCTTCATCAACGCCGCCATCGACGCGCTCGTGAATGCGAAGGTCGCCGACCCGAAGAACGTGTTCGTCACCGGCATGTCGAACGGAGCGATGCTCACGTACCGTCTCGCCTGCGACCGACCCGGCCGCTTCGCCGCCATCGGGCCGGTCGCCGGCACGATCACGTCGGACTGTCCAACACCGGCGCCGATCTCCGTCCTTCACATCCACGGCGAGGCCGACGGGAATGTCCCGTTCGACGGTTCGGCAACGACGAAGGGAACGGCCGCCGGCACGGTGCGCATGTCCGTTCCCACCGCGCTCGAACGCTTCCGCGCCGCGGCGAAGTGCGCAGCGCCGACGACGAGCAACGCCGGGCCCGTCACCCGCCAATCGAGCGCGTGCCCAGGCGGGATAGACGTGAACCTCATCACCATCGCCGGCGCGGGCCATCAGTGGCCGGGCTCGCCCGTCCAGCCGACGGCGGCAGCCCTGGCGATCGGCGTCGACCCGCCGAGCCAGGCCCTCGACGCCACCGCCCAGCTCTGGGACTTCTTCGCCGCCCATCGACGGTGACGTACATCGAGCTCCCCGGAAGCTTCCGTAACGGACAACCACGCCAGTACGCACCCGGTCCAGTGGGCCGCGACGAAACGAGCGGACCAGACGAGCGATCAACGAGCGATCAACGAGCGATCGATGTCCGCCAGGTATACCGTCATCGAATGGACGACATCGACATCGCGCTCCGCAACACGACCTACGGTCTCTTCGTCGAGTTCGGAAGAGCACCAACGGTCGACGAAACGGCCGGTCGTGCCGGCATGGCGTCAGCCGACGTGGCGCTCGGCTGGCAGCGGCTCCACGACGCCCATGCCCTCGTCCTGTACCCCGGGACCGATGAGCTACGTATGGCGAACCCGTTTGCCGCCCGACCGACTCCGTATCGCGTACATGCCGGCGGACGATCGTGGTACGCCAACTGCGCGTGGGATGCCTTCGGTATCTGCGCCGCACTTCACAGCGACGGCCGGATCGAGACGGCCTGCGCCGACTGCGGCGACGAGATCACCGTGCACGTCGTAGACCGCAAGCCGGTCACGGACGATGACATCGCCTTCCACTGTCTCGTCCCGGCATCGCACTGGTGGGACGACATCGTGTTCTCGTGAAGCACCATGAACCTCTTCCGGTCGGAAGAGCACATCGTGCGGTGGCTCGATGGACGCACCCCGGGGGCGACGATCAGCGCCGTGGCGTTGTGCGACCTCGCCCACGCATGGTGGGGCGATCGCGTTTCGCCGGACTGGCGTCCTCACACTCGGGACCAGAACCAGTTGATCCTCGACAGCCTTGGTCTCACCGGGGCGTTCTGGCAGCTTCCCTGATCTCAGGGAGGAGCAGCCCGGTGCCGCGCGATCGACGAGCGCCTCGAACGATCAGTCGGTCTGCTTCCAGTGATTGAAGAACGTGATCTCGCGGGCCGGGCGACGCGGGGCCGGCGAGAAGTCGTCACCCGTGTAATAGGCCACGGGCAGCAGCGCTACCTGCGTGACCGTCGGCGGGATGCCGAGCATCTCGGCGATGAGTTCCTCGTAGTGGAGATGGAACGTCGTCCACGCCGAGCCGAGCCCACGGGCCCGAGCCGCCAACTGGAAGCTCCACACGCCGGGAGCGACACTCCCGTGGTATGCCGCGACGTCGCCTCGTGGCGCATCGTCGGGAAGGCGGTCGAGGCGCATGGCGATGACCCACGCCGGCACCTCGGCGATGTGGTCCACCAGATACATGGCCGACTCGACGACCTTGCCCTGGCGGCCCTGCGCACCCGCACTCGCCGCCAGGTACTTCCGGCCGTACTCCTGGTAGTACGGCGCGATCTTGCCCATCAACTCCTTGTCATCGATGATGAGCCAGCGGTTGCGTTCGAGGTTGCCACCCATCGGCGCATGACTCGCCACATCGATGCAGTCGAGCAGCAACTCCCGAGGAACAGGACGGGAAAGGTCGAGACGTTTGCGGACCTGCTTCGTCGTCTTGAGGAGATAGTCGGAAGCTTCGATATCGATCGGGGGCATGGCGAAAGGGTACGGCCCCGTTCGACAACGCACCACCCGCACCACCCGCACCACCCGCACCACCCGAACCACCCGAACCACCCGAATCCGGCGTGGCGCGGTCTGCGCGGTGACTCCGCGTGCAATCTGTTGCTCAGGGCGTTACGACATGCACGCAGAGCATGCGCGCAACGAGCATGCGCGCAACGAGCACGAGCGCAGGGCCAGGGTCGGTTCAGGGTTGTCCCTGATTCCGCTCGCCAATCTGCGGGCGCACCATCGAACCATGACGAACGTGCCGTCGAACTCCAGCTACTCGCCGCACTCGCCGGACACCGGCCCACAACGAACCTCCACGCGACGACAAGGCCTCGCCCACGTTGCGCTGGCCGGACTGATCGTCGCCATCTCCGTGAGGACGAACGCGTCGGCGCCGTTCCTCATCGTTGCGTTGTTTGTCCTCGTCGTGCCGTTCGAGAAGCTGTTCCCGCGCCACCGCGGACAACGGGTACGACGCCAGGGTCTCGGCACCGACCTCACCTTCGCGCTCGCCACGCCGTTGATCTCCGGCGTGGGTCTCGTCGTCGCCGCCGTCGCCGGCGTGGTGAGCCTGGCGTGGTTGCCGGGCCTCGCGCTCCGTCCACTCGTCGCCATGCTCCCCGCTCCTGCGCTGCCGATCCTCGGCGCGGCGCTGTTCGACCTCGCCGGCTACTGGGTGCACCGCTTCGCCCACGAGAAGGCCGCGCTCTGGCGGTTCCACTCCGTACACCACACCGGCGAGCAACTCGACTGGCTCAGCGGCATACGGGTCCATCCGCTCGACGGGTTTCTGCTCGGACCTCCGGTCCTCCTTCTCATCGCCGCCGGGTTCCCGGCCAAGATCACCGGCGGCATCGCCATCCTCCAGATGATCGTCGGCTTGTTCCTCCATGCCAACGTCCGCTGGCGGTGGCGTCCACTCCATCGCATCATCGCCACCCCCGACTTCCACCACTGGCACCACGCCAACGAACCGGCGTCGATCCACACCAACTACGCCGCCTTCCTCCCGATCTGGGATCAGCTCTTCCGTACCTACCGCGTACCGAAGGACGGTCAGCCGCAGCGCTACGGGATCGACGAACCCCACCCCACCACCTTCGTCGGGCTCCTCACCACACCGATCACATCCCTCCGTATCCCGAAGCAACTCCGACGACTACGACGGCTACGACGGCTACGACGACTACGACGACGCGAACGCACACGCAGAGGCACGGGAACGCCCACCGATCGAACGTGACGGCGTCCGCTGAACCTGTCCAGACGAGATGGCTGCCCGCTGTGAGAGGGTGAAGCCATGCCGTCTGATCGCGTCGATGTCGTCGAGTTCACCGATCCGCTCTGCTCCGTCGCATGGGGAGCGGAACCGATCTTTCGCCTCTTCCGATGGCGCTACGGGGACAGGTGCCACTGGCGCACGGTCATGGGCGGACTGGCCGGCGACCTCTCGACCGGAGTTCCCGAGTGGACCCGCGAGTCGGCGGCGCTGCCCATGGAGAAGTACTGGCGACGGGTCACCAAGATCACCGGTCAGCCTTACCCGAAACCCATGCACCTCATGCTGCGCTCGACCGACCCGGCCGGACGCGCCATCAAGGCGGCGGCCCTGCAGGGAAACGACATCGAACGACGCTGCCTCCGCCGCATCCGCGAATCGATCTTCCTGTTCGGACGGGGACCGGAGACGGCCGACGAGTTCCTCAAGACCTTTGCCGGTGTGCCGGGATTCGATCAGGACCGGTGGTTGACCGATTTCGCGTCGAGCACCGTCGCCGAGATGTACCGAGCGGATTGGGCCGAGGCCCGAACCCCGAACGACTATGTGCGCGCATACCAAAGTGACGATCCGATGGCCGGAGTGATGCGCCACTCCGAGGGCCACGACCGCTACGACTTTCCGACGGTGCTGTTCCGTGGACCGACCGGTGAGCACACGGTGCCCGGATGGATGCCCTTCGCCTCGTATGTCGACGCCCTTGAAGCAGCGTTGCCGGGCGCCACGAGCACGCTACGACCAGACCCCTCGGTCGCCGAGGCATTCGAGACGTTCGGTGTCCTCACGGCCAAGGAGTTGGAGGTTCTCTGCGGCCCCGAGGCCGAACTTCCCGATGACGTGATCACCTACAACTGGGGCGACGGCGAGGTGTTCTTCACCCCCGACGAGGCAGCGGCGCAAAACGTCACGGTGGATCCGTCGCCCTGACCCTCGGACCGGTACGTCCGGGTCGAGCCCAGGTTGAGAGGCCGAGCATCTCCGCGTCGTTCCCCTACGGTCAGTTCGGTCCTTCCCCACACCGAACCGCACACCCAGCGGCAGAGGGCGACTACAGCGCCGCGGCTCCACGTCGCGCCAACGTCTCCGCCCTGGAGAAGGCGCGGGGCGGCTAGGTGGCGGTTCGCTCGCCGCCGGAACGACGGGATGCAGGACAGGACGGTTGATGGACGATGCCCGGCGCAAAGGTGTTCCACTCGAGGTCGGTCAGGTTGCCCGAGACGAGGCCACACACACGCGTCGCCAGGTCCTGATAACCGGTCCAGAGCACCGGCATAAGCTGGACTGTCCCGTCGATCGTTCCGACGCCGATCGTGTGGCCGTCCTTCGCGAACGCGACGGAGAAGACTGCCGACCCGGCGCGGATCAGGCCGATCGGTTCTCGCGTTGCGACGTCCCAGAACAACAGGTTCCCCTTCTCCGAGCCGGCGGCGACGGACCGGCCGTCGGTGCTGAACGCGACACTCAGGATCTTGCCGTTGCGGCCGTCGAGCCGGCGGAGCCGCTTCGGTTTCGCCGTACTCATGTCCCAGAGCAGCACGTGTCCGGAGCCGGTGCCCACGGCGAGGACGCGTCCATCGGCGGTGAACGTGATCGACGTGCCCCCTCCCGGAGCGTCCAGGAATCGTGGCGTGGGAGTCGTGGAACGGAGATCCCAGAGCCACACCTTCGCCGTATCGTCGACGGCCGCGAGGGTGTGGCCGTCCGGGCTGAACGCCACGCCGTGGACATAGGTGCCGACCTCGAGGCTCGGCTTCCGTCGCCTGGTCTTGACGTCCCAGAGGAGCACGCTCGACCGTTGGTTCCCGCCATCGGTGCCGGCGGCGAGCGTGTCGCCGTCCCGGCTGAAGGCCACCGAATAGATCGCCTGCGAGGAACCGACGTCGTCGTTCAGGGGATCGCTGACCGCCCGTCCGTTGCGAGCGTCCCAGAGCAGAACGTGGCCCTCTTGGGTACCGGCGGCCAGCAGCCCGTCGGTGCTGATGGCCACGGAGTTGATCCAGAGGTTCTCGGCTCCCTCGACCTTCGAGATGCTTCGGGACCGACCGGAGAGGCGGTTCCAGAGCCGGACTCCCCCGCTCTGCGTGCCCGCGGCCACGATGTTCGATCCCGGGTCGAACGCGACGCTGCTGACCTGTCCGCCCCGGCCGTCGAGCGGTCGGCCGATCGCTCTCGGCGGGTCGGTCGGTATCTCCCAGACGAGCACCGAGCCGCTCGCCGTGCCCGCGCTCAACGTCCGGCCGTCGGGGCTGAACGCCACACTCGAAAGGGGTCCGCTGTTGCCGGGCAGCGGTTCGCCGATCAGGATCGGCTCCCCCGAACGCATGTCCCAGACTGCGACGTCCCCGCTTTCGGTGGCGGCGGCGAGCACGTTGTCGTCAGCGCTGAACGCAACGCTGCTCACCGTGCCGTTCCCTCCCCGTATCGGCGTCCCGAGCGGGGTCGGCGCCGGCGCCGTCAGGTCCCAGAGAAGGATGTTCCCATCCTGGGTACCGGCGGCGAGGATCCCCCGCTTGCTGACGGCGACACTCGTGAACGGGCGATCCTTTTGTATGAGAGGCGTCTCCCGCAACGACGCTCCGGCGTTCGTCACGTCGACGAGTTGCACCTTGCCGTCGTCGCTCGTCGCGGCAACGGTGCTCCCCTCCGCACTGAAGGAACTGAAGGCCACACCGTTCACCGCGACGTTCGCAAGCTCCACGGAACTGATCCAGCTTTCGTCGCGCACGCGCCACAGGTGCAGGTGCCCCCATGCCGTTCCGGCGGCGAGCGTCGAACCATCCGGACTGAAGGCCAGGCTCCGGACGCCACCCTTCTCCGGAACAGCCAGCGGGATCGGCATGGTGCCGGAACGGCCATCCCACGTCAAGATCGTGCCGTCGTTGGCGCCCACGAAGACGCGGCCGGTCCCGTCGAACGCGATGCTGAGCAGCTGACCGTGCTTCGCGTCGAGTGACTCGGCGAGGAGGACCGGAGACCCCGATCGCATGTCCCACAGCACGACGGTTCCGTCGCTGGTCGCCGCGGCCATGGTCTCGCCCTTCGCTCCGCCGAACGCGACTCCATCGACGAAGCCGTGGTTCGTGCGGATGATCTGCTGCAACCCGGATCGCCGAGCCTGGTCGATCGCCGCGAGCATGCTCTTCTTCGTGACGGGATTCGACGGGTGCTGTCGGGAACCCTCGAGGCTCAGGAGAAGTGCTGCCCCGAGATTGCTCTCGAGCTGTGAGTCCGAGGCCGACGCGAGCCGAAGCCGGTTCGCTTTGTTCTTCTCCGCGTTCGCCACGTCCGTGCCATGCTTGGCGATCACCGCCGAGACGAGAGCGGCAACAGTCAACAATGTAAGCGTGCTGGCTATTGCTGTGCGGATTCGCCGACGACGAGCATGCGAGCGGCCCGACGCCGCGACGTACTCCTTCACGACCGGGTCGAAGCCGGCGTCGGAGTTCAGCACGTGGTTGGCTTGAACTGTCGTTTCGGACCCGAGAAGGAACTCGGCTCGTCGCCCGTTCCTGTCCCATGCGGCAGCACGACCGTCGAGCCGGCTCCGGAACTGGATCTCCTCACGTCGTTTGTCGACGGCGTCGGCCAATCTCGGCCACGCCTCGATGAGACGATCGTGGACGAGTCGGACCGAGACCGTGTCGGCCGTCATGACGCGGACACCCTGGAGACGCGAGACCAGGGCCTTCTCCTCGGCGTCGAGGTCGTCGAGCAGGACGGGACGGGCGATGGCCTTGCCGGTGTCGTCCACCCGGACGAACCGGACGAGCAGCGTGTCGAGCGCCGGGCCCTCGCCGGCGAGCACTGCGTCGGCCTGCTCGGAGAATCGGCGTATCGAACCACCAACCCCGCCCACCGCTTCGTTGTGGGCGAGCGTCATCGACTCGCTGTCGTCCTGTTTGGCCAAGGCGTAGATCTGCTGCAGGGTCACGGCAACGAGCGGCAGCGCCCGGCTCGAGTCTTCCCGGCCGTGGTCGGTGGCGTCCTCGATGAGGGCGTTCGTCAGCAGCGGGTCGACGATCAGGCCGAACTGCCGGGCCGGTTCTTCGATCGCGAGTGCAAGGTCCTCACGGTCCATCGGGGGCACGATGATCGTTGCCGTGATCCGCTTCCCGAAGGGTCTGAAGCGCTGGACTTCCTCGAGCCGGTCCTGTCGGACAACGAGGAGGAGCGTGAGCTTCGACCCGGTCTTCGCGAGCGCATCATCGAGGAGCTGGAGGAAGTTCGTGCGGTTCGCCTCGTCCGCGGTGCCGAGGTACTCGATCTGGTCGATGGCGATCAGGACCCGACGTGCGTCCGGCCGACCGGCCAGCATCGACCCCACGAACTCGACGAGGCCGTTGGCCTTCAACGCGTCAGCGGCGGCGGCGAGGTCGGCGTTCCCCCCTTGTGCGAGAGCACCCGCGAGCCCTTCGGTCGGGGAGTTCCCGGGTTCGAAGGGTCCGACCGTGATCCACCCCGCCTTCGACGCCAGGGCGGGCAGCACACCGGCCTTCACCAATGAGGACTTCCCGCAACCGGATGGTCCGGTCACCACGACGAGGTCGCTGTCGGGTGTGGTGATCGAACCGTCGATGCGGTTGAGGAGTTGTTCGATCATCTCGTCGCGTCCGAAGAACACCCCGGAGTCATCGGAGGTGAAGGAACGGAGCCCGGGATAGGGTTGGGGCTCCTCGCCGTTCGCCGTCTCGATAACGATGTGGGGGCGATTGCGGCCGCGGAAGTCTTGCCGCAGGGTCGCGCCGAGCCAGGTGAGGCTGCCCTCGAGATCGGTTTCGAGTCGGATGG
>JANPFX010000114.1:0-11873 GCA_031423635.1 Acidimicrobiia bacterium | reverse complement strand
CCGGCATCCTGGCCGACCTCATCTCCATCCCCGCCGCCATCTACGCCGTCGCAGCACTCACTGCCGCCTCCGGCCTGCTCGCCGCCGCCCGCATGTACGAGACCCACCCTGCGCCATCACGGGAGGGTAACAACGTCGCACATTCGCCAGCGTGACCTACACCGATCGTGAGTGGAACCCGTCGGCGCGTGCGACTTCGGTTCCGGCGGCCCGTCGCCATCGCAAAGACCTGCCTCAAGAGGGATCGGGGCCACCAGCGGAAGCCCTGCGCGTTCCCAACCGCGTATGCCGTCGATGATGTCGGTGGCGTTCTCGAACCCGATCTCGTGCAACGGAAGCTGGCGTGGTCGTACTTCGTCGGCCCGTTCGTGGGGTGGCGCAGCGTCTTGCCGCCGCCGGCACTGCGCACGTCGTGGGGTCCCACCACCTGTTGGAAGCGTTGGACGCTGCCGCACGTTGTCAGGTGGTCTGGCCGGGAGCTCTTTCTGGCGGGCGCGGCATCCGGGCCCTGACGAGTGGTACGAGCAGGTCGGCAATCGCTTCGTGGCCTGCCTCTGAAAGGTGGCCGGACGACGCCGACCAGAACCTCCACGGCTGCGTGTCGTTCGACGCCAACCGAGGTAGTACATCGACCACTTCGCACCCGGCGTCGCGCGACAGCTCGGCAAATCGCTGCTGGTAGTTCGTCGGGTCGCTGACACCGGTCAACGCGGTCTCGTGCGGGAGGAGCAGGATCACCAAAGGCACGCTGCTTCTCGCGATCCACGCCATGAGGATCGCTCGGAGTAGCTGCCACTCGTCGTTGTCGGCCCGGTCGTACTCCGGCAGCGGATGCATGCGGCCACCCGAAAAGCGCTGACGCACCGCTCTTGCCAGCTGGCGCGCCGACCCATCGGGGGAGAGCCGACCGGGCAGACCGGCAAGCCATTGCGGCGCCCCCTTGAGAGCCGCGTACTCATCCCCGAACCGCAGAACATGTATACGCTGCTCGTCGCCCAGCGTCTCCTCGCTCCACGTCTGTTTCGGCACCGGCACGTTGCACAACTCGAGCCGTTCACCGTCCAGGGTGAAGTACGGCTTCGATCGGTAGGTGACGTCGCCGTTGGCGTCAGCGGACATCAGAATCCGTCTGCTCACCCGACGGATGTTCTCCGCGTACAGCCCAATGACCACGAGGTCGTGCTCAACCGACCGCTGCTGCAGGTAGGTGAGGTAGTGCTGGTCGGTGCCGGTGCCGGAAACTGCGTAGTTCTGTACCTCGAGGCCGAGAACCTTCTGCTCCAACAGATCGCTGTAGCGAAGGGCATTCACCATGCCGTCGCCGGCCGATTGAGAGTCACCAAACAGCAGCACCCGAAACGAGCCGGTCGCCCGCTCCTTGGTGAACTCCCGATCCGAGCGGAAACCGGAAGTATTGGTCCGCACCAGGTAACCGCCGCCCATCCCCTGGACCCGAATCTTGGTGCTCGGCATGTAGGTGAACCCGACGTCGGCGTCGTATCGCATGAGTGATCTACCCATCGCTGTCCACAGCCTTCTCGGCGTAGAGCGCTGCCATGCGAGCGCGGCGCTCGACAACGATTTCCACCTGCGATGCCGGCCAGTTCTGGTAGTAGTCCGTCCGCTGGAGCTGTTCTGCTCCCTGCAGAACAGCTTGGAGTGCGTTGGCGACAACCATGAAGTAGGGCTTCCCCGACGACCCCGGATAGCTACTCCTTGTCGTCTTCGCCACACCAGTGTTCAAGAAGATGTTCAGTGGAATCAGCTCCGCATTCAGGGATTCGACGAACTCGGAGAAGCCCCAGGCGTCTTGCACTCGCGGGGGCAGAGTGATGACCCTCGTCGTGAGCGAAGGCTGATCGATCATTGCTCTCGCTGCTGCGGCCACGAACTCTCGGACGTTCCCCGAATCCCAGACCACCACGTCGACCGTCTTCGCCGTGAGCGCTTTGAGCGCGAACGGACAGGGCGCGAACTTCGAGCCGTAGAACTCGTTGCGGACCGACACGAACTCGCGCATCCATACGCGGATGTCAGCCTCGATCGCCTCGATATCGATTGCCATCACGACCGCCGACTAGAAGAGGGTATAGCAGAAGATGTCGACTGTGGGGTCTTGCGATTCCGCTTCGTCGCGCAGCGCGTCGACGATCGCACCGAGCTGCGGACGCAATGCGTGGAGCCTGATCTCGCCCTCGCCGGCCCACCAGTCGGTGAGCGCATCAACGAGTCGATCCGCGCTGCCGCCTCCCGGGTACTCAAAGGAATCGACCGACATCTTGCCCACGTCGGGGGCGTCGAAGTAGCTCGAGATACCCGCATCTTTCCACCGTGGAAAGTACGGAGGTGCGCCTGCCGCGTTTCTCGCCGCGGCCAACGGGCAGAGGTAATCGTCGAAGAGCGCGCCCGACAAACGAGTCGACGCAAGGTCATCGTGCAGGTTGTTCTTCTCAGTCGAGTGCATTGTTGTCCCTCCAGTTCTCGTCATCGGCGAAGGCCGGCTGCTCGTCTTTCCAAAGGAGACGGTCCTCGAGCACGAGGAGATCGATGCCGGTGCGCATGAAGCAACGATAGGCATCCATGGGTGTGCAGACGATGGGCTCGCTGCGGACGTTGAATGACGTGTTCACAATCACGGGAAGTCCCGTTTTGGCATAGAAAGCTTCGAGCAGACGACGGAACTCAGGGTTTGAGTCGGGACCGACCGTCTGGACCCTGGCGCTGTAGTCCACGTGGGTGACGGCCGGGATGTTGCTTCTTGGGTGATTGACCGCTGCGAGCATGTCGTCGCTGTCGTCTGACCAACCCGGCGTGGCGGTTCGCCGGGCCTGGAGCACCGGGGCGGTCACGAGCATGTAGGGGCTTTCTCCGTCAAGGTCGAAGTATTCGGCCGCGTGCTCGAGCAACACCGCGGGTGCAAACGGACGGAAGCTCTCTCGGAACTTGATCTTCAGATTCATTCGACTCTGCATCCCAGGCTTCGAAGGATCGCCGAGGATGGATCGAGCCCCGAGTGATCTGGGGCCAAACTCCATTCGGCCGCTGAAGAACCCGACAACCTGTCCGTCGGCCAATGCCCCAGCGATAACGCCAGCGCGCTCATCGGCGTCGACGATGTGAAGGTTCGGCACTTCCTCGCGCTCGAGAAAATCCGCGATCTCATGGGTCGAGAATGCCGGACCCAGGTAGCCACCCTTCATCGAGTCGCGTCCTAGCCGAGCCTTCCGCGGCGCGTGGTGAAGCTCATGGGACACCAAAAGCGCGGCGCCGAGCGCTCCACCGGCGTCACCGGCCGCCGGCTGGACGAAGAGTCCGTCGACACCGCTCTCTCGAAGCACACGACCATTCGCCACGCAGTTCAAAGCAACACCACCGGCCATCGCCACAGACCGCATCCCGGTCAACTCGATTGCGTGGGAGACGAGTTTGAGCACGACCTCTTCGGTCACCGACTGCACCGACGCTGCCAGGTCCATCTCGCGCCGGGTGATCCGCGACTCGGCTATACGAGGCGGGCCGCCGAGGAGTTCCTCGAATCGATCGTTCGTCATGACGGCGGAGTCCAGGTATCCAAAGGCGTCAGTGTTCAGGCGGAATGATCCGTCGTCTTTGATGTCGATGAGCTGCTCTTTGATCAGCGAGGCATAGCGTGGACGGCCATAGGGCGCGAGGCCCATGAGCTTGTACTCCCCCGAATTCACCTTGAACCCGCAGTATGCAGTGAACGCGCTGTAGAGCAAACCGAGCGAATGGGGGTAACGAAGCTCTTCGATGAGTTCGATGCCGTCGCTGCTCCCGAGTCCGATGGAGCAGGTGGCCCACTCGCCGACTCCGTCGATTGTCAGCACCGCAGCCCGTTCGAACGGTGACGGATAGAAGGCGCTCGCCGCATGCGCCATGTGGTGCGGAGTGACAAACAGCGGTGGCACCATCCCCATACAGCCCTCCAACTGGCGTTCCAGATCCGCTCTGCTGCCGAGCACGCTGCGACATGCCGCGACGAACTGACCGCGACCCGAAGGTGCCACATCGAGAGCATTCTTCGTGATGCGATCAAAGGTCAGCATCGGATTGTCGTAGAACACGACCGCATCCAACTCGGAGGGATCGATGAATCCTTCTTCGAGGCAGTAGTTGATGGCCTTTTGGGGAAAACGCGGGTCGGCCTTCTTCCGAGTAAACCGTTCTTCCTGTGCTGCAGCCACGATGTCGTCATCGCGAACGAGAACTGCCGCCGAGTCGTGGTAAAAGGCCGATATTCCCAGTACTAGCGACATCTCGCACCTCGTGGCGTTTTCGGTCCGCGCTGCGCCGAACGTTCGCTCAGTATGGCCGACGACCACTTTCTCCGTCCATGCTCAGACCGAGAAATGGGCCGTTGTGACTACCAGCGATTTGTGTAGCGGCACCGATCGGCGGATACCCACGAGCTCACCGCTGACCAGGTACCTCTTCCGACCTCACCGATCAATGCGACAGCCGACACGCCTGCGGCGAACGCCTGTGGCACCGGGTGGCTTCTGCCCTTCGGAGTCGACCAAGCCGAAAGCTCAGCGAACAAAGGCGCCGGGACGACAACCAATTGTGACGGCGTTCGGACACCCAAAGGGGACCTTCAGCCGTGGTCACACCCGGTGATCTCGGTACCGTGAGGTCATGGCGTTCTTGCCAACGAAGTCAACGTGCTGGAGGCGCGGGCCCAGTCGCTCGTGCAGGACGTGACGCTCGGGTACGACCAGAAGCTGCGCCGGCTCGCCGCTCTCGCCACCGAGATGCTTCCCTACCCGATCCTCCGGTGTCACCGTCTCCGGGGGCGAGGCCACGCACGGCGCCCGGCCGCACACGCCGGCGCTGGTCGAACCGGACCCTGAAGCACTGGACGCGATCGCGTCGCAACTCCGGGCCGCCGCCGCGTTCGACGTGTGCGTCATCTGATGTGGCTGAGCGCTCAGCTGTAGATCGCCAGCCAGATCGCGATGTAGTGGCAGATGGCCGCAACGATCGTGCAGAGATGGAACACCTCGTGATACCCGAAGACCGTTGGTGACAGCCGTGGTCGACGAGTGCCGTACACAATGGCGCCGAGCGAGTAAAAGGCTCCACCGACAGCGATGAGCACCAGCGCGGCGTAACCGGCCTGGCGGGTCAAATCGGGAATCACGAAGATTCCGGCCCAGCCGAGCGAGAGGTACGCCACGACGTTCAGCCAACGAGGCGCCGGAACAACTTCCAGGGACAGCAACAGGCCGACCGACGCTCCGACCCACACGACAAGGAGAATGTCGCGGGCCGCGGAGGGTGACAGCGCAAGGACCGACAAGGCCGTGAACGTCCCGGCAATGAAGACGAAGATCATCGAGTGATCGAGCCGGCGCATCCGCGCCCGACCGGCCGGGCTCCAGTTGCCGCGGTGATAGGTGGCACTGATGGCGAACAACCCCACCACGGTGCATGCGTACACCCCGGTTCCGATACCGGCTCCGAGTCCGCGGTGGACCGAGGCCATCACCACAAGCGGAACACCGGCGAGCCCCGCGACGACCGCCGCCCAAGAATGCAGCACCCCACGCCAGCGCGGCTTCGGTGAGGCCGACGTCGACGCGTCCCCGGTCGCTCGTCCGGGCACGACAGCAGCAGCCATACCTTCACCGTACCGGTGTAGAGCTCTCGGTCGCAGGGTCCGTCAGGGTGTTGCGCCCGGGGTCTTTCGGCCCTTTCTGCGGTCCGATCCGCCTGATGAGATTCACATACGAGGGTGTTGCGCTCTACGTTTGTAGCGTGACCAAGAGTCAGGGCAATTCCACCGTTCCCGAAGACCAGGCTGAGCAGCCCGAGCACCGACTGACGACCGCGCCGCACTGCCTGTTGAGGCTCGCCGAAAGCCGGGCCATTTTCGAAGCCGGGGCCTTCGCTGCGTCGTCGCCGATCCTGCGGCTCCTCGGACGTGGTGACAACCATCCCGTCCTCGTTCTTCCCGGCTTCACCGCCGGTGACAGTTCGACCGTTGCGCTGCGATGGACGATCCGTTCGCAGGGATACTGGGCCCATGGGTGGAACCTGGGGGTCAACATCGGGCCGACGGACCACATCTTCGATGGTATCCACGACCGGCTCGCCCAACTCCACGAGCGGCACGGCAAGCCGGTCAGCATCGTCGGCTGGAGCCTCGGCGGTATCTACGCGCGCGAATTGGCGCGCGACAACCCTGGAGCTGTCCGCCAGGTCATCACCCTCGGCAGCCCGTTCCGACTGACCCTCGTCGATCGTTCGTCGATCTCCGCGCTCGTCGACCGCCTCTCCCCGACCTGGAGCGACGAAGTGCTCCGACTCGCCATGGACGAAGCCGACAAGCCGCCACTCTCGGTTCCCTCTACCGCGATCTATTCGCGTACGGACGGCGTGGTGCGCTGGCACGCCTGCATCGACACGGTCTCCGAATACCACGAGAACATCGAAGTGCGGGGCAGCCACTCCGGCCTCGGGTTCAACCCGGCGGTGCACTACGCCATCTCCGACCGCCTCGCCCAGCCCGTCGACGACTGGCGCCCGTTCAAGGCTCCGATCATGGCCCGCTCGATGTTCCCCAAGCCGATCAGCTGGGACGACGCCCGCAATCGCCGAACCACCGGCAAAGCGCGCACCGCATAAGCGACCTGAGCGTCAGCGAAGCCGGACTCGCCTCGACACCATCGAGGCCGTAGCGGGACGAACGACGATCCGATCGGTATCGTCGTCGCATGGCAACGCCCGTCAGTGAACTGGACCTTCCCCTCCTCGACCTCATGGCGGCGACAAGCCGCGAAGAACGGGAGGCGATGATCCTCGACGCGCAGAACAAGCACTGGTTGGCGAAGACCCCCCTCGGCTATCTGATCACGCGATACGACGATGTGACTGTGCTGCTGCGAGACCGTCGCTGGCACCAGTTGGCCAAGCTGATCGCCCAGCTCAACGGCATGGAAAACGAGATGAAGGATCGCCGAACTTCGATCCTGACGGCCGAGGGCGAGGAACACACCCGTCTCCGCCGACTCGTGGCACCCGCGTTCTCCCCCCGCTCCGCCGACCGTCTGCGACCGTTCATGCGACAGGTGATCAACGGCTTGGCCGACGAGATCGTCGAACGCGGCTGCACCGAGTTCGTGCACGACATCTGCGAGCCGTACCCGATTCCGATCATCTGTGAGCTTCTCGGGGCGCCGAAAGAAGACTGGCGGCTCTTCAGTCGATGGGCCAGCGACCTCTTGCTGATCTTCAACAACAACCTCCGCGAGGACCTGCCGGTCATGGAGAAGGCCCGGGTCGAACTGGACGCCTACGTCGTCGAGCTCATCAACGACCGAAGGGCCAAGCCGGCGGACGACCTCCTGACCGATCTCATCGCCGCCGAAGAAGCCGGCGACCGTCTTTCGGCAGAGGAGTTGCTCGTCATGGTGGAAGCGGTGATCGTCGCCGGAACCGACACGACGCGCAATCAGCTCGCCTGCGCGATTGCTCTGTTCACTGACTATCCGGATCAGTGGAACCTGCTTCGGGAGAACCCGGCGCTTGCCTCAACTGCGGTTGAGGAGACCATGCGCTATCTCGGTGCGGTTCGGGGCACCGGGCGCTTCGCGTCCGAAGATGTCGAGTTCAACGATGTGTTCTTCCCGAAGGGTTCGCTGATGTTCGTCTCTTTGGTCGCCGCGAACTTCGACTCTGCTGTGTTCGAGACTCCGGCCACCTTTGACATCACCCGTCCCGGCATCGGTCAGCAGATGTCGTTCGGCACGGGGATCCACTACTGCCTCGGAGCGTCGCTCGCACGGGCCGAACTCCAGGAAGCACTGCCCATCCTCGCCGAACGGATGCCGAACCTTCGACGAGACGGCGACATCACGTGGAAGCCGAACACCGCCGGCATCTGGGGACCGGAGCGGCTCCCGATCCGCTTCGACTAGCTCCGTGAGAATCCCGAGTTCGACGGCCTCATCGCCTGATGTCGCTCACCGGGTGTCGGGACACGGCCCATGGCACGACGCGCTCACGCCGGAATTGTTCCGTCGGGCGACAGGTCGTACGGTGATCGTTCGATGGCCCGCCGGACGAACACCTTCGCGATCGCCGGTCTCGGCATCACCCCGATGGGTCGGGTCTACGGCCGAACGGCGGCCGGATTCGCGCAAGAGGCCGTGCAGCTTGCGGTGGCCGACGCCGGACTCACGATGCACGACATCGACGGTCTCCTCGTCAACTCGCCGGGTGACCTGAACCTCCAGTTGCAGAGGCGACTGGGTCTGCGCGACGCCAAGCTCGTCGCCGAGTACCAGTCCTTCGGCTCGTCAGCCGGGGCCATGATCCAATACGCCGGCCTCGCCGTCGATGCCGGCATGGCCGACGTCGTGGCATGCGTCTTCGCCGACGCCCCACTGCGCGAAGGCGTCGGTGCGGGTGCTGCCTACGGTGCGCGGCGACCCCAGTTGAAGGGGTTCCCGGCGATCCAGATGGCCTCCGGCTATGTGGGTGCCAACCCCCGATATGCGATGGCGGCCCGGAGGCACATGCTCACCTATGGCACGACCAGTGAGCAGTTCGGAGCGGTCGCCGTGCAACAGCGGCAGTGGGCCACGATGAACCCGATGGCCCAGTTCCGTGATCCCATCACGATCGAGGATCACCAGTCGTCGCGCTGGATTGCCGATCCGATTCGATTGCTCGATTGTTGCCTGGTCTCCAACGGCGGGGTGGCCGTGATCGTGACCTCCGCCGACCGGGCCCGAACGTTGCGCCAGCCTCCGGTCTACGTCCACGGGTTCGGTCAGGCTCATCCGGGATTGGTGCAGGAGAGAGGCTGCCGATTCGGAGAAGTGTCAGGTGCCGTCGAATCCGGCGCCCGGGCATTCGCCATGGCGGGACTCACCCCGGGCGATGTGGATGTGTGCCAGATCTACGACTGCTACACCTACACCGTCATCGTGTCGCTGGAGGACTATGGCTTCTGCGCCAAGGGCGAGGGCGGACCCTTCGTCGAATCCGGAGCTCTGGGGCCCGGAGGCTCGTTGCCCACCAACACCGGCGGTGGCGAGCTGTCGGCCTATTACATGTGGGGCATGACACCGGTATCCGAAGGCATTCTCCAGGCCCGCGGCACGGCTGGTGAACGTCAGGTCGCCACGCACGATGTGGTGCTCACCAGCGGCAACGGCGGCATCCTCGACTACCACTCCACCCTGCTCATGAGTCCCCACCAACCATCATGACCACCAATCCGACGTCGCCGGCACCCTGCCCATGAGTCCCCACCGACCGGTATGACCGCGAGCCCGCTCTCCCCTGTCGTGCGAGACGAGGCCTCAGCTGAGTTCTTCGACGGGACGGCGCGTGGCGTGCTGCTGCTGCGCCGGTGCCTTGACTGTGCCCACGTCCGGGCGCCGGAGATCCCTATGTGCACTGACTGCCTCTCCGAAGCCTTCGACTGGACCCCGGCCGCCGGCACCGGACAGCTCGTGTCGTGGGTCGTCCTGCACGCCAAGCCAACCCTCGACGGAGCCACGCCCGAGCCGCGAATCGTTGCCACGGTCGAGCTCAAGGAGGGGCCGTGGATCGCCAGCGCGCTTATGGGCGTCGAAGCCGATCGCCTCACTGGCGGGATGCCGGTCGTGGTGGCGTTCGAACGTCCCGACGACAGCGAGGCCATTCCGGTGTTCCGGTCCGCACCCGACCGGTAGCGGTGCACAACTCGCTCACCAGTTCCTTTGCCCGCCGATCGAACGCTGTCCTTGCACGATGGTGCGCAGCAGAGTCCGGTTGGCTACCGTTCGGACATGCCCAAGCTGAGCGACCTCGACATCCAGGACGACCCGTTCGGGTACTACGCGCAACGACTCGGCGTCTGCCCGGTCTGGCATGAGGACGACGTTGACCTCTACGTCGTGGGCGGCATGGAGGAAGCCCGGGCGACTCTGACGGACTCGGGCACGTTCTCGAGTGCCCCGGCCCGCCGGACCGCCGGGGTGAACCCGGTCGCCGTCGCCTACGTTCGAGCGCTGGCCGAGCGCGGATGGGGTCGCGCCGTCACGCTGCAGCGAACAGACCCGCCGGTCCATACGCGATACCGCAAGGTGCTGAATCGGGTGTTCACGCCGGCTCGCGTCCGGTCGATGGTGCCCGCGATCGAGAGCATCGTCCATGAGCTGATCGATCAGTTCATCGACAAGGGCCGGTGCGACTTCGTTTCCGACATCGCGCTTCCCCTCCCGGGCATCTTCATCGCCGAACAGTTGGGACTCGATCGTTCGCAGTACAGGACATTCCGCCGTTGGGCCGAAGCGATGCTGTGTCTCGCCAACCGTCCGCACATGACGATGGAAGAAGCCATGGCCGAAGTGGAGGTCGAGCTCGAAGCGCAGCACTACCTCGCCGCGGAATGCGAACGGCGACGCGCCGAACCGGGCGACGATCTGATCTCGCTGATCGTGCACGCCCACGCCGACAGCGAACCGTTCAGCATGAACGAACTCCAAGACCTCATGCATCAGCTCGTCACCGGCGGATTCGAGACGACCACAGGAGGATTGGCCACCGCCATGCATCTGCTGGCCACGCACCCGGATCAACAGGCGCTCCTTCGATCCCGGCCGGAGCTGATGGCCAACTTCATCGAAGAAGCGCTGCGTTTCGACAGCCCGGTACAAGGCCTGTGGCGCACGTCCACGTGTCCGGCGTCGATCGCCGGCATGGAGATCCCCGGCGGTGCTTCAGTGATGGTCCGCTACGGAGCTGCAAATCGTGATCCCGACGTCTTCGCAGGTCCCGACCGGTTCGACATCACGCGCGACAATGCCAATCAACACATCGCATTCGGTCTCGGGGCGCACTTCTGCCTCGGCGCGGCGTTGGCCCGCCAGGAGATGACAAGCGCGTTCGAGATCCTGCTCGCTCGCACCGAACACATCGAACTCGACGGCGACCTGCCCAAGCCGCTTCACGATCCAAGCTTCTTCTTGCGCCCGATGAAGGCCCTGCCGATCCGCTTCACGCCACGCTCGTAGCTGAGCGGCCGTGTGCCAGACTCGGCCGCGACTTGGAGGTATTTCCGTGGAGACTCATTTCGCCACCATCTGGGAGGCGCTGGCCGACACGATCGGCGACCAGGAGACTGTGGTGCAACAGGGCACACGGCACACCTGGTCCGAGCACGAGCAGAGATCGGCGCGTCTCGCCGGGTTCCTTTCCGACGCAGGCATCGGGAACGGTTCGAAGGTCGCGATGTACCTGTTCAATTCTCCGGCATATCTCGAGACCCACTTCGCCGCGCTGAAGCTCCGGGCCGTGCCGGTGAACGTCAACTACCGCTACCTCGAGAACGAACTTGCGTATCTTCTCGAGAACTCCGACAGCGAAGCGGTTGTGTACCACTCGAGCCTCGCTGCACAGATCGACAAGGTCCGAGGTCGGCTACCGCTCGTCAAAGCCTGGATCGAGGTGCGGGACGATGCTACGTCTACAGATGGTTCGTTCGCCTATGACGAAGTGATCGCGCAAGCGAGCCCGGCGCCAAGGATCACGAGGTCTCCTGACGACCTCGCGCTCTTCTACACGGGTGGCACCACCGGCCTTCCCAAAGGCGTGATGGGTGCCGTCGGCGGAGGCGTGCTCGCCGGGCTGCGCGGTCTCGCTCCCCTGCTCGGCCTGCCTCCGCAATCCCCGGATGACATCCCGGCGACGGCCGCACTCCTTGCCTCGCAAGGTCGTCTGCCGCGTTCGATGGTCGCCTGTCCGCTCATGCACGGCACCGGCATGGGCATCGGCTGCACCCCTTCGAAGTTGTACGGCGGCTGCATCGTGTTGACCGGCGGCCGCAAGTTCGAATTCCAGATGCTCTACGGCATGGC
>JANPFX010000113.1:0-11207 GCA_031423635.1 Acidimicrobiia bacterium | reverse complement strand
CCCGCCGGTTGGCCCAGCCCGGTGGCAAGGAGGGTGACCTGTTCATCGAGCGGGATCGCCGACGCGCGTCGGTCTCCGGCCAGGAGGGCGACGAGAGCAATCGCTCGGCGCTGATCCGCCGGCCGCAGCTCCGACGCACCGAGGACCACACGCGCCAGCGGCGCGCTGATCGGCATGGCCGCCATGCGTTCGCCGATCGGCGTGACCGCACCGTCTGCGGCGATCGCCCCGAGCGACCGGAGGTTGGCCATGGCGGCGTCCCACGCCGGTTCGGGTGGAGCGGTGACCCACGACAGCGCGTTCCGCGACCGCGCACCCCAAACAGCCGATGCGAGCGCCACATCGGTGAGGTCGGCGCGCTCGATCTCAGGACGGTCGAACTCGTCGAGCGAGCGATGCTCGGTGGCCGACCACAACGCGATCGCCCGGCCGGGGGCGGTTCGCCCCGAGCGACCGGCCCGCTGCGTTGCGGTCGCCGCCGAGACCCTGAGGGTGGCCAGGCGCGGAAGGCCGGTCGACACATCCGTCACGCTGCGCCGGATGAGCCCCTGGTCGATGACCAGGCGCACCCCGGGAAGGGTCAGCGACGTCTGGGCGACGTTGGTGGCGATCACGACACGTCGTTCGCCCGGGTCGAGCGGACGCAGGGCGGTCGCGACCTCTGCCCTCGTACTGCCGCCGTGGAGGGGAACGACTCCGGTCGCCGGGAGCTGTCGGCGGTCGAGCTCGCGGATCACGGCATGCATCTCCGCTCGTCCGGGCACGAACACCAGGCTGGTGCTGGGGGAAGGCAGCAAGGCAACCTCGCGCCCAACGATCTCCGCTGTCCGCCTGGCCATCTCGGCGACAAGGACCGGCTCCCAAAGACGCTCGACCGGGTACGCCCGGCCTTCGCTCCGCACCACGGGAGCGTCGAATGCCGCCGCCATGGTCGCGTCGTCGAGCGTGGCCGAGAGCAGCGCGATGCGCAGTTCCGGTCGCAGCGTTGCCCGGACATCGCGCAGCAGCGCCATGGCGAGGTCGACGTCGAGGCTCCGCTCGTGCACCTCGTCCAGCAGCACGGTCGAGACGTCGCCGAGCGTCGCGTCGCTCTGGAGCATGCGAACGAGCACGCCCTCCGTCATCACCTTCAACTTCGTACGCGCACTGACCTTGGTTTCTTCGCCGGTGCGAAGGCCGATGACCTCGCCGATCCGACCTCCGATCGTCTCGGCGAGGCGCTCGGCTGCCATGCGGGCGGCGAGTCGCCGAGGTTGGGTGAGCACGACCATCCCGCCGGTGGCGAACGCCTCGTCGAGCACCGCCAGCGGAAG
Organism: Acidimicrobiia bacterium; assembly: GCA_031423635.1. Lineage (GTDB taxonomy): Bacteria > Actinomycetota > Acidimicrobiia > Acidimicrobiales > JANYDT01 > JANLQX01. The sequence goes on along the minus strand of JANPFX010000113.1, from coordinate 9,894 downwards.
ACGAGTGGTCTTGCCGGCACCGGGTGGGGCCACGACGATCGCTGCACGGGTCCCGGCCAGCGCGTCCAACACCTCGTCGGTGACGTGATCGATCGGGAAGCGATCGGGGTCGCCGGGCGGTCGAAACGGCACGCGTGCGACGATACGGGCACGTCCGGGTCGACGGGCCCGAAAACCGTGACTGACGTGGGGAAACGTACGGAGAACCATGGGCAGGTTCGTTGCGGATTGTTTCGGTTTCGCGAACAATTGTTGCGAATCGACTTCAGTTGAGGCCCGTGCGCTACGATATTCGCACCCTAAGGGGGTGTTACGGATGAACAGAATCACTGTTCTCGACCCGTCGCTCGATGCTCGCCTTCGCCGGCGGGCCCAGGAGATCACCGAGCACGAGCTCACGATCTACCGCCAACGAACCAGTGCGTCACTGAAGGCCAACGAGCGTGCTCGGGTGTCCTTGCCCGGTGGTGTTCCATCGTCGTTCCAGGCCTACGACCCCCACCCGGTGGTTGCGTCCCATGCCTACGCCGGTCACCTCGTCGATCTCGACGGCAACGACTACGTCGACTTCAACATGGGCTACGGCGCCTTGTTCAGCGGTCACAGCCACCCGATCCTGGCCCAGGCCCTGCACGAGCAGATCGCCCGGGGCACGCTGTTCGTCACTCCCTGCACCGACAACGCCGATGTTGCTGAGTTGCTGCGCGACCGGTTCAAGCTGCCGATGTGGCGCTTCACCAACTCCGGCACCGAAGCCACGCACGACGCCATCCGCGCCGCCCGTGCCTTCACCGGTCGTGACCGCATCGTCAAGGTCGAGGGCGGCTACCACGGTCATCACGACGAAGTGATGGTGTCGATGAAGCCGCCGCTCGACAAGGCCGGGCCGGCTGATCGACCGACCCCTGTTGCCGCGACCAAGGGCTTGGCCCGGGGCGTGCTCCACGACGTCGGGGTCGTGCCTTACAACGACCCGGCGGCCCTCGAGCGCGAACTCGCCCGGGGCGATGTGGCCTGTTTCATCGTGGAGCCGGCGATGGAGAACATCGGCATCTGCCTACCCGACGACGGCTACCTCGCCGCCGTCCGCGAGATCACCAAGCGCTACGGAACCCTCCTCATCTTCGACGAAGTGAAGACCGGGATCACGGCCGGCTACGGCGGCGCGAGCGGCCACTTCGGCGTCACCCCCGACCTGCTGTGCCTCGCCAAGTCGATCGGCGGCGGGCTTCCCGTCGGCGCGTTCGGTGGCCGGGCCGAGATCATGGCCGGCATCACCGACGGCACCGTGCTGCACCTCGGCACGTTCAACGGCAACCCGCTGGTCATGGCTGCCTGCAAGGCCGTTCTTCGTGACATCTGCACCAAGAAGGCGATCAACGCCACGATCGCCGCGAACAACGCCATGGTCGATCGTTTCGACGCACTCATCGCCGAGCACGACCTTCCGGCCCACACCGTCCGGCTCGGCGCGAAGGGCTGCGTCACCTGGTCGCGCACGCCCGTGCGCAACTACCGCGACTACAAGGGCACCGATTTCGTGCTCGCCTACGCCCAGTGGGTCTGGGGGATCAACCGTGGTCTCCTGCTTCCCCCGGGTCTCGACGAGCAGTGGCTCGTGTCGATCCTGCACACCGACGCCGACCTGGCGCGCAACGTCGACGTGTTCGCGTCGTTCGCCGAAGCGCTCACCGCCTGACGCGGGGCGACCGACACGGCGCGGGTCGCCCGACGCGCCGGCACATCCCGGTCAACTCGGTCAACTGGGTCGGAATTCGTGCACTGGGTCGGAATTCGTGCACCTACGCACATGTTCTTACGCACATTGCCCGACCCGGTGAACGTGAGCCGACCCGGTGAACCAGAGCCGACCCAGTGAACGTGGGGCTGACCCGGTGAACGTGGGGCTGACCCGGTGAACGTGAGCCGACCCAGCGTGGGCTCGATTCCGAGCCACCGCCGGTAAGCTGGACGCCATGTCGGGTGTAACGCTTCGTGTCTTCGGTGATCCAGTCCTGCGGCAGGTGGCCGACGACGTCACGAATGTCGACGGAGCACTCGTCGAGCTGACCAAGCAGATGGCCAAGACGATGTACGAGGCCCCCGGTCTCGGCATTGCCGCCCCCCAGGTCGGCGTTCGCAAGCGGCTGTTCGTCTACGACATGAACGACGGCGTCGGAGCCCAGACCATCGTGAACCCGGTCATCCGGGAATCGAGCGGGGAGTGGAGCTACGACGAGGGGTGCCTCTCCGTCCCCGGCCTTTCGTGGGAGATCATCCGTCCCCGGATCATCCACCTGACGGGCTACGACCTCGACGGCAACGAGGTCGACATCGAAGCCACTGATCTGCTCAGCCGTCTGTACCAGCACGAGCTCGACCACCTCAACGGGGTGCTGCTCCTCGACCACCTTGCCGACGAACAGCGCGCCGAGGGGATGAAGATCCTTCGCACCCGCATCCTCGAGCACGGCTCGGCCCACGATCCCGAGCGCGAGGTTCCGCGCGTTGCTGCGGAGCCGGTCACCAAGAAGCGCGGCCTGAGCCTTCCCGGCTTGCCGGGTCTGCGTTGACAGGTCGCGTCGAAGCGCCCGGCGGCGCTCTCCCCGGCGCGGAGCGATGACGGTCCGCCGATGAAGCTCGTCTACCTCGGCTCGCCGGAGGCTGCCGTTCCGCCGTTGCGGGCCCTGGTCGATGGCGGCCACGAGGTGATGCTCGTCGTGTCGCAGCCCGACCGCCGACGCGGTCGTGGATCAGCCTTGTCGCCCTCGCCGGTCAAGGCGGCCGCGCTGAAACTCGGGTTACCGACCAGCGACAACGTCGACGACGTGCTCGACGCGGTTGCCCGCGGGGCGGAACTCGGGATCGTCGTCGCTTACGGGAAATTGATTCGTCCGCACTTGCTACGAGCACTTCCCTTCCTCAACATCCACTTCTCCCTCCTTCCGCGGTGGCGGGGCGCGGCACCTGTCGAACGCGCACTGTTGGCCGGCGACACCGAGACCGGCGTATGCCTCATGGGGTTGGAGGAAGGGCTCGACACCGGCCCCTGTCTTCCGCCGCGTGGTCACGCCGATCGATCGCGACGAGCCGGTGTGGGCCCTTCGCGATCGCCTCGTGGCCATCGGAACGGACGTGTTGGTCGACGCCCTCCGAGACGGCTTTGCGTCCCTCGGCTCGCCGGAGCCGCAGGCCGGCGAAGTGACGCATGCGGCGAAGCTGGAGCCCGCCGAGTTCCGCATCGACTGGTCCCGTCCGACCGTCGAGCTGCACCGCCTCATCCGACTCGGCCTCGCATGGACCACGTTCCGCGGCAAACGTCTCAAGGTGCTCGCCGCCTCACCGGTACACGCTGGTTCTCCCCCTGACGGAGCGCCCGGCGATGCCCTTCCCGGCTCGATCGTCGGGCCTCGCGTGGCCACCGGTGACGGCTGGCTCGAGCTCTCGACGGTCCAACCCGAGGGAAAGAACCCGATGAACGTCGCCGCTTGGCGCAATGGAATTCAGCCGGAATCCGACGAGGTGCTCGGCGTGTCTGCGTCATGAGTCGTTCCACCGGGGCACCCGGTAAGTCCGGGAAACGCTCTGCGCCGTCGCCGCGACCGAGTGTCCCGACCCGACACGTACCCACGGCGCGTTCGGTCGCTCTCGCCGCACTCGCGTCTGTCGACGGAGGCGCCTTCGCCAACCTCACGCTCCCGCAACTGCTCGTGCGGGCAAAGCGCGAGGGGCTCGCCGACCGTGACGCAGCGCTGGCCACGGAGCTCGTCTACGGCACGGTTCGCATGCAGCGGGAGCTCGACGCGGTGCTTGCCCCATACATCTCTCGCACGCCCGACGCCGAAGTCCGGCGGGTGCTCCGTTTGGGTGCATACCAAATTCGCCACCTTCGCATTCCGGCCCACGCCGCAGTGTCGGAGACGGTCGAGATCGCCCCCGGTCGGGGGCAGGGCTTCGTCAATGCCGTCCTTCGTCAGCTCGTCGGAGCGAAGTCCGCTCCGACGTTCGCCAATCTCGGCGAGGAGCTCAGCTACCCCGACTGGATCATCGACGCCGCTATCAATGCACTCGGTCGAGACGATGCCATCGATGTGCTCGGGGCGATGAACGTGCCGGCGACCTCGCACGAACGAGAAGACGGCTACGTGCAGGACCTGGCGTCGCAGTTCGTTGGCAGCTTCGTCGGTGCGCAGCCTGGTGAGCGCATTCTCGATCTGTGCGCGGCGCCTGGCGGGAAGGCGACAGCGATGGCAGGGCGCGGAGGCTATGTGGTCGCCGTGGAGTTGCACGCACATCGCGCGAAGCTGGTGGTGGAGAACGTCGAGCGGCTCCGGCTCAAGGATCAGGTCGCCACGATCCGCGCCGACGGGCGATTCCTGCCGTTTCCTCGAGCCACGTTCGACCGTGTCCTCGTCGACGCCCCCTGCAGCGGACTCGGTTCGTTGCGGCGTCGACCCGATGCACGATGGCGGATCACGCCGACCGATGTCGACGCGCTCGTGGTGTTGCAGCGCGAACTTCTTTTCGCGGCCGTCGACGCCGTCCGCCCCGGAGGCACCGTCGTGTTCAGCGCCTGCACGTTCATGCGCAAAGAGACCGAGGGTCTCGACGCGTGGGCAGCCAAACACCTCCCGGGTCTCGTGGCCCTCGACCCGCCGAGCGATCTCGGCTGGCGTCCCTGCGGACGTGGAGCGCTTCTTCTCCCCGGTGCCACCGACGGGATGTTTGTCGTCGCCTATCAGCGGCCGGCTGCGCCCTAGCGTTTGGCCGCGCGCTCTCAGGTGTTCGGCCGGCCTTGGCATCCCACATGCCCGAGTCCGGCATCCCGGACCCCGATTTCCGCGCTGGATCGGTGATTTTCGGCCGATGTGGGATTCCCGAGTCGGCGTTGTGGACTTGTGGGCACGGGTGCGGCCGAGCTCCGAAGCCTCAGCCGCGAGCGGCCCTCCACCAGAATGGGGAGATGAGCGCTGAGCACACCACCGGTCCGGCTACCCGACTCGACATCGCCAACGGGGTCGGCACGATCACCCTGGACCGGCCGGCCAACCGAAACGCCCTGTCGACGGAACTGGTGGAGTCGCTCTCGGCCTCGCTCGGAGCGGCCATCGCCGATCCGGCGGTGCACGTGATCGTCCTCACCGGTTCGGGCACGGTGTTCTGCGCCGGGGCCGATCTGAAGGAGCGCCGCACGGTGACTGCGGGTGGAGACGACGGTGGTGTGCCGACCTTCGTGCGGGTGTTCGAGCAGATCCTCGACGCCCCCAAGCCGGTCGTGGCCAAGCTCAACGGCAGCGCGCTCGCCGGCGGGCTGGGACTGGCGTGCTCGTGCGATCTCGTTGTCGCCCCCAGGACAGCGATGTTCGGCTTCACCGAGGTGCGGATCGGCGTTGCTCCCGCGATCATCAGCGTCGTGTGCCTCCCCAAGATGCGCCAGGCCGACGCGGCCGAGTTGTTCCTCACCGGCGAACGCATCACCGCTGCCGAAGCACTCCGGGTCGGTCTCGTGAACCGCGTCGTCGAGCCCGACGCCGTCGACGCGGCGACCGACGAACTCGTGGCCAAGCTCCGCCTCGGCGGCCCGCTCGCCCTCGCCGCGTCGAAGCGACTCCTGTCGACGACCGACCACGAAACTCGCCGTGCCGCGTTCCGGTCGATGGCCACCCTGTCGGGTGAGCTCTTCGCGTCGGACGAAGCGAATGAAGGTATGCGCGCATTCGGTGAGAAGCGCCCGCCGTCGTGGGCGACATCCTGACCTGACCACGCTGCCGACGAGAAGCTCAAGCGGGTTACCGCAACGACGGAGCACCGTCACCTCACGGCTCTCACCGACGAGAAGCCGCGGGGCACGATCGGCGGGATTCTCAAGCGCAACCGCATTCCCTACGGTGACCGCGGCGCCATCATCACGATCCCGGCTTGAGGCGCCCTTCCGCGGTGTCGAGGACCGCCCGCGCGCTCAGTAGCTGAACGTCGTTGCGCCGTCGCCGATCCACTCCCACATCGGGACGGTGCCGCCAAGCGTGGCGCCGGTCGTGAGGGTTGCGGGGTCGAGTTTCTTCGAGTTGAAGCAGATCGGACACACGAGGTACGTGCCGCCTGCGGCGACGTAGCGGGCCATCAGGTCGGCTATCGGCGGGCAGCCGTCGCACGCAGTGCCGATGGCGACACCGGTGGTGACGAGACGCACCGCCTCCTTGGTGAGGAACATCAGGGTTGGGCGTCCCGACTCGGCGGCGCCGACGGCAACGAGGAAGGCAACCGTGACCTTCTCGGAATCCTCGAGTCCGGTGGTCAGGCTGATGACGGCTTTGTTCGACATCGAGGTCTCCTCGTTTGGGCGGGCGAAGCCTCAGTCTTGCACCGGAACATCGTGGTCGCCCGACCGCTCGGACGGCGCTCAGCGGTGCAGCAGGTCTTGCAGGTCGGCGATCTGCAAGCCCTCCATCGTCGGGGCGACGAGATGGGCGTGGCTGAGGTCCTGATGCAGCGTGACCGGGCCGGGAATGGCGATGACCCGCAGGCCGGCGTCGATTGCCGCCCTCGCTCCGTTCGCCGAGTCCTCGAACACGATGACTTCGTCGGGGTGGAGTCCTGTTGACGCGAGCGCGGCGATGTAGAGGTCAGGGTGGGGCTTGGCGCGTGGCGCGTCTTCGCGTGTCGTGTATCCGCCGAGCCACGGACGAAGGCCGAGCCGCTCGCTGATCGGCACGACCCACGTGCTCGGCGAGCTCGACACCACTCGGGTCACGAGCCCCTCGGTCCGTGCGATCCGCAGCATGTCCTCGACTCCGGCGTTCGGAAGCAGGCCAGAGACGAGTTCGATGTTGCGCCGCTCCGCTTCCTCCCACAGCGCGTCGTGATCATGGTCGAGACCGGTCTGCTCCGACAGCCACGGTCCCCAGAAACCTCGCGGTTGCGACGTGCCGACGACGCTCAGCCACCGCTCCATCGGCAGGTTTGCCCCGTGATCGCTGAAGATCGACGCGGCGGAGGCGAGCACCGCGCTCTCCGTGTCGGTGACGAGCCCGTCGAAGTCGAAGAAGATCCCTCGGAGCTGCATCAGGTCAGGCGCGGACGTTCAGCAGCAGCTTGCCCACGACCTTGCGATCGAGGATGCGGGCGTGCGCGTCCCCGGCTGCCTCGAGTGGGAGCACCGCGTCGATGATCGTGCGAAGGTGCCCCGATCGGACGGCCTCGAACAGCGCCTCGAACGCATCGTCCTTCGACGTCTCACGGAGCCCGGTGTAGCCCGTGAGGACAACTCCTTTCCGGTACAACGTGCGCATATCAAAGGTGACGGCGGTGCCGCCGGAGGTTCCGTAGTTCACGTAGCGGCCCTCGGGGGCGAGCACATCGACGAGTGTCGGCACGAACGAACCCGCCACACCGTCGACCAAAAGGGTCGGCGCCTCGCCGTCCAGCGCCGCAGGGAGAGCAGCCCCGTCGGGGGCGACGATGACCCGGTCCGCGCCGAGGTCGAACAACTCGTCGGTCTTCGCCGGGCTCGACGTCTGGGCGAGCACGCGGATGCCGCGGTGGCGGGCCAGCTGCACGACGATCGAACCGACCCCACCCGACGCCCCGGTGACGAGCACCGTGTCGGCGGTCGTGGCCCGGCCCTTCGTCACGAGGCAGCGGAACGCCGTGACCCCGGCGATGCCGAGGGACGCCACCTGCAGCTCGTCGAGGTCGTCGGGCACGACGGTGATGGCCGACGCCGGCACCGCGACCATTTCGGCGTACGTGCCAGGACGGGCGATGCCGATCCCGGCGCCGTTCACGATGACCCGCTTGCCGTTCACGGTGCCGAGCCCTTCGGCGCCCGGCGTGTGGGGGAGTGGCGTCATAGCCGCGAAGTTGCCGGCGCAGCACCACACATCGAGGGGGTTGATCGTTCCATAGAGCAGGTCGACGACGACCTCGTCGGGCCCGGCGACCGGATCGGGGACGTGTTCGACGGTCAGGGGTCCGGAGAACGAGTGGAGGCGGATCGCACGCATGCCTACGAGTTTGGCGGAAGTCGGGTTGATACGACGCGCATTGTCCGATGGCGGGTCGACGATGCCAGGCTTCTCCGCCTCCTCGCCGCGCGTCGCCTCGCCTTCGTCTCGGCTGTTCGGAACCGAGCGTCAGGCCTTCAACTCTCGGTCGAACATGACTTTGACCCGCTCGTAGGAGCTCGTCGCCGCGGCGTCGTGGTACGCGGCGCCGTGCACGCTGAAGCCGTGGTCGGCGCCGTCATGGATCTCCGCCTCGCCCTTCTCCAACGCGTTGGTCGCGTCGATGAGCGCAACGTTGGCCGATGCAGGTTGCATAGTGTCCGCGGACCCGAACGCGATGTAAAGCGACCCCGTGTAGGACGGCACGGCGAGGTGCGCGGAGTCGGGATCATTGGTGGTGCAGAACGATGGATGGAGGCCGGCCGCCGCCCGGAACACGTCGCCATGATCACGAATCGTGCACAGCGACGAACGGGCCCCGATGCAGTAGCCGATGCAGCCCATCGACCCGCCGCGTGCCGCCGGATCCGACGGCAGCCACGCTAGAACGGCGCCGAGGTCCTCGGCCACGTCGGCCTCGGAGGTGCCGAGGACCAGGCCGAACATCTTCTTCATCTCCTCGTCGCTTCGGCTCTTCGCCGTGTACCACGGCTCGGCGCGGTGGTACCGGTCATGGGAGATGACGTAGTAGCCCCAGTCGGCGATGCGGGCCATCGTCTTCTTCGCGCCCCCGTCGAGCCCCGGTCCGTGGTGGAAGAAGACCACCACCGGGAACGGGCCATCGCCGTCCGGCCGCTCCACATGGATGCCCAGGGGACCGCTTGGTGAGCTGATTGTTTCCGTACGAGAGACCATCTTCGTACTCTTGCCCGTGCCTCGAGCCCCGGTCAACGCCGTGCCGGGATGCGTTCGGAGCGATGCCGTTTTCAGCCGCGCCGGCGCAGCGACCAGCCGAGCACGAACGGCATGCCGACGAAGGCGGCGCGGCTTGCTTCCGGCGCCACGAGCGCGACCACGCCGTTCCCGGCCGGTCCGTCGTCCGGGCCGAGCACGAACTCGACGCAGTCTTCGACGATCAGCCCGGCTGCCCGGAACGCCCGGAGATAGGCGGAGATCTGGTGGACGTGGTTCCGGACGAACGGCGTCGATCCGTCCGCCTCGAAGAAGAAGGCCTGGCCGTCGAGCAGTGCCATGACGGGGTGGGCGTCGGTGATCACGATGCGGCCTCCCGGCCGGACGAGCCGGGCGAAGGTGGCGACGGGTTCGTCGAGGGAGGCGAAATGGGTCAGGGCAAGCGAGCAGACGACGAGATCGAACGAGGCGTCGGGAAGGTCGCCGTCGTGGTCGCCGAGCAGGTCGGCGCACAGGAACGACGCCGACGGGACAGCCGTCTTCGCCCGGGCGAGCATGTCCGCTGATTGGTCCAGGCCGGTTGCCGACGCCGCCTGTTCGGCCAGCCAGCGGAGGTGACGCCCGGTCCCGGTGCACGCGTCGAGCACGTCACCCCACGGTGGGGCACCGACCAGCCGACGCATGACGGCGCCCTCGATGTCGATGAGCGGGTTCCCCGGATCGTCGTAGCTCGGCGCCCAGCGGGCGTAACCCTCGACCGCTTCGAGCTCGCGGACGTCCACCGCGAGCCGCTCGATGTCGTCATCGGTTCCGTCGTCGAGCGACCGCAGCGACGCTCGTATGCCGTCGAGCCGTGCGTGGATGTCGGCATCGTCACCGCTCATGAACGCCCGGAAGATGGCAAGACCCTCCGTAGCGATTCGGAGCTCACCCACTCGGAGACGCCTCGGCATATCAGCACCGTAGCGGCGTGACGCCGGGGGAGGAGGACCATTTCCCTGCCGAATAGCCGACTACGTTCGGTTACGTGCTTGCTGTC